>CAZDCO010000017.1:0-22916 GCA_964504025.1 uncultured Clostridia bacterium
CAACTGTTTTTTCGCTCTTTTTTACATTTTTTTCGGCTTTTTTAAAGTTTTTTTGTCAATACGGGGCAAATCTTCCCTCGCGCTGCCTGCTACGGCTTGACTTCTACGCGCGCGCGTGATACAATATATAATATATTATACGCGTATGCGTTACGGTACGGAAAAGGCGAGATTGCTTCGTCGTTACACTCCTCGCAATGACAGGGGAGCGGCGTTGCGAACGACAGTTTACCGTCATTGCGAGGAGCGGTTTATTCGCCGTCATTGCAAGCGAAGCGCGGCAATCTCTTACCCCTTCACCTCCACCGCACCTCAAAAACGCAAAACGCACGCCGCATAATCGGCGGCAAAGGAAAAAACTTATGTGGAAAACGTTACGAATCCTCTTCACCGTATTGTGCGCCCTCTGCTTGGCGGCACTATTCCTCGTCGGCACGTTCGGCGATTTGCCTTGGCTGCTCGTTACTCTGCTCGCCGCGGCAATCTTTTTTGCACTCATGCTCTTTTGTAAGCGCAAGCAGGAAAGTTTGGAACACCGCGACGATCCCCCTGCGCCCGATTTTATGAATACCGACGAAACGCCCACGCAAAACGACGAAGAAAAATAATCGCACCGAACGGAAATTTTTTCCACGCGGTACTTGACAAATGAAGATATACATAGTATAATTTTAGGCAAATCAAAACAAGGAGAAAACTATTATGGCAAAGAAATCGAAAAAGACTGCAAAATGGCAGTTGCAGCTGACGACGAACAACCTTCTCACCTGCGCGCTGTACGCCGTAATCGGCATATTGCTGATCGTGTTGAAGGGCGGCTCGTTGAGTATCCTGATGACGATCGTCGGCGCGTTATTTATCGTGGTGGGCATTATCGACGCCCTGCAAAACAAAGGCTTGGTGAAAGGCGTCGCGGAAATGGTCGTCGGCGTATTGATTATCGTCTTCGGTTGGCTGATTGCCGATATCGTGTTGTTGGTATTCGGTATCGTATTGATCGTCAAGGGCGTTATGGAGACGTTGCAAAGATGTAAGCAAGGCTGGCAAGCACTCCTTTCCCCGATCGCAACGATCGTCGTCGGTATCCTGCTCGTCGTTGCAAAATGGGCGTTGATGGACGTTATGTGCATCGTTGCAGGTATCCTCTTCCTGATCGACGCGGTACTCGCGCTGTTCGGCAAGAAATTAAAGAAATAATCGACGCATAGCGTTCCCCCCCTCGTTCGGCGACGGACGAGGGTTTCTTTTTTGCGGAACGTACATCGCGCACACGGAGTGTGCCGAAAGCGTATAAAAAAACCTGCTCGGAGTATTCCGAACAGGCTTTTTCGTTTTTAGAGTTTATTTTTTGAGAACTACCGAGCCAACGAGGAAGTTTACGGTCAAAACGCCATCTTTTTCCGTTGCGTTGTACGTGATACCTTCGATCGTAATGGAAATTTCGTCGTCCTTTTCTTCCCAAGTACCCGTACCGTCCACAGAAATGACATCAACCTTTACGTGTACGATCGCCGTTTTGTCGCCTTTCAACTCAACGTACGATTCGTTGTCTTCGTCAGTAATATCAAACGATACGAAACCGAGGTTATAGCTAACAGCCTTGTATTTGCCGGCCGTGCAGCCTACCAAACAAAATAGGCTGAGGATAACGGTTAAAAGCGAAACGAGAAATAATTTGACTTTCTTCATGATAAGTCCTCCATTTTATGTTTTGTAGAGCTATTATAGCATAGCCCGTTCGCGTTGTCAAGGGTTTTATACAAAAAGGTCATAATAAAATATGACTTTTTTACACGCGTACCCGCCTACGGTTTTCGCCGTTCGTCGCATACCTGCCCCGCTCCTTTTCGTTTTGCGTTCGCGAAAAGCGAGATTGCCGCGCGGCGTTCCACCGCTCGCAATGACGGTAAACAAATCGCCGCGCAATAACGGGTGGCGGAAACGAAAAGCGTTCAGTTGCAAGCAAGGCAAGGAGCGGCGAACGAGCGTACACGGAAGTACGTGAGTGAGCCGCGACGACGGCATTGCGCCGCAAATCAACGCCGCGCAATAACGGAGCGACGCGGCAATACTGTCGTTGCGAGGAGTATCACGACGAAACAATCTCGTGCCGCATTACCGAAACCCAACAAGAGATTGCCGCGCTTCGCTCGCAATGACGGTAAACAAACCGCGCCGCGCAATGACAGGGTGGCAGCGCGCAACAACAAAAAACGCCACCCGAAACGACGGCGCGACGACACTCCCCGACCGCCGCACGCCGCGGCGAACAAAAAAGTAAATCTCCGCTTTACAACGGAGATCGTATTTTCATATTCAGTTGTGGAGCGTTTCCCTTTTCGTTCTACCCGTTGTTGCAAGCCATACGCTGCGTGCCGACCCATTCGTCGCTAAAAATTCGGGTTTCTTTTATTTTTGTACGCCCTTGATAACGTAGTTCATCGGAGTGTTACCTCGCTTTTTCTTGTTTGTTAAAGTACCGTTTTGCTACGCTGTTTCTGTTCATCGTCGCACCTCCTTTAACTCGTTTTCTTTTTTACCGTCCGATTTTTCCATCGGCTAACATTAGTACGTCGGAGTGTCATTCGTACAAGTCATTCGATTTGTACCTCGCCTCGTTTATTTTCCGCAGCTATCGTGCTACGGCTACGCTTTTCCGATCGCTCGCCTAAATTTCGTCAAATTTTTCGGCTTTCGAGTGATATCGAAACCAGTCCGCTTTGTATCGCGCCGAGTACCTACCGAAATTCCGTCGAATTTCCATTTGCCCCGTTCAAGAGTGCTTTCGATATTTGCGTTTTCTTTTAGGCGTTTGCCCTAACGTGGGAAGGAATCATCGCTTTTCGTACCCTCCTTTTCCTCTAACGATTTTTCGCCGTATCCCTACGGCACTTTCGTCGAACCTTTCGACAATCTTATCCGTGCATCGGAGTTTCTCCCTTGTTTTTTGTTGCTTTCAACCGTTTTTTGTTCGGTTCTTTCTTTTTTGTACCTTTATTATAGCACCGTTTTTTCATTTGTCAAGAGGTTTTTGAAAAATTTTTTGAATTTTTTGAAATTTTTTTGAGTGAGATTGCCACGCCTGCGGCTCGCAATGACGGGAAACAAACCGCAACGCGCACTCTGCGCGGCAAAGAAAAAAGGAAGTGCTCTTCCGAGCGCTCCCTCTTCCTTCGTTTATTCCGATTCTTTCCCGTACGCCGCCAACAACGCCTTATCGCGAATCAACGCGCCGCCGCCGCGCACCGTGGCAAACTGCGGTTCTTCGCAAACGTAATAGCGCATTTCCAAGCACCTGCCGATATACGCCGCCACGCCGGGGATCTTCATGACGCCGCCCGTCAGGAACACTCCGTTCCGATTGACCGTCGCCGCCACTTCCGCAGGCAACTTTCGCAACACCGCCACCGCGTATTCTAATATCTTATCCACGTAAGTGCGGATACAATCGGACAACTCCGCCGCCTGCACGCTGACTGCCGACGGGCGACAGGTATCCGCCGCACTCCCTTCCGCCACCATTGCGCCGCGCGCGTCGCCGAGGGTGCATATCGCGTTTTTCAGGCGTTCCGCCGTCAACGCGCCAATCTTCAAATTATACGTGCGCAACACGCGCGCGATAATGTTCGCATCCATATTGTTGCCGCCGACGTTCATAGACAGCCCTGCGATAATTCCGTCTCCCGATACGACCGCCACGTTCGTCGTGCCGCCGCCGATATCGATACAAAATACGGGATCAGAGTCGCTGACGATCGCGCCGCAACCGAGTGCGGCAAGATACGGTTGCTCTACGAAATGTACTTTTTTCAGTCCGCATTCTTCGGCGAGCAAGGCGTAATCGGACAAGAGGGAAGCGGACGCGCCGCAAGGCACGCTGAAAAGAACTTGGGTACGCTTCAACAGCGAAGGTTTCATATCCACGCGCGACAAAAAGGCTTTGAGCATCGCCGCTGCCAAGGGCAAATCGACGATCTCGCCCTCGTAGACGGGATAGATAATGCTCGTGAACTCCGCCGTTTTGCCTATTAAGTTTTTCGCTTCTTTTCCGATCGCTTTCAGCGTTCTATCCGCGCCGACGACCGCCACGCAGGACGGTTCGGCAAGCACGATACCGCTGCTCGTATCCGCGCGGTATATCTTCGTCATCGACGACCCGAAATCGATTGCCAACTTCCACATAGCCCAATCTCCCGTTCTTTTTCAACGCATACCTGCCCCGTCCGTTTTAACAACGAGACGTACCACGTACGCGTTTATATATCCTTTAATATTTCCCGACACAATTCGACGGGCAAGCCCACGACATTCGAGTAGCTCCCCCGTATTCCTTTCACCAAACCGCCGTCCTGTATGCCGTACGCGCCCGCTTTATCCATCGGCGAACCGCCGCGGACGTATTCGGCGATATATTCGGGCGAAAGTTTTTCAAACTCCACTTCGGTACGCGCCGCGGCAAGCCGCTCGCGCCCGTCGGGCAACGACACGCATACCCCCGTGAACACTTCGTGTGTACGGTTAGACAACGCGGTGAGCATACGTACGGCGTCCGCTTCGTCCTTCGGCTTTCCCAGCACGATGCCGTCCAACGCCACGACGGTATCCGCACCCAACACGCCCTTACCGCGCGCTTGCGGCAACGCCGCCACTTCACGCGCCTTTTGCCTTGCCAACGCCTTGACGAGTGCCTCGGGGGAAAGTCCTTCCTCCGCGCGTTCCTCGCCCTTGGCAGGAATAATCTCAAAATCGTCTATCAGCTCGTGCAGCAGCTCCTTACGCCGCGGCGACGCGCTTGCCAAAATCCATTGCACCCTATCTTCTCTCCCGTGATAAAAAGAAAACCGCTCGTCCGCTTATGCCGACGAGCGGTGCTTCGCTTTATAAGATTTCCAAATTCTTACGGAACGCACGCTTAAATTCCATTCCCGCGTTCTCCGCATCGCGAATTTCCAACGCCGCGTCGCCCGTCAATTCCGTTTTCAAAATGACGGAATCTCCCAAGACGTCGCAATTTACGCCGCCAACGACGCCGCATTGCGTTCTATCCAAACTTTCGGCGATACGCAACAGCACGCCCAACTTCTTCACGGCGTCCAGATCCTCTTCCAGCACCAAATCTTTATATTTTTGCCATTCGAGCATCGGCACATCTTCACAGTTATGACAACCTGCCACGAACGCCGCCAACACGATCTCGCGGTGCGTCGCCCCGAAGATGGACGCGTTCAGGATCATATAACAGCTGTGTCTTGCGTGGTTGTAATATTTCACTTCTCGACCGCAATCGTGCAAGCAAGCCGCAATCTTCAACACTTTGAGGTATTGACGGGGGAATTTATGCAACACGCGCAGTTGCTTGAACAGCTGCACGGACAGTTGCATCACGTGTTCCACGTGCTTCTCGTCGCAACCGTAATACTTGACGAGGGTACTCAAACTGTATCCGAGTACGTCGGCAACCGGTTTCTCCACGGTAATCGGCAACGCCTGATTGATCATCAAGCCCTCGCGCAGTCCGCTCGCGGAAATGGTAAACTTCTCCGCGTGGATATGATCGATAAACGCCTTCACGATTGCCATTGCCGCAGGCATAATGTCCGCGCGCGACGGGGAAAGCCCTTTGATCTTCTTGCGCTTGTCCACGTCCAACGCCTTCATCATATCGTATACGCCCGTGAAATCGTCCGCTTCCATTTGATAGTTATGCGGATTGTCCAACGGGTACTTTCTCACGAGTTTCGTGATCTTGAACAAGTTTCTGAACGAGCCGCCCACGCCGATCATTTGCGTTTCGGGATCGAGTTCGGACAACCAGGGCAACTTTTTCAGTTGTTCGGCGAAGAACTCCTCCACGTGCGCCGCCGCCTCTTGGGGAGTCGCGTCGCCGGAGAACAAATCGGTCAACGTAACCGCGCCGAACGGCAACGTAGCGTAGTTCAACAGGTTTCTACGGTTGTAGTGGATAATCTTCGTGCTGCCGCCGCCGATTTCCAAAATCAAGCCCTTGGGAATATCCATCGAATTGATTACGCCGCGATAGACGAGGATCGCCTCTTCTTCTTCGGACAACACTTTGATGGTAATGTTACACGACACCTGAATTTCGTCCAAGAACGAGCGTTGATTTTTTGCACGACGAACCGCCGCCGTTCCCACGGCGATGATCCGTTCCACGCCGTTCGCGTCGCATAATTTTTTGAACATCTTTAACGTCTTGATCGTTTCCGCAATGCGTTGCGGTTTCAAGAACCCGTCCCTGTCCATATCCTGTCCGAGCCGAACGCTTTCTTTCAGCTCGTCCACCACCATAAAATGCCCGTCCGCGAACATGTCCACGATCAACAGTCGGGCGGTGTTAGAACCTAAATCGATAATACCTATTTTTTCCACGTCAATCACCTTTTTTCCTTGCGTATCCGCCTTTTCGCCTCTCGAAAAAGCACCTAAGCCTGTCTTGCCTTATATTTCCTCAACTTGCAAGCGCAGCGTCGCCGTTGCAACGCTACGCGACAATTCTTCTTTCCGTACCGAGCGCACCGCGACGCCTATCCGACGGCGTACGGAGTACGAGAGTACACTTTGCTCGATTTTTCCCATAGTTTAACACATAAAACCCGTTTTGTAAATACCTTTTTTGAAATTTTTTTGTTTTTTTGACAATTTTTTTCATTTTCGATAATTTCCGTCCGCTTTTTTGTGCAAAACGCCCGTCGCAAAAAAAGCAAGGAACGGACGAACTCCGCTCCCTGCTTTTCCGCTCTAAAATCTTCGTGCGTTTTGTCCAACGCTTTTTATGTCTTTTTCTTCCCAAATATGCTCGTCAATTCGTACGCGGCAAGCCCGATCAGGAACGCGCCGAACCCCTTTTTCAGCGTCGCGGACGGCAAGTACGCCGCCAACACCGCACCCGCGCCGCCCACGACGAGCGCAGGCAGCACGATCCACCCTAAACCCGTCGTTTTCAACAGTCCTTTTTGCCCGTGTTTCCGCAGCGCGAAAGCGCTCATCGGCAGGAAGGAAAAGAGATTGGCGCATTGCGCCACCCGTTGTTCCACACCGCCGAAAAAGAGCAATAGCGGAATCGTCAGCGTGCCGCCGCCCATGCCCATTCCGGCAGGAATACCGCCGATCAGCCCCAACGCCAAGTATAGATAAAACCGCATACAACCGCCCTCCTTTTCAGCGAAAAAACAGCAGGAACGCGCCTGCGAAAATTTGCAAACACGCAAAGCAAATTCGCACCGCTTTTTCGGGCAATTTGTCCAACAGCCACGCCCCGATCGAACCGCCGCACGTTACCCCGACGGCGGTGGGAATCAGCACCGAAAACCGACACCAACCGTACGCGCAATAGAGTATAAACGAAAAGAGGGACACGGGCAAAATCACCAAAATCGCCGTCGCGTGCGCCTCCTTTTGTTCGTACCCGTTCCGCAACAAAGTAGGCACGGCGAGCATACCGCCCCCACCGCCGAACAGACTGTTCGCCGCGCCTACGGCGCAACCGCAAAGCACGCGCCGCAACGAAAGCAGCTGTCGCGCAAAAAACGACTTCCCGTTCATTCTCCCCGTTCTCCTCCTTTCTCTTCCCCTCGTATTTTGCGTATTTTTTTCCGTTTTATCAAACTTTTTCTACGATTTACCGCCGTAAACGCTTGCCAAGAATGGCATTTTGTATTAAAATAGAATAGCGTGGTATTTTATAAGTATATAAGACACACACGCGCGTAGGAACGGACGATTTTTTCTCCGTTCGTAGCAAATAGAACAAAGGTGGTTGTATGAAAAATAACGACAGCTCTCGCAAGACGAAATTTCTTGCATTACTCTTATCCGTATTGATGTGCTCGTCCGTTACCGCGCTTGCCGCATGTAACGCGGACGACTCGTCCTCTTCTTCGACGTCCTCGTCCAGCAGCTCCTCCTCGTCCGCCGAGGAAGAAAAGACGGACGCGGAAAAGAATTATCTCGTCCAAAACCCCAACTTTGCCAAAGTTGCGGACGCAAATATGAAATATTTCAGCACCACGGTCGATTCGTGGACGCGCGCGGCGTACTCCGCTTCGACGGGCACGGCGCAAGCTTCGCAATCTGCCAGCGGTATCGTCGACACGTCCGACGCCGCTTGGACTTCCATGACGACGAACGCCGTCGAGAACGTGAAAAACCTCACCGAAGCACAGGCGAAAGATCGGTGGAGCACGATGACGTTGAAGGACAAGCTCGCCTATTACGAAGCTTGGGAAGACGCCAACGAAGACGACGACAAAAAGTTGACGGGGCTCAGCTTTTACGAATCGGTTACGATCGACGAGGAAGATCTCCCCGATTGCGCTAACCCCAAAACGCACCACGCGGATACGTCGGCGGACGGCTACGACAGCAAAGTATTGATGATCCATAACGATTACGATACGACGAACTATCACAAGCAAGGCACGGCGCAAAAATATACCTCGTCCTCTACCGTAACGGTAGCGGCAGGCACGGCGGCACGGCTTTCCCTGTGGGTAAAGACGGCAGATCTCCGTTCCGCTTCGTCGGATAACGCCGAAAATGGTCAAGAAGCCGTGGATAAGGGCGCGTATATTCGCCTTTCGCATACGGTCGGCGGCAAGACGTTAGAACCGTTAGAGGTGAAGAACATCAACACCGACGGCTACACCGATCACAACGGTTGGAAGCAATACACCTTCTATATCCAAGGCTCGTCCTTCGCTTCCACCACCCTCACCCTCGAACTCGGTTTGGGACAATCGGGCGGTACGAATATGAACGAATACGTCAACGGCTACGCCTTCTTCGACGATATCGAATGTAAGACGATCACGTTGGACGAATATTCCGCGGACACGACTTCCCTTACGGAATACACGCTCACGCACACGGCGGCAGGCTCGAAAACGGTCAACGCCTACCGCGAATCCGACGTGAACTTCGCAATGAACCTTTCGGGCAGCGCGTTCACCGACAACGACTATTTGAACGGCGCGTTCACCTACGAATATACGACGCAAAAAAATACGACGGACGGCGTATTTACGGCGGTTAAGAACGGCGCGACGGGTATCGCGAACCCTGCGAACGCGAAGAAACCCGTAGCACTCGGCACGCTGATCGACGGCTCGAACGACGTGGCGACGGTATACGCCAACGCGGCGGAACTCGCTTCCACTACGAATCGTTATCTGAAAGCCGTTTACGAAAACTACTTGCAAGACAACGCGTTGATCGAAAGCAAGAGCTTCTCGTTGCTGTTCTCGTCGGAGGGTGCGCCCCTCACGGCAAAGAATGACGCAACCTTCTCCGTGAACGAAGGCGACTACCTCGCGATCTCCTTCTACGTCAAGACGAGTGCTATGAATGGCACGGCAGGCGCGACGGTTACGCTGAAAGATGCAAGCGGCAAGACGATCTCCACGTTAGAATCGATCGACACCACGACGGTAGACACGAACGAGGCGACCGACGGTTGGCAACGTTGCTTCTTCTTCGTAGAAGCGAAGAAAGCGGAAACGTTGTCCGTTACGTTGCAACTCGGTCCTACGACGCTGATCAACACAACGCAAGACGCGTATAAACCGGGCTACGCGGCGTTCACCAACTTCACCACGCACACCTTCGCCAACGACGACGAATTTGCTTTGGCAACGGACGGCACGTACGCGAAGAAAGTTACGGTTTCGGACGAAGAAATCGATCCCAGCGGCAAATTCGACGATGTCGCAGCCGTTTCCGACATCGAAACGAACTACGGCACGCCGAAAAATTACACCCTCTACAAGGGCGGCGATAAACCTGCTCCCACGACGGAAAACGCAACCGCAGGTCTGTTAAATCAAAAATATAAAGAAGAGTACAAAACCGCAGGACTGTTGACGCAACTCGGCGCGACGGGCACGACTGCCGAAGAACAATGGAACAGCGTGTTCTCCAACGGTTTGTGGGGCACGGCGAACCAACCCCTCGTCCTCTTCAACGGCGAGTACGCAACCGCTTCCTACGGCTTCGTAGGCAAATCGCAAACGATCCCCTCCGATTCGTATCAATCGATCGCGATGCGTTTGAAAGTGAGTGCGGGCGCGAAGGCGTACGTCTACCTCATCGACACGGACGACGACTCGTTCAATAACAGCCTGTCCGTTTCCCGTAACGTTACCTATTGGTACGACGACGACGGCAACGTTTGCGCGAGCGATCCCTCGGCAAGCGGCTTCCGCGATAAGGATATCGCACTCTTCCGTCAATCGAACGGCTTATATAAAGTCAACCCCTCTTGGTGGAAGACGCTCGGCACGACGGAGTCCGTTCCCAACGGCTATTACGCAAACTTGCAAGCGTTCGGCACGCCCGACGCGAACGACAACTTGCGCCTCGCCGACGGCTTCACCGCGTACGACTATATGGACAAGTGGCAACACGAGGGCAACAACGGTATCGCGTTCTACTGCTATAACGCCGAAAACATGACTGCGTACTCCGATCAAGGCAAGAAAACCCAAGTTACGGACTTCTCGAAGTTGACGGGCTTGACGGCGCGTTACGAAGCGCACGAAGCGAAGAAACTTTGCGTGGAAATCAACGGCGACGGCAGCTGGAAAGACGTTAAGTTCTTCCTCAAAACGGGCGCGACGGCAAAGAATTACCGTTTGGAAATTTGGTGCGGCAACCGTAACGACGCAACCGCGAACGGCACGGCGACGACGGCGTACGTCATTGCCGATTCGTACGACATCGGTACGTTGGACGCGGACACCTACAAGAACAACCTTGCGGAACGCGAGGACGAAACGGCGAACGCCGACACGTTCAAGAGTACGTTCACCTTCTTCGATACGGCGAAATTCTTGCGCTACAACAAGGAATTAGACTTGCAGGGCGTAGGCAACTCGTACGACGAATATAAGCAATCGAACTACGAAGAAGACGTCGTTTACCTCTACTATCAAGACGACGCGACGTACGAAACGTACGCGAACTTCTCGCTCGCCGACACGTCGGTGGACACCGACGCCGTAGACGACGATACGACGGAAGACGATACCGATTCGACGACGACGTCCGAATTGAACCCTTGGCTGTTGGCAAGCTCGATCATCGTAGCCGCCGTACTGCTGCTCGCGATCATTTCGTTGGTCGTTCGTAAAGCGTTGGTTCGCGCGCGTAAAAACCGCCGCGTTGCACCGACGAAGTCGAACAAGAACGACAAATAATCGGTAAAACGGAATAAAAAAAGAAAAGGCGCGGTATCGCAAGATACCGCGCTTCTTTTGCGCCTATTATCCAAACGCTGCCCTGCCTATACTCGGCAAGACGGCGTTTTACGCTTTTTCATTTCACTTTACGCAAGCCTTTGGGAAAATGATTTTTCACCACGCCGTTGACCGTCTTTCCCAGCCCCAGCGCGTACCCCTCTACGCATACCAAGCACCAACCGTTCTCCCCCTCCCATTCGATCGTTTCGCCGCGCAAATATTTCTCCACGCGCTCGTCCATCAAAGGCAAGTCCACGACGCGCCGACACTCCTCTGCGCGCGCACACGCCGCCAACGAATGGTTCGGCTCGAATCGCCCGTTTTTCAGCTCACCCAAACGCACGCCTGCGCGCAGGACGTGCAACGCCGAAAAATCGAACGCGCCGTCGGGCAAGTCGTACAACACGCCGCTCGCCTCGTGCAACCGCCGCGCGAACGGACGGACGAAAAACTCCCGTTCAAAATCGCGATAGGCTTTTTCCGTCGCACGCGAACAACAAAGTTTTTTCTCCCGTATGGGCAAGTGCGGTTCGTCTTCGGAAATCTTTTCTAAAACCGCCGAAAAATGCCCTTCGCCGCGCACACGGTGCGGATACAACTTCTCCGTCGATACCAGCCGCATTTGCGGATTTTCGCGTAAATACGCTTCGATTTGCCCCTCGTCCTCTTCACGGGAAAAGGTGCAAGTCGAATAGACGAGCCTGCCGCCGGCGCGCAGCATTACCGTCGCCGAGCGTAAAATATTCGCCTGTCGCGCCGCGCACAGCGCGACATTGTCCTCGCTCCATTCCACCAACGCCTCGTCCGCGTTCTTTTTGAACATTCCTTCCCCCGAACAGGGCGCGTCCACGACGATCTTATCGAAATAGCCGCCGAGGATCGGGGCAAGTTCTTCGGGCATCGCGTTGCATACGATTGCGTTCCGCACCCCCATGCGTTCGATATTTTGCGACAAAATTTTCGCGCGCGACGGGATCGGTTCGTTGACGACGAGTATACCCTCGCCGCCCATTGCCGCGGCAAGTTGCGTGGCTTTACCGCCGGGCGCGGAACAAAGATCGAGTACGCGCTCGCCCCCCTTGGCTTCCGCTTTCGGTGCGACGGACATGGCGGACGGCTCTTGCGAATAGAACGCGCCTGCAAAATGCAGCGGCGACGCTCCCAACTTCTCCCCGTGCGTATAATAGCCGTTTTCCGCCCAAGTAATCGGCTCGTCCAAGAAGGGTAAAACGGCTTTCAACGCGTACACGTCCCCCTTCAACGGGTTCAAACGCACCCCTTTGACGGGCGGTTGATCGTAGGTAGTAAAAAACGCTTCCCATTCCGTTTCGGGAAGCTGTTTTTTCATACGCTCTATAAAATTTTGAGGTATTCTTTCGTTCATAGCCCTTACACCCGACGCAAATACGCCTCGAAATCTTCGCTCGTAAACACGCGCGCGCCGCGCGCCTCCGCCGACTGCCTGCGCAGTCCGCCCTCGTTCTCCAAACAGACGTACACGTCGCACTCCTCCGCGCGGAAGGTACAAAACGCCGCCTCTTCAAACGCCGCGGTCAATAGCCGCTTGGCAAGCGGAGTTTGCAACTCCAACGCGTGCGAAAAACATACGAGTTGATTTTTCAACTTGCCCTCTTTGGCGCGTTTCCGCTTCTCGCGATCGGCAAAGATATGGAACTCCACGCGCAACCGTTCGCGCTCTTCCTTTTGTCTTTCCTTTTCCTTGCGGTAGGCGATAAACGCCGCCGAGTTGCTTTGCGTAATTTCGTAATTTTCAATTTTTCCCACGGTAACGGAGTACTTTTTCAACAACTCCGTAAAGGTAACGCCCGATTCGGCGCACATCGCTTCGGCAATCCGCATCGTCGCGTACGCGTCGTCCACGGCGCGGTGGGGGGTAAATTGGACGCCCAAGTCGTTCGCGATCGTTTCCAAACCGAACTGACGGGAAAAATCACCGATCTTGTTCATATACACGAACTGCGTATCGGCGAAGGAGAACTTGAACGAGGGCAAAGAGAAGCGTTTGCTCTCCAAATTCAAATACTTCACGTCGTTCATCACGGCGTGCCCGACGACGAGGGTGTTCTCGTCCTGCAACAGCGCATATATCTTCTCCGCGCGCTCCACGAACGTGGGATACGTCTTGAACTCTTCGTATTTATACGGCAAAACCAAGCCTTGCGTACCGCGGCGATCTGTCAAATGAAAATGCCCCTGCGGATTGATCAACAAGTCCTCTTTTTCCAAAATATGAAATTGTTCGTCCACGAGACAGTAGCCGAACGCACAAATTTTCGCCGCGTTTTTGGATACGCCTGCACATTCGATGTCAAAAAATAAATATTGCATGCTGCCCTATTTCTTGGAAAAAGACCGCGCGCGCGGTCTTTTCCTATCGATTCCTTTTTTCGTTATTGTTTCGGCGTGATCACCGCTTTGCCACCCATGTACGGGCGCAACACTTCGGGAATATGCACGCTGCCGTCCGCTTGCAAATGATTTTCCACGAACGCGATCAGCATACGAGGCGGCGCAACGACGGTATTGTTCAACGTATGCGCGAGCTTCACTTTGCCGTCCGAATCTTTATAGCGGATCGCCAAACGTCTTGCTTGTGCGTCCGTCAAGTTGGAGCACGAACCCACTTCAAAATACTTCTTTTGACGGGGACTCCACGCCTCGACGTCGCAGCTCTTATACTTCAAATCGGCAAGATCGCCCGAACAGCAACCGAGCTGTCTTACAGGAATATCCAACGAGCGGAACAATTCCACCGTGTAGCTCCACAATTTTTCGTACCATTCGTCGCTCTCTTCGGGGCGGCAAACGACGACCATTTCTTGCTTCTCGAATTGGTGAATACGGTAAATACCTCTCTCTTCGATACCGTGCGCACCCTTCTCTTTCCGGAAGCAGGGCGAATAGCTCGTCAACGTCAAGGGCAACTTGTCGCCGTCGATAATTTGTCCCATAAATCTACCGATCATAGAGTGTTCGGACGTACCGATCAAATAGAGATCCTCGCCCTCGATCTTATACATCATGTTTTCCATTTCCGCAAAGCTCATAACCCCCGAAACGACGTCTCCGTGGATCATATAGGGCGGAACGACGTAGGTAAAGCCCTTGTCGATCATGAAATCGCGTGCGTACGAAAGCACGGCGGAGTGCAACCGCGCGATATCCCCCGTCAAATAGTAGAAGCCTTGCCCGGACGTGCGGCGTGCGGAATCGACGTCGATACCGTCCAACTTTTCCAAAATATCCAAATGGTAGGGCACTTCAAAATCGGGCACGCGCGCTTCGCCGAACCGTTGCAATTCTACGTTCTCGCTGTCGTCCTTGCCGATAGGCACGTCGTCCGCAATGATATTCGGAATACTCATCATCGCTTTTTTAAGCGCGATTTCCACCTCTTCGGCTTCCTTCTCGATCGCTACGAGGCGTTCGGCGTCCGCTTTTACCTGCGCCTTAATTTCTTCCGCTTCCTCTCTCTTGCCTGCCTTCATACACTCGCCAACCTTCTTGGAGAGGGTATTTCTCGCCGCGCGGAGTGCGTCGCCCTCGGAGATCAGCGCGCGACGTTTGCTATCCAACGCCAACGCTTCGTCCACGAGCGGAAGTTTTGCGTCCTGAAACTTCTTCTTTATATTTTCCTTGACCAAATCGGGGTTGGTACGGATAAGGTTAATATCGATCATAAAAAACACCTCGAATCATTCGTTTTCCCTATTATACAACTTTTTTTCGCGAAAAGCAATTAAATGCGCCGCAAGCTCGTCATTTTCCGTTAAATTTTCCGAAAAAAACTTGTCTTTTCGCCGTAGTTATGATATAATAAGGATACTATATCCTTTTTTAGGGAGTATGACGATTATGAAAGCAACGAAATCGAAAACGACGCCGCCGTCCGACGAGAGCGTGCAAACGCCCGAAGCGGAACAAACGGTAAAACGCTTTTTCGCCGACGCGCACGTCGGGTTATCCGCGGCGCAAGTGGAAGAACGCAAGGCGCAAGGCTTAGTCAACAAAACGACGAAAAAATATTCTAAGACGTACCGCAGCATTTTCGTGGGGAATATCTGTACCTTCTTCAACCTGCTGTGCGCCCTCGTCGCGTGCGCACTCGTATTGGCGCACGCCCCCCTGTCGCAGTTTATGTTCGTCCTCATCTTCTCCTGCAACGTCCTCGTCAGTATCGTACAGGAAATCCGTGCGAAACGGAAGATCGACAAACTTACCCTGCTTTCCTCGCCGACGGCAAAACTCGTGCGAGACGGCGAACAGGTAGAAGTCCCCGTCGAACAAATCGTCGTCGACGACGTACTCATCTTATCCGCCGGACAACAAGTCCCTGCCGACTGCGTATGCTTGGAGGGGGTTGCCGAATTGAACGAATCGCTGTTGACGGGTGAAAGCGTACCCATCAAGAAAGAGGACGGCGACTTCGTCTACGCAGGCTCGTTCGTAGCCAGCGGCAAGATCGCCGTGCGCGTGGATAAGATCGGCGACGAAACGTACGTCAGCAAATTGACGGCAAAGGCGAAAAAGTATAAACGCCCCCATTCGGAAATTATGAACTCGATCACCACCTTTATCAAGGTAATCGGGCTCGTGATCATTCCCGTTGCGGTATTTATGTTCTTCAACAACTTCAACGCCCAAGGCGGCAACTGGGAAGAGATTGCGGCGAACGGCGGATTTTGGAAGACGTTGCTCAACGAAACTTCGGAAGGCACGTTGAGTCAAACCATTCAGCGGACGGGCGCGGTCGTGATCGGTATGATCCCCTCCGGCTTGCTGCTGTTGACGACGGTCGCCCTCTCGGTCGGCATGATTCGTCTTGCCCGTTACAACACCCTCGTGCAGGATATGTACTCGTTGGAAATGCTCGCGCGCGTCAACGTGCTGTGCTTGGATAAGACGGGTACGATCACCGACGGACGCATGAAAGTGAGCGATTGTATCCTACTCAACAACAATACCGAATACGGTATCGACGATATTATGGGTTCTATCCTCGCCTCGCTCGACGACAACAACCAAACGTCGATCGCGCTGTACGAGCGGTTCGGACATTCCTCCGCGCTTACCCCCGTATCCATCCTGCCCTTCTCGTCCGCGAGGAAATTGTCCGCGGTTACGTTCGAGGGCGTAGGCACGTACGTCATGGGCGCACCGGAGTTCGTCCTCCGTCCCATGCCCGTCAAGATCGATAAGATCGTAAAACAATACGCCCAAATGGGCTTGCGCGTCCTCGTCGTCGCGCACTCCCCTTCCCCCTTACAAGGCGATAAACCGCCGCTCGGGTTGAAGGCAGCGGCGATCATCACCCTTTCGGATAATATCCGTCCCGACGCCGTAGATACCATTCGTTGGTTCAAAGAAAACGATGTCGCCGTGAAGGTCATTTCGGGCGACAACCCCGTTACCGTATCCGAAGTGGCGCGCCGCGCAGGCATCAAGAACGCCGCGCAATTCATTTCCTTGGAAGGCTTGTCCGATTTGGAAGTGGAAAACGCCGCGAATCAATACACCGTTTTCGGACGCGTAACGCCCGAACAAAAGGCGGTACTCGTACGCGCGATCAAGAAAGCGGGCGCAACGGTCGCCATGACGGGCGACGGCGTCAACGATATTTTGGCAATGAAAGAAGCGGACTGCGCCATTTCCGTAGCGTCGGGCAGCGACGCGGCGAGAAATGTGTCCAACCTCGTGTTGCAAGACAACAACTTCGCTTCCATGCCCAAGATCGTCTACGAAGGCAGACGAGTGATCAACAACATCAAAGATTCCTCGTCCATCTTCATTATGAAAACGTTTTTGACGTTGATTTTGTCCTTGGTATGTATCGCGGTGGGTAGCACCTACTTCTTCGATACGAGCAATATGCTGATGTACGAAATGATCATCAGTGCGCTCCCCTCCTTCGTGCTTTCCCTGCAACCGAATACCAAACGCGTCAAGGGCAGGTTTATACCCTACGTACTCAGCCGCGCCATTCCCGGTGCGATCACGATGTCCTTGGGCATATTGACATTGTACGTCTTACAAAACGTCGGCTACGGCGAAGCGTTCGGCTTCGTAACGGCAACGGGCGAAGAGGCGCGCGAATACGCCGCGTTGATGATGCTTTCCCTCACCTTTACTGGTTTGGTTATGCTCTTCCGTATCTGTCAACCGTTCAACCTCTTGCGCAGCATTTTGTGGATCGTATGCGCCGCGCTGTGCGTAACCGTCGTCTCCGTGCCCTTCCTCGGCGATATCGTCTTCAAGGGCTGGTCGGCGTTACAGTTCACCACGCCGCAAATGCTCCTTCTCGTCATTATCGTACAGGCAAGTTTCCCCATATCCTCCTTCCTGATCAAGGCGTTCGATATGATTAACCCTGCCGACGATTAACGCGTAAAAAAGAATAAACGGAACGCCCGTACGAATCGTTCGTACGGGCGTTCTTTTATTTTTGCCTAACGGCTTATTCTTCCGTTTCGTCGGGCAAGACTACGGTCTCTTCCGTTTCTTCCGCTTCCACGCCTTCCGCAAGTTCTTCGGGGGACAAGTCCGCCGCCGTTTCTTCCGGTGCAAGCGTTTCCGCTTCGTCGTCGCGTTCGGTTACGTCCACCGTCGCCACTTCGCTATCCTTGACGTTCATTACGCGTACGCCGCGCGTCGCTCTACCGATACGGCTGATCGTGTCCGCGTGCATACGAATGATCGTACCGCCCGTCGTGATGATCATAATATCGTTCTCGTCCGTTACGAGTTTCATATTCACCAACTCGCCCGTCTTTTCGTTGAACGTACCTGCCTTGATACCCTTACCGCCGCGCGATTGCAAGCGATAATCGTCAAAGCTCGAACGTTTCCCGTAGCCGAGGGAAGTGAGGGTGAACAGGTCTTGCGTCCGATCGACGATCAACATATCCACGACGAAGTCGTTTTCGTTGAGGGTGATTGCGCGCACGCCCTGCGTGCCTCTTCCCGTAGGACGAACGTCCTTTTCGGAGAAACGAATACACTTGCCTTGACGGGAAGCGACGAAAATTTCGTCCTCGCCGTTCGCGAATTGTACGGAAATCAAGCGATCGTCTTCCATAATCTTGATCGCGATCTTACCGTTCTTCGGGATACGCGCGAACTCCGCCGTCGACGTCTTTTTAATCAAGCCGCGTTCGGTCGCCATGACGAGATATCCGTCGTTGTTGGCGATCACGGGCAATACCGTTTCGATCTTTTCGCCCGGATCGAGCTGTACGATGTTCACCACCGCTCTGCCGCGCGCCGTGCGGTTCGCTTCGGGAATTTCATAGCCCTTGATCGAATATACTTTTCCCTTCGACGAGAAGAGTAGAATGGGATCGTGCGTCGAGCAAACGAACATTTTTTCCACGAAGTCTTCGTCCTTCGGGCGGTGCGCCGTGATTCCTCTGCCGCCCCGTCCTTGCGCCTTATATTCGGCAACGGGCAAACGCTTGATATATCCCGAATGGGTGATCGATATAACGACGTCCTCGCGGTCGATCAAGTCTTCGTCGTCGATATTACCGTAGTCCACGGAAATTTCCGTCTTTCTCGGCGAGGGATACTTGTTCTTGATTTCCAGCAAGTCCGCGCGGATAATTTCCATCACGCGGCTTTCGTTGGCGAGAATGTCTTTCAAGTCGGCGATCGTACGCAACAAACCGTCCAACTCGTCTTTGAGTTTTTCCACTTCCAACGACGTCAACCGTTGCAAGCGCATTTCCAAAATGGCGTTCGCTTGTTTTTCGTCCAGCTCGAACGCCGCCGTCAAGCCCTCAATCGCCTTGTTCTTATCGGCGGAAGCCTTGATGATGCGGATCACTTCGTCCACGTTCGCAAGGGCAAGCACCAAACCTGCGATAATGTGCGCGCGTTCTTCCGTCTTGTTCAAGTCGAACCGCGTACGACGGGTGATCACTTCCTTTTGGTGGTTGAGGTAGTGGTACAAAATATCGCGCAAATTCAGCGTCTTCGGTTCGGTACCGTTTTCGACGAGCGCCAACAAAATGATACCGTCGCTCGTTTGCAACTTCGTCTTTTTATACAGCGTATTCAAAACGACTTGCGCATTCGCGTCCTTCTTGCACTCGATCACGATACGCATACCGTCTCTACCCGATTCGTCGCGAATATCGGAAATGCCCTCCAAACGCTTGTCGTTTACCATGTCGGCGATCGTCTTGATGAGTTGCGCCTTGTTCACTTGATAGGGAATCTCCGTTACGACGATACGGGAGCGTACGTTGCCGCCCGTGCCGTGCTCTTCGATCTCGCATTTAGAACGAATGACGATATTGCCCTGTCCCGTGCGGTATGCCTTTTTGATACCGCTTCTGCCCATGATGATACCGCCCGTGGGGAAATCGGGAGCAGGGATATATTCCATCAGTTCGTCCACGTCGATGTCGGGGTTGTCGATCATCGCGATCGTGCCGTCGATAACTTCCGCGAGGTTATGGGGCGGAATGTTCGTCGCCATACCTACGGCGATACCGTCCGCACCGTTCACGAGCAAGTTGGGATAGCGCGCGGGGAGTACCGTAGGTTCTTCCTCGCTGCCGTCAAAGTTGGGGATAAAGTCCACCGTTTCCTTGTCTAAGTCGCGCAGCATTTCCGCCGCCAACTTCGTCAAACGGGCTTCGGTGTAACGCATAGCCGCCGCCGAGTCGCCGTCCACCGAACCGAAGTTACCGTGTCCGTCTACCAAGGGGAAGCTGATCGTAAATTCCTGTGCCAAACGCACGAGGGCGTCGTATACCGAGCTGTCGCCGTGGGGGTGGAATTTACCCATACAGTCACCAACGATACGGGCGCATTTACGATACGCCTTATCGTTGTAAAGTCCCATTTCGTGCATCGAATATAAAATTCTTCTGTGCACGGGCTTTAAGCCGTCGCGCACGTCGGGGATCGCTCTCGATTTATTTACCGCCATGGCGTACGCGATAAACGAGCGTTTCAGTTCTTCGTCCACTTCAATGTCCAACATTTTGGTCATTGCAAGCGTCTTTTTGAATTCCTCCGTCAATTCGGGGCTGGTCTCTTTTTTTGCCATCTTTCTCTTCTCCTGTTCTTTTGCCTGTTACCGCGTTAAATATCCAAATCGGTAACGAGGGTGGCGTTCTCTTCAATAAACTTTCTACGCAATTCGGGATTTTCCCCCATCAGCATAGAGAACATTTGATCCGCCTCCGCCGCGTCTTGCATGGTAACGCGCACCAACGTACGCGTGGCAGGGTTCATCGTGGTATCCCACAACTGTTCCTTACTCATTTCGCCCAAACCTTTGTACCGTTGATACTCCACTTTGCCGGGCGCGTTCTTGTCGTATTCGATTTTTTCTTCTTCCGAGTACAAATAATCGTCGTGCCCTTTATAGGACGCCTTGTAAAGAGGGGGCTTTGCCGAATAGACGTGTCCGTGCTCGATCAAGGGACGCATATAGCGGAAAAGGAAGGTATACAAGAGAATACGGATATGCGCGCCGTCGACGTCGGCATCGGTCATGGAAATGATACGGTCGTAGCGCAACTTGCTCTCGTCGAAGTCGTCCAAGATACCGCAACCGAACGCCGTGATCATCGACTTGATTTCCTCGTTCTCCAAAACGCGGTTCAAGCGTACCTTTTCTACGTTCAAAATTTTACCGCGCAACGGCAAAATCGCTTGGAAACGTCTGTCTCTGCCCTGTTTCGCCGTACCGCCTGCCGAGTCGCCCTCTACGATATAAATTTCGCAAAGTTCGCTCCGTCTATCCGAACAATCGGCAAGTTTGCCGGGCAACGTCGAATTGCCCAAAACGCCCTTTCTACGGGTGAGATCGCGCGCGCTTCTCGCCGCGTCGCGCGCCTTTTGCGCCGTGATACAGCGGAGCACCAACTCCTTCGCCACCGAGGGATTTTCTTCCAAGAAGGTGGACATGTGTTCGGTAACGCACTTGTTGACGAACGCACGGATATGGCTGTTGTTCAGCTTATCCTTCGTTTGCGACTCGAACTGCGCGTCTACGAGTTTGACGGATACGACGGCGGTGATACCCTCGCGTACGTCCTCGCCCGTCAGCTTGTCGCTCTCTTTCAAAATGTTGTGTTTTCTACCTGCTTCGTTGATAACTTTCGTCAACGCCGCTTTCATACCCTCGACGTGCGTACCGCCGTCGATTGTGTTGACGTTGTTCGCGTAGCTGTAAATGACTTCGTTGTACGTTTCGTTGTACTGGATCGCCACTTCGCAAACGGTATCCCCTTCCTGCTCTTCAAAATAGACGGGGGCAGGGAACAACAACTCTTCACGGTTCTTGTTCAACTCTTCCACGAAGGAGCAAATACCGCCCTCGTAGCAGAAGGAATCTTGATGTTCCTGTCCGGCGCGCTTGTCTTCCAAGGAAATGCGCAAGCCCTTGTTGAGGTACGCCAACTCGCGCAGGCGTCCTTTCAGCGTATCGTAGTTAAAGATAACCGTTTCAAAGATTTCCGCGTCGGGCATAAAGGTAACCTTCGTACCCATTGCGTCCGTATCGCCGACGATTTGCACGCTGCGTTGCGGTACGCCGCGGTTGTACGTCTGTTTGAAAATATGTCCCTCGTGGGAAACCTCTACGTCCAACCACTCCGACAAGGCGTTCACCGCCTTGACGCCGACGCCGTGCAAGCCGCTCGACACTTTGTAGCCGGAATCGCCGCCGAACTTACCGCCGGCGTTTACTTTGGTAAATACCACTTCCAACGTGGAAATGCCCTCTTTGGGGTGAATATCGGTCGGAATGCCGCGCCCGTTGTCCAGTACGGTACAGCTTCCGTCGTCGTTGATCGTTACTTCGATATGCGTACAATAGCCTGCCAACGCCTCGTCGATGGAGTTATCCACGACTTCGTGCACGAGGTGGTGCAAACCTTTCGCGTCGGTAGACGAAATATACATACCGGGGCGTTTACGGATATGTTCCAAACCGTCGAGCACCTGTATTTGCTCCGCGCCGTATTCGCCTTCTACTCTTTCCGCCATAGTCTTTTCTCCCGTTTCGCTTTCCCTTTTTTATAAAAAGGGAAAATCGTTATTTTTTCTTCTTTATTATACCATCTTTTTCAAAAAAAAGAAAGCGAATAGCCCTCGTTTTTCAAAGTTTTCTTTTGCAAGCGAGAAGAAATTGTCGACACGCGCGATTTAAGGGGGAAAAGCGCCCGATTTTCCCTCTACTCGCCCTTTCCTCGTCCGTTTTATCGTCGCGTGAAAAGAGTGCGAAATTAGGACGGCTTTTCGTCGCGTTCCCGTTGTAAAACGAAAGCGCGCCACTCGGCGCGCTATGCTGATACCGTTTTGTTATCGCAAGGAATGATTTTTTTTACCGTCATTGCGAGGAGTGCAACGACGAAGCAATCTCTTGTAGCTTTTCCGTAACCCTGAGATTGCCACGCCTACGGCTCGCAATGACGAGGTAAAAACAAACGCCGTTCGCAATGATAAAGCGATATATCGAAAAGCGTTCAGTTGCAAACAAAGCAAGAAGCCGTGAGGGCGCGTACGAGAAGTACGTAACCGAACGGCGACGCAGCATTGCGCCGCAAATCCACGCTTTACCCCGAAATAAAAGCGTTCAGTTGCAAACAAAGCAAGAAGCCGTGAGGGCGCGTACGAGAAGTA
>CAZDCO010000017.1:23016-28028 GCA_964504025.1 uncultured Clostridia bacterium
CGTAACCGAACGGCGACGCAGCATTGCGCCGCAAATCCACGCTTTTCACTCTCCCCAAGCGTGAGAGGCAATCTCCAACACCTCTTCCGGCGTCTGCGCTTGGAAAAACTTGTCCTTGAACGCCGCCGCCCCACGGCTGCCTTTGATATAAAACGCCGCCATTTTCCGCATAAATACGGTCGTAAATCGATCGTCGAACAACTCCCTCGTCCATTGCAACTGCTTTTTCAGCATGGCGAAAGTGCCTTCCGTAGGCGTGCCCGTCAACTCGCAAAAGACTTGCGGAGAAAAGAGTGCAGCACGCGCCACCATAACGCCGTCCGCGCCCGTTTCGTTCATCAATTTTTCGGCGTCCGCTTCACTAAATACGCCGCCGTTCGCGACGACGGGGATAGACACCGCCCGTTTCGCCGCCGCAATCTCGCCGTAATTCACTTCGCCTGCGTACATTTTATCCCTCGTCCGTCCGTGTATCGTCAACAACCACGCGCCTGCGTCCTCCATGCGCTTGGCGAAGTCCACCGTTACCAAACGCCGCTCGTCCACGCCGATCCGCATTTTCACCGTAACGATCTTGCCGCTCTTGACGCACTCCTTGACGATATTCTCCGCCAACGACGGATTTTCCAAAAGCGCGCTACCCTCGCCGTTTTTATAAATTTTCGGTACGGGGCAGCCCATATTGATATCCACGATCGGAAAGGGGCGCAACGCCTCGTGTTCGCACGCCGCGCGCATCACCGACGGTTCACTGCCGAAAATTTGCGCCGCCGCCACGCCCTCGCGCTCGTCGGTATACAACAACTCCTTCGTGTTTTCGCTACCGTAATACAACCCCTTCGCACTCACCATTTCGGTATAGCAAAGCCCTGCGCCGTACCCCTTGCACAGCCGACGGAAGGGGTAGTTGGTATACCCTGCCAACGGTGCTAAAAAGACGTTGTTCGGCAACTGCACGCCGCCGACGTTGATCGGAGTCGTCTTCATGCCTGCAACTCCCTTTTCGCCGCGACGTAATAGCCGTCCCATTCTTCCTCGCTGAGTTCGGTTACGATTTTGCCGTCCGCCAACGCCTTTTTCTCGGCAAGCGTAAACCGCGCGGCAAACCGTTCCACGCTCTCTTTGAGTGCCTTTTCGCAATCGCAACCCGACTTTCTACCGACGTTCACCGCCGCGAAGAGTACGTCGCCCAACTCCTTTTCCGTCCTTTCGGCGTTACCGCTACGGTACGCCTCGAAAAATTCGGTCAATTCCGCTTGCAAGCGTTCCGCCGCCGCCTCGACGGTGGCGAAGTCCATACCCCCTTTCGCCGCGCGCTTGCCCACTTTTTGCGCGCGCATTGCCGCAGGAAAGCATTTCGGCACGTCGTTGACGGCGTCCGCGTATGTTTCCTGATGTTTTTCCGTCATTTTATTCCGTTCCCAAACGTTGAGCGCGCCCTCGTCGTCTTGCGCCTTATCGTTTCCGAATACGTGCGTATGCCGCGTAATCAACTTCCGACATACTCCCGTCAAAACGTCGCCGAGGGTGAACGCGCCCGTTTCTTCTTTCAAAACGGCGTGGAAGACAGATTGCATCATGATATCCCCCGCCTCTTCGACGATTTTCTCGTCGTCGTCCGCGTCCACGGCGTCCACCAGCTCGTACGCCTCTTCCACGGCGGACATTTTGATACTCTCGTTCGTTTGCACTCTGTCCCAAGGACAACCGTCGGGACGGCGCAGGCGCACGATAATTTCTTTCAAGTCGTCCAGCGTGAACCGCTCCTTTTGCAACAAGTCGATTTCGTCGATCGCCACCGCGGACGAATAGTCGTATTCCGTTTGACGATCCAGCTCGTATACGGGAATTTTTTTCGCTTTGCCGCCGCAAACGTACGTAGCCTGCGTTTCCTCGCCGAACAACTCGCCGAGCAACAGTTTCGCGTCGCTACACAACGCCCGATCGTCCAAATCGTAGACGATCAAGGGCAGGCGCAAGCCGCCGTCGCGGTTGCGTTCCTCCAACTCGTATGCCGATACGGCGGTATACGAACAGCCTTGGAAACGCGCCGCCGTCGCGATCGCGGAAATTTTCGACACGCCGTCGATCACGCGAAGCTTTCCGCGCAACCGTCTTTGCAACGCTTTGACGGAGTTGTCCTCGCTCGCCGCGCCATCTACCAAATAGACGACGTCCTCGCCCAAATCGCAAACCGCCTTGCATAAATTTTTCGAGAGTGTGGCAAACGAACGACTGCCTTGATACACGTAATCTAAACAAACGTGCGGCACGCCAAGTTCCGTTACCGAACGGTAGGAACGGGTATACGCCGTACGCACGGCGATCTTCGCGCCGCGCTTTGCCGCCGCGAGAATTTCCTCCTCGCCGCGACGAGTCAAATCTCCCCTTTCTACTCCCAAGCCGATTACCGTAATCATTTTTCTTTCGCTCCTTTCGTCGATATACATAAATTATATACCAAATCGAAAAGAAAAGCAACCAAATAACAAAGGTTCGTCGCGTGCGCCAACGCAAAAACGGAAGAACGTGCGCCGCGCAACCAAAAGGAATAGGCAACCGTCTTGACGACGACGCCGACGAGCATGCCGAGTGCGGCGTATTGCGGCTTCCCCCTCGCCGTCAGGCACGCCGACAACGTTTGCACGCAGGAGAGGGTAAGCGCGCTGATCGAAATCGTTTTAATCAGCGCGATCAGAGTGGTCAACTCCTCGTTCCCCAAACTGCGGAAAATCACGCGCGCCAACGGCGAAGCCAAGGCGTAAACGCCCAACGCCGACGGCGCGGCGACGAGTACGGTCAAGCCCAACGCCTGCAACGTTTTTTTGCGCGCGCCCTTGCCCGTTGCGGCGGCGGTCGCCACGGACGGCACGCTCGCCGCCGCGATCCCGTAACACACCGACACGGGCAGGTTCATCACCGTTACCGCACCGCCCGAAAACAAACCGTACAGCGTAACGGCGTCGGCGGTATATGCCGACAACAATCGCACCGCCAACACGCTGTCGAGTAGCGAGGACGCAGGCATCAACAACGCCGAAAAGGTAACGGGCGCACTCAGCGCGAGCACCGTTTTCACCGCAACCCTGTCCCCGTCCTTTTTTAATTTCAAAGGGGCAGGTACGCGACGAAACAGGACGTAGACGAAAAGCAACGCCACACCCTCGGAAAGGGATACCGCCAACAGCAAAAACGTAACCGCCGTCGGCGTATCCGCGCGGAAAAGATAGGCGAACGACAACCCGAACGCCACTTTGACGAGCTGTTCCGCAATTTCGGAAAGGGCGGTGGGCGCCATATCGTTCCTGCCCTGAAACCAACCGCGAAAGACGGATAGGATAGACACGAGCAACACCGACGGGGCTAAGGCGTAATAGCCGCCCAACACTTCCGTCGCGTTTTGCGCCTTGGAAAGTACGGGCGCGACGAGCACCATAATCACGCTGCCGCATACCCCCACGACGGCAAACAACTTCATCGCCGTACGGAACAGCGGTTCGTCCCCCTGCCCTTTCCCGATTCGCTCCGCCGTCAATTTCGCAATCGAGGAAGGAATCCCCGTCGCCGATACCGTCAACAACAGACAATAGACGGGATAGACCATTTGGTATAGCCCCAAACCGCGGCCACCGATCAAATTCGTCAACGGAATCCGATACAGCGCGCCAAGCAATTTCGCCACGAAACCGCCGAACGCGATCCACGCCGCCCCTTTGAGAAATCCGCCCTTCTCCCCCGACTTCGATCTATCCATACGCACACTCCTTTTTCCTTTCAGTATGCGAAAACGAACGAAAAAGTATAACGGCGCGAACGTCGTTGCATTTTTTTAGGAATACTCCGCGTTTTCGTTTGAAAAATGCGCGCGATTTTGGTATACTGATAGGGAAAACGACGAAAGGAATGAAAAAATATGCTCTATAATTATCACACGCACACCCGGTTTTGCGGACATGCCCAAGGCGAAACGCGCGCCTACGTGGAAAAGGCGATCGCGCACGGTATCCAAACGCTCGGCTTTTCCGATCACGCGCCCTACGCCTTCCCCGACGATCGCCCGATCAAAGGCATGCGCATGCGCTGCGACGAGATCGGCGACTACGCGCGCCGTATCCGCGATCTGCAAAAGGAATACGCCGCCGATATTCGCATTTTGCTCGGCTTTGAAACGGAGTATTATCCCGATTTTTACGAGGAAGAACGGGCGTTGTTGCAAAGCGTGCAACCCGACTTTTTGTTGCTCGGACAGCACTTCCTCGGCGACGAGTCCTTTCGGTATCACGTGATGAATCAATCGTCAGACGACTTCGTCCTGCTCGCCTACGTTACGCAGGTAATCGCCGCACTCAACACGGGCGACTTTTTATACGTGGCGCACCCCGATATCCCCGGCTTGAACTTTTCGGAAGAGGCGATCGAACGGGAGTACCGTCGGTTGTGCGTACACGCCAAGAAAAAGGGCGTGCCGTTGGAGATTAACCTGCTCGGCTTGCGCGACGGACGGCATTATCCGCAACGTAAATTTTTCCAAATCGCCGCCGACGTGGGCAACGACGTCGTGTTGGGCGTGGACGCGCACTCCCCCGAAGCGTTCGACGACGAAAGTGCGGAAAAAGCCGCGCGCCAAATGGCGTCGGAGTTGGGCTTGCACCTGCTCGAAAAACCGATTTTGTAGCGGAAAGGAAAATATAAAAATAACCGCGCGGTTGCAAAGAGCAACCGCGCGGTTACGCTTTTTTATGAGATTGCTTCGTCGCTGCACTCCTCGCAATGACAGGGAAGCGAACAACGATAACGTTGTACTGCCTATCGAATATATTATCCTATCGCGTACTCCGTCATTGCGAGCGGCTACACGCGCACCCCAAACGTCGTTGCGAACGCCGTTCGTTTTTGCCTTGTCATTGCGAGCGGCGGTACGCCGCGCGGCAATCTCGGCGTTACGATTATGCTACGAGAGATTGCTTCGTCGCTGCACTCCTCGCAATGACAGCGGGGAAAATTGCAACCCC
>CAZDCO010000018.1:0-26273 GCA_964504025.1 uncultured Clostridia bacterium
GTTTCGCGGAAGTGTCGAGCACGGGCAGCTTAGCCACTTCGCCCTACCTCGACGAATACGCAGCGGCACTCGTAGAGAAGGTGAGAAACGCCACGGGAGAGAAAACTCCCCTCGCAGGCAAGCGTATTTTGGTAGATGCAGGCAACGGCGCGGGCGGTTTCTTCGTAACGAAAGTGTTGCAACCACTCGGTGCGGACACGACGGGATCGCAATTCTTAGAGCCCGACGGAACGTTCCCCAACCATATCCCCAATCCCGAAAACGCCGAAGCGATGCACGCGGTATGCGAAGCGGTAAAAACCCACCACGCCGATTTCGGTATCATCTTCGACACCGACGTGGACAGAGCGGGTGCCGTGGATAAGGACGGCAGCGAAATCAACCGCAACCGCCTGATCGCACTCATCTCCGCAATCTTGCTTTCCGAACACCCTGCGTGCTCGATCGTTACCGACTCGGTTACGTCCGACGGTTTAGCGAAGTTTATCACGGCGCGCGGCGGCAAACATATCCGCTTTAAGCGCGGTTACAAAAACGTTATCAACGAAGCGATCCGTCGTAACGCCGCAGGCGAATATACTCCCCTTGCGATCGAAACGAGCGGACACGCCGCTTTGATGGAAAATTATTTCCTCGACGACGGTGCGTATCTCGTTACGCGCCTGCTGATCGCCATGGCGAACGCCGCGAAACAGGGCAAAAATTTAACCGATTTGATCGCCACCTTGCAGCTCCCCGAAGAGGAACGCGAGTTACGCGTGAAATTCCGTCCCGACTGCGATTTTAAGACGCTCGGCAAAACGGTCATCGAAGATTTCAAGAAATACGCAGACGGCGTCTATTACGCCACCCCTGCCGCCGACAACTACGAAGGCTACCGTTTGCGCTACGACGAAACGCACGGCGACGGCTGGGCGTTGCTCCGTATGAGTTTGCACGATCCGATCCTGCCTATCAACGTCGAAAGCGACAGCAAAGACGGCTCGATCAAAATCGTCAAGGATCTCTACTATTTCTTGAGAAAGTACGATTTCTTAGATCTTACCCCCTTTGAAAAGGCGATTGCCGCTTGGCGGCAAGACAAGGCGAAAACCGCCAACGAAAAGTTGTTGGCGCGCAAGACCGCCGTACAAGCATTACGAAAATAAAAAAATCATATTATTAGGAGAATATAAATGAACGCTCAAAAAACCACCATCAACGCGCTCCGCGTATTATCCGCGGACGCTATCGAAGCAGCGAAGTCCGGCCACCCCGGCTTGCCTTTGGGCTGTGCTCCCATCGCGTACACCCTGTTCCAAAACTTTTTAACGTTTAACCCTCGCAACCCGAAGTGGGACAACCGCGATCGTTTCGTTTTATCCGCAGGACACGGCTCCGCGCTCTATTACGCGCTGTTGCACTTGTACGGCTTCGGCTTGAAAAAGGAAGATTTGATGCAATTCCGTCAACTCGGTTCGAAAACCCCCGGCCACCCCGAATTCGGGCATACGGTAGGTATCGAAACGACGACGGGTCCTTTGGGTCAAGGCATTGCCAACGCCGTCGGTATGGCGCTTGCGGAAGCACACCTTGCCGCGAAGTATAACCGTCCCGACTTCCCCGTGGTAGATCACTACACCTACGCGATTTGCGGCGACGGCTGTTTGGAAGAGGGTATTTCCTACGAAGCTTGCTCGTTCGCAGGCACGGAAGGCTTGGGCAAACTCATTTTGTTATACGACGATAACGATATTACGATCGAGGGCGACACCGACGTTACCTTCAAGGAAAACGTAGGCGCGCGCTTTGCCGCACAAAATTGGCAAGTGTTGCACGTAGATCTCGTATCCTCCCCCGACGACGTAGACGCGCTTTCCGAAGCGATCGCAAAAGCGAAAGCAAACACCGAAAAACCCTCTATCATCATTTGCCATACGCGCATCGGCTTCGGCTCGCCTTTGGAAGGCAGCGAAAAGTGCCACGGCGCGCCCCTCGGCAGCGAGAACTTGGATAAGACTAAGCAAAAGTTGGGTTGGAATTATCCCCCGTTCGAATGTCCGAAAGAAGTTTACGATCATTGCGCGGAAGCGGCAAACGCCGGAAAGGAAGTGGAAGTGCAATGGAAGAAGATGATGATCGATTACGAAAATCAATATCCCGAACTCGCGGAAGAATACCGTGCGGTTATGGCTGGCGAGAAGCCCGACTTCGAGATCATGGACGAATTGTACGATTTCGACAAACCCATGGCTACCCGTCAAACGTCCGCGAAAGTGTTAAATAAATTGGCTGCGAAGATGCCTCAACTGATGGGCGGTTCCGCCGACCTCGGTCCTTCCAACCTTTCGGAAATGAAAGATACCGACGACGTGAAGTACGGCTGGTTCTCGCATGCGAACTACGCAGGCAGAAACATGCACTACGGTATCCGTGAACACGCTATGGCGGCAATCGCAAACGGTATGCAACTCCACGGCGGTATTCAAGCGTACGCGGCAACCTTCTTCGTATTCTCCGACTACTGCAAGCCTGCAATGCGTTTATCCGCGTTGATGAAGCTGCCCGTAACCTATATTATGACGCACGATTCGATCGGCGTCGGCGAGGACGGCCCTACCCATCAACCCGTAGAACAACTGATTATGCTCCGTTCGATCCCCGGTTTGAAAGTATATCGTCCTGCGGACGGCAAGGAAACGGCGGCGGCTTGGGTATCCGCGTTGAGCGGCGACGAGCCTACCGTTTTGGTACTCACCCGTCAAAACCTGCCGCAATATGCAAACAGCGGCAAGCAAGCTTTGCAAGGCGGTTACGTCTTGGAAGACTGCGAAGGCAAAGCGGACGTATTGTTGATCGCAACCGGTTCGGAAGTAGAGCTTTGCGTTAAGGCGAAAGCGGCACTTGCGGAAAAGGGCGTGAACGCGCGCGTCGTTTCTATGCCTTGCATGGAAGAATTTGAAAAACAATCGGACGAATACAAGGCAAGCGTATTGCCCAAGGACGTCAAGGCGAGAGTATGCGTAGAAGCAGGTTCGCCGTACAGCTGGTACAAGTACGCAGGCGACAACGGCGAGATCGTGGCGATGACCACCTTCGGCGCGTCCGGTCCTGCAGGCAAGTTGTTCCCCCACTTCGGCTTCACCGTAGAAAACGTAGTTGCCAAAGCGTTGAAAACGATTGAGAACAACAAATAAAACGATATAAAAAATACTCCGCGGCGCAACGCCTGCGGAGTATTTTTTAATTTTCGTCAAATTATCACCGTACGCAAACAAAGCTTACGCATTGATATAGTATACTGAACGTAACGAAAACGAGCCTATCCGTTTCCTTAATTCCAAGGAACACCTCCATATCATAACAAAGGTACACGTCTTACGGCGTGTACCTTTGTTATATTCTATCCGTATTCAACGCGTACCTGCCTCGTTCATTTGGAAAACAAGCGCGTGATCGCCGCCGTCAATTCGCCGTCGTTTACCGTGTCTTCCGCCACCGTCTTCGCGCCATCCGACGGCAAAACGCCCCTACCGTGTATGCAAGTATCCGTTTTCGGCCAACGAATTTTCGCCGTCGTCAACTTTAACGCGTCCCCCGTAAAAACGAAAGGATATGTCGTTTGCATAATTCCCTTACCGTACGTCCGCGCCTCGCCCTCGCGCTCGATCAGGCAAATATCTCCGTAGTCGATCGCGCCGTAGTCTAACAGCACTCCGAGCAAACACTCCGACGCGGAAGCGGTATTTTTATCGGCAAGCACGCAAATGCGGCTGTCCTCGCCGAAGTAGGTCGAATAGAGGTTGTCGCTCGCCTTATACGTTTGACGATACTCCCCGAAGTCCGCCACGGCGACTACGGGATTTTTCTCGGTTGCGGTCTTGCAAAAATAGGAAGAAATCTTTTGCAGAATATCCAAATATCCGCCGCCGTTACCGCGCAAATCGAGCACCAAATTTTTCTTGCCGTCCGTCTTGAACCGTTCCATCACCGCGGCGAATTCTTCCGCCGCACCGCCGTTAAAACTCGTCAAACGGATATACGCCGTATCGACGGGCAACGCGGCAAGACTCTCCCCTCGTTCGATCAACGATTGCGCGTTCTCACCCGTAAAGGCGTACGAAGCGTCCGTCGTCTTATAATAGACGTAACTCTCCACGTACGCGCGCTTTTGCACCGCTACGATCCGTTCGTCGCCGCTTTGTTCCACGACGCGCAAATAGATCGTTTCTCCCGTTGCTTTGCCGTTGACGAACGCCTTAAACGCCTGAAAATCGTTGCTTGCCCGTATATCGTCCGCCCGATCGCCGAACCCGACGATCCGTTCGCCTGCCGACAACCCCGCCTCTTCCGCGGGGGAATTGCCCAACACGGACGCGATCAGCATTTGATCTTCGCCGCTCGGCGTTTTCGTATAAAAGGATACGCCGATCCCTTGTTGCGCGCCCGTCGCGCTCTCTTTCATGGCGGCGTATTCCTCCGCCGTTAAATATTGCGAATAGGCGTCCAACAGATCTTCGTTGACGGCGTCGAAGAGTACGGTATAAAACTTCTCGTCGGCTATTTCGTAGTAGTACAGTTTTTGTATGCGTTCCTTGACGCGCAGGAGGGTGCGCATTTCTTCGTCCAACGTAAAATAGTGCACGGAAAAGCCTGCAAAAAAGGAGCAGGCGGCGATGGCAACCGCCGCAATCACGCTCCAAACGATTCGTTTTTTATTCCTCTTTTCGCCCGTGCTTTCCATAACCACTCCTACGAACTTATTATTTTCCGAGTAACCGATAGATGACGGTCAACACGCGGAAGGAAACGGCGTCCGAAAACGAACGAATATTCAACCCCGTCGCCTTTTCCAGCTTATCCAAGCGGTATAACAGCGTGTTGCGGTGCATATATAAATTGCGCGACGTTTCGCTTACGTTCAAGCTGCAACGCAAAAACTCTTCCGCGGTGGATACCATTTCCTCGTCCTCGAACACTTCGCGGAAACTCTCGTCCGTGAGATCGGACAAATACTCGTTCAACTTTCCTTCGGGAACGTCCTCCAACAACTTCACCAAAATATATTTGCGGTAGGAATGCACCCTTTCTTTCATACCGAATACGTCCGCGTACCGCAAGGCGTTTTCGGCTTGCGCATAGGACAGAGCGATATCGCGCAACTCGCGCACGGTCGGTCCGACACCCACCTCTACCGTTATACCCAACTCTTCTTGCAACGATTGCGCCAAAAACTCCGCGTAATCGACGGACGATTGATATTCGTTATCCGTCTTATCCAAGAACTTGACGAGCACGCAACCGTCATCGCTCATTTGCACGGCGGTATCCAAGCTATTGCCGCCGTATTGTTCGATCACGGCGAGCGTTTCTTCCATCAGCTTCGGCACGCGCAACACCATGGCAAAGCACGCCGCACCGCGCACCGAAAATTTCGACGCGTACTTGTATATCCCCATCGACGAACATTCGCCGAGTAAAATTTTCTTTAAGTACTCCGTTTTGGAAAGTTCCGTTTCGCGCGAGGCAAAGCTCTCTATATAGGCAGGCAACAACGCCGCGTAGTTGCGTTCGGTCGCCGTTGCGCCGACGAGTGCGCCGACGTAGCCCACGCCGTTAAACGTAAAACGGAAAAAGGTATAGCTTCCGTCGTCCGTTACTTCCTCGAACGGTTTTTCGCATACGGGCACGCCTGACGGCTTCGCGTTTTCGGGATAATAGGTTACGGCAATCGATAATTTTTTCTCGATCTCTCGTATCGTCTTTTGTAATTCGGTCATCTTTTACCGCCTTTTCAATCGGTTCTCTACGGCGCGAACGCGCCTTACCTTTCTATTATACCCCAAATCAAAAAAAATTTCAACAGTTTTTTATATAATGATGAAATCCCGTTAGAAAAAAACCGTTACGACGCGGCAAAAGACGACGAAATTTTTGCGAAAAAAGATAGAAAATAATTCCTTTAACCATTGACATATCCTTTGAAAAGTGTTATAATGTTATAAAGTTGATAATTTTACGGCTTTTCCCTTCGGGAAAGGACGGAACGAAAGTTAACGATAAAAAATTTTTCAGGAGATTTGTTATGAGCAACAACACAGTTTTCGAGCCGGACGTTATGCAACCTACCGTCGAAACCGAAGCACAACCCGTACAAACGGCTGCTACGAACGAACCCAAGAAGAAAAACGGCGCGGCGCGCTTCTTCTCCTTGCTTTTCGCGGTAGTGGCGATTGCATGTTTCTGGCTTCCCTGTCCCGCAAACGATAAACGAGCGTTCTACGAGCTGCTTTTGAATCCCGTTACAGGTACCGACGCGATCGGTCAATTCTGCGGTCTTACGGTATACGTAACCGCACTTTGCCTCGCTATTGCGGCGATCAGCGGCATCATCGGTTTGTTTTCCAAGAAGGCGGCACGTCGCGTTCGCACTACCCTCTTCTTCTTGACGTTCGCAGCGACGACTTTGGGCGTTGCTCTTACGCTGAACGCGTATACGCCGAATGCCGAGTTGCTTACGCTCGTTACCACCAACGGAATCGTTTGGGCTGTTGCCGTAGTCGGTCTCGTAGCTTCCTTTATCGCAGCGATTTGCAAGGTCGGCAAAAAGGCTTGGGGCAACCTGTTCCAAACCCTCTTCGCTCTTGCAACCGTTACCGCCTTCGCTTTCTTCTTAACGACGGAAGCAGACGCGTTCGGTAAAGTCGTAGAATCGTTAGGCGAGCTTGCGACGACGATCACTTTGGTTCTTTACGTAGTTGCAATGCTCTTCGCAGCGTTCGCACTCGTTCGTTTGTTTGCTACCAAGAAAAACGGTTGGGACTTGGTTCGTTATATCGTCGGCTTGTTGTTGGCAGCCGTAGCGGCGTACGTAGCGTTCACCGTAGAGAAAGCGAGCGACAATGCCGTTATCGTTGCGATCGTAGCTATCGTTGCGACGGTATTAAATATCCTCGGCTGGTTGATCGGCGGCAAAGGCAAGAAAGAACGTAAAGTAAAAGTAAAGAAGGTGAAACCCGTGAAAGAAAAGAAAGTGAAAGCACCCAAAGCAAAGAAAGCTGCGAAAGCGGAAAAGGTCAACGAAGTCGTTTGCGCACCCGTTGCGGTCGCTCCCGTCGTACCCGTAGTAGCTCCCGTTGCAGAACAAGAATATATCCGTGAAGAATACGCGGAAGCGTTGCCTTACGAGGGTGGTCCCGTTGAAGGCGTTGAGTTGGCTGAAGAAGTGAACCCCACCTACGTTGCACCCGTTACCGAAGTGAAAACGGCAGGATACGATTTCTACAACTGCAAGAGTTTCGATCCGTTCATTGCTATGCTTACCAACGAAGAAAGAAATCAATTTACCGAATTGTTCATCTTGAAGTTTAAGGGTCCCATGCCCGAATTGCCCGACTACGTCGTAGGCGGCGACAACAAGATCTTCTTCCGCAAGTTGTTCATCTACCTCGGTCAATACCGTGATAGAATTCCCGACGAATTGTTGACGAAGCTCTATCAATTTGCAATTAAAATGTAATTTCTTGAAATGCAAACTCCCGTTCGGAATTTCTCCGAACGGGAGTTTTTTCGTCCCCTTTCAACGCTTTTAGAAACGGCGTTCCGGCGGCGTAAAAACGGCGTTTAACGAGAGCGGATAACCCACGCCGCTATATTCCTCTCGAACGGACGAAAAAAGTCCGTAAAGCGTAAAAAATAATCCGACGGTTTTCGTCGGATTATTTTTTTAACACGATCTTGATTGCGCCGTCGCCCGTGAGGGTGCGCAACTCGCACACGCTATCCACCAAATAGAGTCCTCTACCGTGTTCGCTATACACGGCGGAACAGCGGCTGACGGGAGGCGGTGCAAAGGGCTTGGACGAATACACGTATACGCCGAAACACTCCTTTTCCGTTTCCACGCGGACGGTTGCCGTGCCGTTGGCGTGTTTTAACACGTTGCCGACCAACTCCGTTACGGCAAGCCTACCGTTGAATACCGTCGTTTCCGAGGCGTCGTTTTCCTGCAAAAAGCGGCACAGCCGTTGCAGGGCAACGCGCATACTGTCGCAATCGGTAATTTCAAAAAGCATTTTCGTTTACTCCTTTCCGTCGCGGCACACTCAAACGCTATCTTTGAGGTTCTCTTTCAGCTTCAACAGCAATTTCCGTTCCATACGGGACACGAACATTTGAGAAACACCCAAACGCTTTGCCGTTTCGCTTTGCGAAAGCTCGTCTTGATAGCGATATTTGATCAACGCTTTCTCCACGTCCGAAAAGCCTTGCATGGCGGCGCGCAGCGTTTCCTTCGTTTCAAAACTCTCGTATTTATCCTCTTCGTCGGGCAACAGCGAATATAACGAGCGTTCTTGCCCGTCCTCTTCACTCGCCGCCATACCGTCCAAGGAAAGCGTACCGCCCACTTCCAACGCCTTGACGACGTCTTCTTCGCTGAACCGCAACGCTTCGGCGATCCGTTTCACCGTCGGCTTTTCGCCCGTTCGCGCTTCCTCTTCCGCGGCGAATTTACGCGCGGCGACGCTGATCTCCCCCAAACGACGGGGCAGCTTCACCATACGCGATTTATCCCGAAAATAGTTCTTAATTTCACCCGTAATCGTCGGCGTGATAAAGGTTGTAAACTGTAATCCCGCGTCGGGATCGAAGCGGTCGATACCGCGCAAAAGGGCGTACGAAGCGACTTGTTTCAAGTCGTCGTATTCTACCCCTCTTCCCACGAATTTCTTTGCGAGAATGTCCGCTATGTAGAGATACTTCTCGGCGATTTGGTTGCGAATGGCAACGTCGCCCGTCTCTTTGTAACGCGTAAACAGCGTTTCTACCCTTTCTTCCGTCATTCCCTTTTAGCCTTCGAACGCAATACTTTTTACGCTTCCGTCGTCGTTCTTTTCAAAGTCTACCTTGCCGAGCAGGGCGGAGAGCAACGCGTAGGAAATTTCCTCTTCGAGCGTTTCCCCTTCCTTTTCGCCTCGCGTTTCGCCCGTAACGGCGCAACCGAGTGCCTCACCGACGGTAAAGACGATCGTCGCCGTTTGATAGCCGCTCCGTTTTAAGAGCAATAAACTCTCCGTGACGCAAACTTTGAAATCTTCCGTGCTATCCACGTCAAACCCGGCGAGCGCGCAAACGCCGCCCGTCGTCAAACGTACGGTAGGAATATATTCGCCCGTCAAGGGCAGTTGTAGCGTGAACGTATCCATACTCTTTCTCCCCTTTTAATCTGCAATATCCATGATCGTATCGAGCGAGCAAATGACGAACAGTTTTTTAATTTTCGGTTGCAAGCCCCGTAAACGCAGGGTATGCCCGTCCGTTTTGACGCGTTTCAAAATCTTCACGAACGTGCCCAACGTCGTGCTGTCGATAAAATTCAACCGATCGCAAACAAACCGAATATCGGACGGAGTCGCTTGATACGCCTCCATAACCGCCGCGTAAAATTCGTCGGCGTTCCCCAAATCGATATCGCCCGATAAGGCAATTTCCAACGCGTCGTCCTTGACGCCCGTAACCACTACTTTTTCCATGTTTTCCGCTCCTGTATTTTTTTCGTCTATCTATTTATACCGCAAACGCCGCCCGTTCTAAACGAGTTTTGCGTTTTTTTCTTACAAACCCAACGGCAACGCGTTGACGAGCAAGCCCACGGCGACGGAAACGAAATAGGACGTGCAAAGCAACGCGATATTCCGCTTATACTGCCGCGTGTTTTTCAAGAGTACGACGAAGCCCATACCTGCGTTGGCGCACAGTCCTGCAACGAACGAGCCGAACGCGATTCCGCCGCCCAAGAACGTTTCCGTGATGATGACGCTCGACGCACAGTTGGGGATCAGCCCCACCGCGCAGCAAACGAACGGCTGCCAAAAGCGATTGCCCTGCATAAACGAGGCGAACGCCTCTTCGCCCACCGTATGGATCACCACCGTCAATACGAAATTGACGAGGAAGATGAACGCGCCCACTTGCAGCGTTCTCCAAAGGGGGGACAGGACGTACTTTTTCAAGGGCGTACTGCTATCGTGCGAACGACCGCAGGAGCACACTACGTCCACTTCCCGTTCTTCCAAATATCTCGACATAAAAATTTCGTGCGTCGTGCCGCCTCCCGACTTCGTATCGGGCATTGTTACGCAAACCTGCTTCCGTCCGATTGCGGCAAGCAAACCGTCCACGCCGTACCCGATCGCCACGCCGACGATTACCTTGACCGCCAACGTGGGCAACACCCACACCGCGCCCTCGCCCGACGACAACAACAGGATAAACGCCTCGTCGCTCGTCGAAAAGAAAATGGCAAGCAACGTGCCGACGGTGATATACTTCTTCTCAAACAACTTCGCCGCCATCACGGAAAATCCGCATTGCGGAATCAAGCCCGTCGCCGAACCGATCAACGGACCTAATTTGCCGTTGAGTCTTGTGTTTTCCATATCCGTCTTGCTTTCCAACAGCTCGACGAGCACGTACATAAGCAATATCCACGGCAGCATGGGCAACGTATCTTCTACGGCGTGCAACAAAAATTCTAACAAGTGTTCCAACATTTATTTTTCTTCCTTTGCCTTCGCCGCGCGGCTTTGTACCGTTTCCAACGTCGCCGCCAACGGAATAGACGCCTTTGCCGTCAACGACCGATCGGCAAAATTCCCCAAGCGGAATTGCACCAAGCCCTCGGATGCGATCATCGCCGCGTTATCCGTGCAATACCGTTTTTGCGGCAACACAAGTTTCAGTCCGTTCGCCTTGCAAGCGTTCGTCAACGCCTCGCGCAAATAGCCGTTCGCCACGACGCCGCCGCCTGCCGTTACCGTGGACACGCCTACTTCCTTTGCCGCTTGCACCGTCTTTTCCACGAGTACGTCGATTGCCGCACTCTGAAAGGACGCCGCCACGTCCGCCTTATTGATTTCCTCACCGCGCTGGGAGAGGGTATGGCAATAGTTGATAACCGCCGTTTTCAAGCCGCTATACGAAAAGTTATACCCACCGTTGCCTTTGAGCATTTTGGGCATGGGAATATTCGCTTTCCCTTCTTTGGCAAGGGCGTCGATATGCGGACCGCCGGGATAGGGCAAGCCCAACACGCGCGCCACTTTATCGAACGCTTCCCCCACGGCGTCGTCCAACGTCGCGCCTAAAATGGAAAACTCCGACGGCGTTTTCGCGTGCAAAATCGCCGTATGACCGCCGCTGGCAAGCAACGTAACGAAGGGCGGTTGCAACTCCTCGTCCGACAAATACGCCGCGGCGAGATGTCCGCGAATGTGATTGACGGCAATCAGCGGCTTTCCGAGTGCATACGCAAACGCTTTCGCGAACGACACGCCGACGAGCAGCGCGCCGAGCAAGCCTGCGCCGTAGGTAACGGCGACCGCGTCGATATCGGCGTACGCGATCCCTGCCTTTTTCACCGCGTTCTCCACCACCTGCGCGATTGCGTCGGTATGCGCGCGCGAAGCGATTTCGGGTACGACGCCGCCGTACAACGCCTGTATCGTCGCCGACGAAGCGATTTCGTCCGACAATATTTTTCTACCGCAAATGACCGCCGCCGCCGTTTCGTCGCAGGACGATTCGATACCTAATATGATAGGGTTTTTCTTGTTGATATCCACCATAGTTCTTTTCTATCCGTCGTGTATAAAGGAGCGGCAAACGCCGCTCCAACATTATGCTTTTTTCAAATAGTCGATAATAAACCCGTGCAGTTCGCCGTCCATAACCGCTTGTACGTCGCCCTTTTCGTAGCCCGTACGGTGATCTTTGACCATCGTATACGGACAGAACACGTACGAACGGATCTGCGCGCCCCACTCGATCTTCTTCACGTCGCCCTTCATTGCCGCCGCTTCCGCTTGCCGTTGTTCGATCTTCTTTTCCAACAGCTTGGAACGCAACATATTGAAACACATTTCCTTGTTTTGCAACTGCGAACGCTCGTTTTGGCATTGCACTACGATTCCCGTCGGGAAGTGCGTAATACGCACCGCGGACGCAACCTTGTTGACGTTTTGTCCGCCTGCGCCGCCCGAATGGTAAATGTCGATACGAATATCGTCGTCGTTGATTTCCACTTCGTTATCGTCCTCTACTTCCGGCATAACTTCCAACGAGCAGAAAGAGGTTTGACGACGTTTGTTGGCGTCGAACGGGGAAATACGCACCAAGCGGTGCACGCCCATTTCCGCTTTCAAATAGCCGTAGGCGTTCTCACCCTCCACGCGGAAATCGACGCTCTTCAAGCCTGCGCCGTCGCCGGCTTCGCGATCCAGCTCGTAGACCTTAAAGCCCATCTTCTCGCAATAGCGGCAATACATACGGTACAGCATTTGACACCAGTCGCACGCCTCCGTACCGCCCGCGCCGGCGTGGAGCGCCAACATGGCGTTATGGTTGTCGTACGGACCTTTCAAAATGGCGCGGATACGCATATCTTCGATATCCTTTTCCGCCACCACGAGCATACCGTCCAACTCCGCGATCAAACTCTCGTCCCCCGTTTCCTCGATCAAATCGACGACGTCGGCGGCGTCGGACAACGCCGTTTCGCCCTTTTCGTACGCCGTGATCTTGTTACGGATCGCCGCAAGCTCGCGCCCGATCTTCGTAGATTTTTCCAAATCTTGCCACACTTCGGGTTTTTGTTGTTCTTCTTCCAATTCGGCAAGCCGAGGACGTAAGTGCTCGATATCGAGGGCGTATTCCGCCTCCTTCAGCGTTGCGCGCATACCTTGAATTTTTAATCTGTAATCGTCTGCCTTAAACATACACTCTTCTCTTATTTTTCTTCGGGCGTTTCGCCTTGTTCGTTGCGTTCCCGTCTCATTCTCTCCGTCGCTTCTTTGAACGAAGTCATATCCGTAATCGGGGAAGGCATTTGTCTACGGAACACTCTGCCGGGACGAGGAGGTTGCACTGCCGCAGTCGGTGCGACGGGTGCGGGACGAATCTCGACCTTGATCTTCAACAGCGTGCTGATCGTGGTGCGTTGAATACGCGCAACCATTTCGTCGAACATCTCGAAGCCTTCTTGCTTATAGGAAATGATCGGATCGACTTGCCCGTACGCGCGCAGGGAAATGCCCTTGCGCAACTGATCCATCGCGTCGATATGATCGATCCAGTTTCTATCTACCGTCATCAACAGTACGCGGCGTTCTACCTGCGAGAAATCGACGCCCTGTTCTTTCAACGCCTCGATCTTCTTCTCGTATTCTTTTACGACTTTGTTGACGATCTTCTTCAACGCCAAGTCGTAATCCCACTTCGTCAAGCGTTCGCGCGTAACGTACGCCGTGCCCTCGGGCAACACTTTCGCTTCCAACGCGGCGTTCAATTCGTCTTCGTTCCAAAGCTCGGGCATATCCTCTACGTTGACCGCCGAAGACAGCGTTTCCGCGACGTAGTCGGGAATGTATTTCAACACCTGTTCGTGTACGTCCGCGCCCTTCAAGACGTTCATTCTCTCTTCGTACATGACCATACGTTGCTTGTTCATAACGTCGTCGTATTGCAAGACATTCTTACGGATACCGAAGTTTCTACCCTCGATCGTCTTTTGTGCGTTTTCGATTCCGCGCGAAAGCATTTTCGATTGCAAGCAAGTATCCTCGTCGATCTTGAACAACGCGTATAACGACTTCATTCTCTCACCGCCGAAGCGAACGACCAAATCGTCTTCCAAAGACAGATAGAATACCGACATACCGATATCCCCTTGTCTACCTGCACGACCGCGCAACTGATTGTCGATACGACGGGATTCGTGCCGCTCCGTACCGATGATGCAAAGTCCGCCTGCGGCGATAACCTGTTCCTTTTCCGCGTCCGTTTCCGCCTTGTAGTGGGCGTATACCTTCTTATAGCGTTCGCGCAATTCGGCGATATTTTCGGGAATATCGGTGATATACGTGCTGGTAGCCAACTCGATATCCTCGTGCGACGCGCCCTCTTCGCGCAATCTCTTTTTCGCCAAGTATTCGGGGTTACCGCCAAGCAAAATATCCGTACCGCGCCCTGCCATATTCGTGGAAATGGTTACGGCGTTCAAACGCCCTGCCTGCGCGACGATCTCCGCTTCGCGTTCGTGGTTCTTCGCGTTCAAAATGTTATGCTTTACGCCGTTTCTCTTCAACAAACGGGAAATCTCTTCCGATTTATCCACCGACGACGTACCTACGAGGATCGGTTGTCCGCTCGCGTGGCGTTCCATAATCTCGTTTACGATCGCGCGCTTTTTGCCGTCCACCGTCGAATATACCATATCGGGCAAATCGACGCGCTTTACGGGACGGTTCGTGGGAATTTCCACGACGTCTAACGAGTAGATCGTTCTAAATTCCGCTTCTTCCGTCTTCGCCGTACCCGTCATACCCGACAACTTGGCGTACAAACGGAAGTAGTTTTGGAAGGTAATGGTCGCGAACGTCTTGTTCTCGCTACGTACCTCTACCCCTTCCTTCGCTTCGATCGCTTGGTGCAACCCGTCGGAGTATCTTCTACCGATCATCAAACGCCCCGTGAATTCGTCTACGATAATCACTTCGCCGTCGTTGACGATATAATCTTCGTCGCGCTTGAACAGCTTATGCGCCTTCAACGCCTGTTGAATGTGGTGGTTCAAGTCGGCGTGTTCCAACTCCGCGATGTTATCGATACGGAAGAAACGTTCCGCCTTTCTCGCACCGCTATCCGTCAACTCGACAGTCTTTTCCTTGCGGTTGATGATATAGTCCCAATCTTTTGCGGCGGCAAGCGACTTCTTTCCCTCGGGAGCAGCCGCCAACGCAGCCGCGCGGCGTTCTTCGCGCTCCGCTTCGTAGTTGGCTTGTTCCTCCAAAGACATCTTCGTATAGTCTACGTCGTCGTCCTCGTCGTCCTCTACCGCAATCTTTTTCTTGCCCTTATTCTTCTTCTTTTCGGCACGCATAGCGTTGTACGCTTCGTCTTCCGCTTCTTTCAATTCGTCGTCGAAACCGCCCGAAAGGGTGCGCACCAACTTATCGACTTGCACGTACAAATCGGACGATTTTTCGCCCTGTCCGGAAATGATGAGCGGCGTTCTCGCCTCGTCGATCAAGATAGAGTCCACTTCGTCCACGATCGCAAACGTCAAATCGCGCTGTACCATCTTCGACAAGTCCGTCTTCAAGTTGTCGCGCAAATAGTCGAAGCCGAATTCGTTATTCGTACCGTACACGATATCGCACTTGTACGCTTCGCGCTTTTCGTCGTCGTTCATACCGGGTACGACGACGCCGACGGTCAAGCCCATAAACTTGTGTACCTTTCCCATCCATTCCGCGTCGCGTTTCGCCAAATAGTCGTTGACGGTAACGACGTGTACGCTCTTGCCCGTCAACGCGTTCAAATACGCGGGCAAGGTGGAAACGAGCGTCTTACCTTCACCCGTACGCATCTCGGCAATTCTGCCTTGGTGCAAACAAATACCGCCGATAATTTGCACGCGGAAGTGGCGCATGCCCAACACGCGCTTCGCCGCTTCGCGCAACGCCGCAAACGCGTCGTACAAAATATCGTCCGTCGTTTCGCCTGCCGCTAAACGGTCTTTCAAAACCTGTGTTTGGCTCTTCAATGTCTCGTCGTCCATCGGCTGATATTTCGATTCTAACGCCTCGACTTGATCCGCCATTTTATTCAAATTTTTCAAGCTGCTTCTTGCGTCGCCGCCCAACAAATACTTAAAAAGTCCCATCTAAAAAATCTCCGAACCTCTTATTTTTTCCTACCTACTATTTTACAATATTTACGCCGAAAATGAAAGCGTTTTCAGGCTTCTTTTGATAAAAAATATTGCAAAAGTGCGCCGTTTTTGTATTTTTACGCGCGCGTACTCCTTTTATACCCCGTTTCCGTCCGTTGAAAACGCGTGCGTACGCGTAATTTTTTTCCTTTCCTATCGTCGGCGCGGCAATTTTCGTTGACAAAATCGGGACGGTTGTGCTATACTACGGGTAATATTTTACGAAAGCGAGGAGATCGACTATGAGCAAGATCATCGTTCCCGAGGGCTACCGCTCTACGTTGGGGTTATACGACACGCAAACCGCTATCGGCTTGTTAAAACGCACGTTTGAAGAACGGCTGTGCTTGGCATTGAACGTAAAGCGCGTATCCGCCCCCCTCTTCGTCGATCCCGATACGGGCTTAAACGACGATTTAAGCGGCGTGGAACGTCCCGTCGCCTTTTCCTTAAAGGAAACGGGCAAGAACGCCGTCGTCGTCCATTCCTTGGCGAAATGGAAGCGTATGGCACTTTCCGTGTACGGCTTCTCCGCAGGCGAGGGCTTATATACCGATATGAACGCCATTCGTCGCGACGAAGAAATGGATAACCTGCATTCCGTCTACACCGATCAATGGGACTGGGAAAAGGTCATCACCCGTCAAACGCGCAACACGGACTACTTGAAAAAGGTCGTACAGGGAATCGTCGGCGCAATTTGCGACACCCTCGACTTCTTAAAATGCCGCTATCCGCAAATCGACGTGGAGTTATGCCGCACGACGAGCTTTATCACCTCGCAAGAGTTGGAAGATCTCTACCCCGATCTCACCTCGAAAGAACGGGAAAACGCCTTTTTGAAAGAACGGAAAACGGCGTTCATTATGCAAATCGGCGACACGCTCCGTTCGGGCAAACCGCACGATTCGCGCGCGCCCGACTACGACGACTGGGCGTTGAACGGCGATCTACTCTTTTGGGACGACGTGCTCGGTTGCGCGATGGAAATTTCCTCTATGGGTATCCGCGTGGACGAGAAATCGTTGGACGAACAACTGCGGAAAGCGCACGCGGAAGAACGGAGAAAACTCCCCTTCCACAAGGCCTTACTCAACGGCGAACTGCCACTGACGATCGGCGGCGGCATCGGGCAATCGCGCTTGTCCATGCTGTTGCTCGGCAAAGCGCATATCGGCGAAGTGCAAGTTTCCCTTTGGGACGACGAAACGAAACGCGTTTGCAAGGAACACGGTATCGTATTGCTGTAAAAAACGGAAAAAATGAGAAAAGGAACGGTTATCCGTTCCTTTTTTTCGTTTTGCGCCGCCCGCTGCTTATTTTTATTTTTTGAACATGTTGGCTTTCATCGAAGAAAATTCTTCTTCCGTGATCACCTTTTGATCCAACAGTTTTTTCCACTTTCTCAAATCGTCAAGCGTCGAGATCTTTTCGCCCGTCGTTTCAAACGTCTTCTTCTTTAAGTCGTTGAACTCTTCTTCCGTGATTACCTTTTCCGCTTCCATTTGCTTATAGCGAAGCAATACGTCCGATACGTTCGACGATGATTGCGCTTCCGAACCCTTTACGAATCCGAAGAATTTCAAAGCCACGACGATAAAATAGAACAACGCCGCAACAAGGAAGAGAAGCATGCCCACGCCCATAACGATCAAGCCCGTTTGTTCGTCGTTCGCATTCGCAATCAACGTGATGCCGTATACGCCGCAAAGTGCGCTCAGCGAATAGCCTACGTTCTTCAACGTCTTGCTTTCGGCGTTGATAAACGCAAGCGCCAAAACTGCCGCGATCGTAGCCGCCGAGAAAGCGACTTCCGCAATGACGAGTGCCATCGCGTCGTCCAAACCGCAAATTACACAGCCGAGTACGATCAACACGAAGCCGATCGTCGCCAAGATTTTGTTTACTTCTTTTTTCATCTTTCGTTCTCCTTTTTTATAGTACGACAGCGCATTTCAGAATAGCCCCAAGGGGCTATTTTTAATTATTATACTCCTAAGGTGCTAAAATGTCAATAGTTTAGAACGACAAAAAACGGAAAAAGGAGGAAAATATTTTGCAAATTGTGTTTGCGGAGCGATTGAAAGAGCTGATGAAGGAGTACGGTTTGAATCAGGTGCGATTAGCCGAGAAGGTAGGCGTCAAACAAAACACGATTAGCGCGTGGCTGTTGAAAAAGAAAGAGCCGTGTATCCTGTCCTTATGGCTACTTGCCGATTTTTTCGACGTGGATATCGATTATCTCGTCGGTAGAAAAAACGATTGAAAGCAGTTGCTTTCAATCGTTTTCGTTTTTCTATCGTAGCTTATAAATATTTTTTCAACGACTCCGCTTTATCCGTTTGTTCCCAGGAGAAGCCCTTATAGCCGAAGTGTCCGTACGCCGCCGTCTTTTTGAATACGGGCTTGCGCAGATCCAACGCCTTGATAATCGCGTACGGGCGCAAATCGAATTCCGTTTTCACGATCTCCGCCAAGCGTTCGTCGTCCAACTTACCCGTGCCGTGGCTATCGACGAATACGGAAACGGGCTTCGCTACGCCGATTGCGTACGCTACCTGAATTTCCAACTCGTCCGCCAGCCCTGCCGCGACCATATTTTTCGCGATATAACGGCAGTAGTACGCCGCGCTTCGATCCACTTTCGTAGGATCTTTTCCCGAAAACGCGCCGCCGCCGTGTGCGCAACGACCGCCGTAAGTATCGACGATAATCTTTCTACCCGTCAAGCCGCTGTCGCCTTCCGGACCGCCGATCTCGAACCGGCCCGTGGGGTTGATATAAATCTTCGTGTTTTCGTCCATAAACGATTGCGGAATGATCTCGTCGATTACGTATTTCTTAATATCCGCGTGAATGGTGGTTTGTTCGACCTTTGCGTCGTGTTGAGTAGAAACGACGACCGCTTCCACGCGCTTGGGTTCACCGTTCTCGTACTCGACGGTAACTTGCGTCTTTCCGTCGGGGCGCAAGTAGGGCAACAAGCCCTGCTTTCTCACGTCGGTGAGGCGTTTTGCCATTCTATGCGACAAAGAAAGGGTGAGGGGCATCAATTCTTTCGTTTCGCGGCAAGCGTAACCGAACATCATACCCTGATCGCCCGCGCCGAGTTGGTTCGCCTCGTCGCCCCCCTCCGTCTTCTTCTCCAAGGACGCGTTGACGCCCATGGCGATGTCGGAAGATTGCGTATGTATCGCGGTGATAATTTTGCAACGATCGTACGCGAACGTACCGAAATCGTAACCGATCTCTTTGATGATCGAACGAGCGACTTGCTCGTAATCGACGTTTGCCGTCGTCGTAACTTCACCCATAATCAACAGCGTGTCGTACGCCGCAGCGCACTCGATCGCCGCACGCGCGGTAGGATCAACCGCCAAAATCGCGTCTAAGATACCGTCGGAAACGTTATCGCAAACCTTATCGGGATGCCCTTCGGTAACGCTTTCACTCGTAAAAAATTTTCTCATACCTATTCGTCCTCTTTTCGTGTTTTTTTATTCTTCCGCAACATTATACCCTTTTTTTTTCGGCTTGTCAAGTTATTCGTAGCATAGTTGGTTGCAAAAAAAGCGCGCTTATGCTATAATATGTGTATATGGACACGTTTACTGCTATGCAAAATTGCAAATTATGCCCCGTAGAGTGCGGCGCGAACCGCGTTACGGGCATCGGCGCGTGCGGCGTTTCAGGCTATCGCACGGCAAAGATCGCAAAATTTTACCTGCACCCCTTTGAAGAACCCTGCCTGTCCTTTTCCAAAGGCAGCGGTACGATCTTCTTTTGCGGTTGCAATTTGCGTTGCGCCTTTTGCCAAAATTTCGAAGTTTCGCGCGCGCAACGCGGCAAGGACGTTACGCCTGCCCAACTCGCCGATATATTCAAGGCGTTGGAAGACGAGGGCGCAGACAACGTTTCCCTCGTTACCCCCTCGCATATCGTTCCGTTTTTAACGGAAGCGTTGTCGATTTATCGTCCGAAGATCCCCGTCGTGTATAACAGCAGCGGCTACGAAAAGGTGGAAATGCTGCGAGAAATCGATCCCTTCGTCGATATTTATCTCCCCGATATGAAATTCTATTCTTCCGCCCTGTCTAAGCGGTATTTGGGCAAGGAAGACTATTTCGAATACGCGGAAAAAGCCATTATGTTTATGGCGCAAAAGCCGTTGAAAATGACAGACGAAGGCAAAATGCTCTCCGGCTGTATCGTACGGCATCTCGTCATGCCGCTGTGTACGGCGGATTGCAAACGGCTGCTCAAATGGTTCGCCGATACCCTGCCGAAAGATACCTATCTCAGCTTGATGAGTCAGTATACCCCCTTCGGCGAAATCGCGAACTATCCCGAATTATCGCGGAGGATCACCGCGCGCGAATACGACGCCGCCTGTTCCGCCGCCTTCGATCTCGGTATCGAACGCGTCTTTTTGCAACGCCGCGACTCGGCGGCGCAAGCGTATATCCCCTCGTGGGATTTTTAATTCGTCTCAACCCTGCCCTATCCGTTTTCGTCGAATATCGTCGATTTTAGGCGAACGATCGCAACGGTCAGGCGCGCGGCGCGCGAGGGCGTCGCCGTTTGCAACTCCCGTTCCCACGCGCGGAGTTTGCGTAACTTTTTTTGCGTAGTCATACGCTCGTATATTGTACGGTTTTAGGAGGTTTTATGCTCATTTCCGCAAACGGAGTATCGTTCGGCTTTCAAGGGGAAACGCTTTTGGAAGACGTAACGTTCACTTTAAACGAAAACGAACGCGTCGGCTTGATCGGCGGCAACGGCGAGGGCAAAACGACGCTCGTGCGGCTATTGCTCGGCGAGCTGGAAGCGGAGAGCGGCACGCTCGTCCGCAAAAACGGCGTGCGTATCGGCTATCTCGCCCAAAACGGCGGATACGATTCCGAACGAGAAATTTGGGAGGAAATGCGCGAGGTGTTCGCCGCGGATATACGCGATCTCGAAACGCTCCGCGACGTGGAAAGAGAAATATCCAAAACAGACGAACGTTCCCCCGAATACCGTGCGTTGAGCGCGAAATACGAAACCTTAAACAAGCGTATCGCCGCGAACGATTCGTATCAATGGGAAGTCAAGACAAAAACGGTACTCAACGGTATGGGGTTTGAAAACAACTACCGTCAGCGCATTTCCAGCATGTCGGGCGGCGAAAAGACGAGGTTGAAATTGTGCCGACTGTTGCTCGAATCGCCCGATCTGCTCGTACTCGACGAGCCGACCAACCACCTCGATATGAAAACTCTGTTTTGGTTGGAAGAGTATTTGGCGGCGTTCAAGGGCGCGATTTTAGTGGTATCGCACGATCGCTATTTTTTGGATCGTTTGGTTACGCAAATTTACGAATTGGAGCAACGCAAACTGTCCGTCTTTAAGGGGAATTACACCAAATACAAGACGTTGAAAGCGGAAAAGACGGCGTTTTTACGGAAAGAATACGAAAAGCAACAAGAGGAACGCGCGCGCTTGCAAGAGTACGTGGATAAAAATTTAGTCCGCGCGTCCACCACGAAAATGGCGCAATCGCGCAGGCGTATCCTCGAAAAGATGGAACTTATCGAAAAGCCGCCCCTCCCCCCTGCGCCGCCGAAATTTACCTTTACCTACGCCGAACGGTCGTACGAAAAGGTCTTGGAAGTTAGCAATCTTCGGTTGGTTGCAGGCGAAAAAATATTGCTTACCGACGCGTCGTTTACCCTCACGCGCGGCGAACGTTGCGCCGTCGTCGGGGATAACGGTACGGGAAAATCTACCCTCTTGAAAACGCTCGCGGAAAACAAAAATCCGTCCGTTCGCTTCGGCAGGTTCGTAAAACTTGCCGTTTACGATCAGGAAAACGCCAACTTGAACGGCGACAATACCGTTTTGGAAGAGCTATGGGCCAGGCACGTTACTTGGCAACAAACGCAAATCCGCGCGATTTTGGCGCAAGCGGGATTGCCTGCCGAAGACATGGATAAAAAGGTACGCGTCCTTTCGGGCGGCGAACGAGCAAAACTCGCCCTTGCGGTATTCGCTTGCGAAAACGGCAACACACTCTTCCTCGACGAACCGACCAACCATTTGGACTTTGCCGCGCGCGAAAGTTTGGAAAGCGCGCTACGGGAGTTTGACGGCACGATCCTCTTCGTGTCGCACGACCGCTACTTTATCAACGCGCTTGCAGGCAAGATCGTCGAATTGGAAAACGGAGAGTTGCACGCCTTCGACGGCGGCTACGAAGCGTACACCGCGGACAAGACGAAGCGGAAAGGAACGGAAACGACCGTCGCTACCGCACCCGTTGCCGCCGCGCCGAAAAACGAATACCACCGCAGCAAGGAAGCGCGCGCCGAAGAAGCGCGTAAACGCACGCGCATACGCAAGATAGAAGAAGAAATTACCGCTCTCGAAAGGGAAAACGACGAGATCAACGGGGAACTTTCCCTCCCCTCCGTCGCCACCGATTTCACTCTACTCACCGCAAAATGCAACCGTTTGGAAGAGATTAAAAACAAGCTCGACAAACTGTACGAAGAGTATGAAACTTTGCTCCCTTAAAAAAATTTTTCCGTTTTTTCTAAAAACTCTTAACAACGCAAATAAAATATGATATCATTTTAATATCAAAATAATACGGAGGTTTTTGAAATTATGGAAGAAATCGTGTTACAAAACAAGAAGCACGGCATGCGTACGTTGGTCGTATGCATCGTCGTCGAACTGTTATCTATCCTCGGCATTGTAGCGTCCGCGGACGTCGGTACGTCATTTGCGAATATCGTTTTCATCGCGAGCCTTTTGCTTGCGTGCGTGGCGTGGATTCCGTTGACAGGTTTACGCATATTGAAACCGCAAGAAGCGTTGGCGCTTACCCTCTTCGGGAAGTACGTAGGCACGCTGAAAGGCGAAGGTTTCTACGCCGTCAACCCTTTTTGCGTGGCGATCAACCCTGCGGCGCAAACGAAACTCAACCAAAGCGGCGACGTGAAGCACGCGCAGGCACAACCTACGGTAAACGCCGATCTCAACGTATCCTTTGAAATGCCCAACAAGAAATTGTCGTTGAAAATCATGACGCTCAACAACAACCGTCAAAAGGTGAACGATTGTCTCGGTAACCCCGTAGAAATCGGAATCGCGGTTATGTGGCGGATCGTGGATACGGCGAAAGCGGTATTCAACGTAGACAATTATAAAGAATACTTATCGTTGCAATGCGACAGCGCGTTGCGGAATATCGTACGTATCTACCCCTACGACGTTGCGTCGGGTATCGACACGACGGGCGACGGCGTGGAAGACGACGGCAGCTTGCGCGGTTCGAGCGAAATCGTCGCGGCGCGTATTCGCGACGAAATTCAAAGCAAGGTCAACGAAGCCGGTTTAGAAATTATCGAAGCGCGCATTACCTATTTGGCGTACGCGCCCGAAATCGCGGCGGTGATGTTGCAACGGCAACAAGCGTCCGCTATCATCGACGCGAGAAAGATGATCGTAGACGGCGCGGTGGGCATGGTAGAAATGGCGTTGGAGCGTTTGAAGAACGGCGGTTTGGTCGAACTGGACGAAGAGCGCAAAGCGGCGATGGTATCCAACCTTTTGGTGGTACTGTGCGGCAACCACGACGCGCAACCGGTCGTCAACACGAGCAGTTTATATTGACGCAAAGACGTTCCTTTTTTCTAAAAACAACGAGGCAGGTACAAGATCATGAACGAAAATCAGAAAAAACAAGTCCCCTTGCGATTATCCCCGAAGCCGTATAACGCCATTGCGGCGTGTGCGGAGGACGATTTTCGCTCGGTAAACGGGCAAATCGAATATCTGCTGTCGGAATGCGTTCGACAACGCAAGAAGAACGGGAAATACGTATCGGACGAGATCGACGTTCCGCCCGAATTGGATATTTCCTAAAAGCCTACGAAACGGATAGACGGAGTATCGAGCCGTGCGAGCCATTTTGCCGCGCGGCTTTTTCACGCGCGAAAAACGCGTACCCATAGCCGCGCATCCGTTTTTTACGGGGCAAACGTATAATTTCGTTTGATTTTTATACGATTTTTTACGATATTTTTCCGTCAGGGGTATTGCTTTTTACGCGGTTATATGATATACTGTAACGGAGAAAGGGAAATATTCCTTTTCAACGAAAACGGAATAAACGGTAACCGTTCGGGCATACCGAGAACGGCGAGCCGTATAAGGAGTGAAAACAAGTATGAAAATGGAAAAGAACCAAAACGGGTATCGCGTAGAAACGGAATGTAAAAATTACGATTTCACCGCAAAGTCCCCCTTGCTTACGCAAGTTACCGCCGACGGTAAAGAGTTGTTAGCCGCACCCATGCGCGTAGTTTGTCGCGACGGCAAGCAAGTATTCACGATGGAAGAAGCGCAATTCTTCCGTTCCGATTATAAGGGCGAGAGCGTATTGTCTTCGTGCGCGGAACATGGCTTGACGATCGTCAACGTCGTAACGAAGATCAGCGACGACGGCTTATTAGACGTTACTTTGTCCGTTATGCCGCGCGGACCGTACGGTTTGTTGGAAAACTTGGGTATGTACGGCAGCGAGCGCAAAAAGCACCTTTTGAACGGACTTTATATTGAAATTCCTTTGAAGAAGGAACACGTGCAATTCGCGCATATCTATCCTTACGGACACTTCGTCCGCGACGGGGAAGCCGTCGGAAACGACGCACTCCGTATCGCCGATTATTTACCCGAAAAGGAACTGCATTGCGGCTTTAAGAACCAAGTTTTGGCGATGGGCGATCATTGCGGTTTCGGCGTATTCTTTGAAAACGATCGCGAATTGGTATACGGCGAAGACAAGCAAGTGTTTGAAATTATCAACAACGAGAACGAATACGTCCTCCGCGTGAAGTTAATCGACAAAGCGCCCGAACAATGGACGATTCCCGATAAGTATCTCGCGGACAAAGCGGAAGAATGGACGTTACATACTTTGCCCCTTTCCTTCCACTTCGGTATGCAAACGTTGCCCGTTAAGAAATGGGACGTTTCCAAGGGCTTCGAGCGCAACCTGCACCTCTCCTGCTACACCGACGAAGACGCCGAATACTTGTGGCACTCGGAAGACGGCACGGACGAAATTCGTCTCGATCGCATGAAGCGTTTGGGCGTAAAAGTGTTGTACGTTCACGAATCTTGGGACGATTTCCAAAACGGCATTATCATCAACGACGAAACGGCGGAACGGTTAAAAACGCTCGTTGCGGCTTGCCACGAACGCGGCATTAAAGTCGTTCCCTATTTTGGCTACGAGATCAGCTCGCTGTCCCCCTTATTCGCCGAATACGGCAAGAAGTTCTTGCGCGTTACGGATACGCCCGAATTGGCTTGGCACTATTTCAGATACCCTGCGCAAAGGGATATTCCCGTATGCTTGAACAACGAATGGAGAGATATTTTCTTCGACGGTTTGGCAAAATTGCAAACGGAATTCGGTTTCGACGGATTCTATCTCGACGGTACGGTATGGCCCGTGATTTGCAAGAACGTGGAACACGGCTGCGGCTTCTATAAAGACGGCGAATTGCACGGCACGCACGCGGTCTACGCTATGCGCGACTTCATGAAGAAGTTGTACGCGTTCTCCGACGAACGCGGTTTGCGTATCAACGTACACCCCAGCGGTTCGATCAACCTTGCTACGATCGCTTACTCCACCTCCGTTTGGGACGGCGAATTCTTCCAAGCACGCTTGCTGGAAGGCAAGATCGACGAAGTTCCCGAACCTTTGCTGAGAACGCAATATTCGGGTGCTTGCACGGGTGTTCCCGTGTTCGCGTTGTGCTATTTCAATCCCCCTGCATGGACGTTCAGACAAGGTCTTGCGCTGTCGTTGCCGTTCGGCACTCTGCCGAAGCCGAACGATATCGGCGAGCCGTTGGAACTCACGGCGCACGTATGGGATATTTTGGAACCGTACGTCGATGCGAACGCCACCTTCCACCCCTACTACGAGAACGGCGAAGACGCACCCGTCAAAGTCGGCGGTGCGCCGCACGTCAAAGTCAGCTATTACGAAACGGATACGGAAATTTTGGCGTTCGTTTGCTGCTTGAAGAAAAACATTCAAGAAACGGCGTGCGTTACGTCGATTTATCCGACGATCAAGGACGCGGAAAACGGTGCGACGATCGCTACGGACGGCAAGGCAAGCTTTACCTTCTCCGATTTCGATTTCCGTATCTTGAAGATCGCGAAGAAGTAACGCGGAGCGGAAACGGCGCGGAAAGTCACCTATCGCGGAAAATACGTACGGAGTTTTTGCAATTTCGATACGAAAAATATTGACTTTCCGAAGGAATTTAGGTATAATGGATAGCGTAAACGAGGAAATCGTTTACGCTATTTCTTGCAGGCGTATCGAAGCGGTCATAACGAGGCGGTCTTGAAAACCGTTTGGGCGAAAGTCCACGGGGGTTCGAATCCCTCCGCCTGCGCCATTTAAAAAGCATAGGTTTGATACGTTATGTGTCAGACCTTTTTTCTTTAC
>CAZDCO010000019.1:0-26221 GCA_964504025.1 uncultured Clostridia bacterium
ACTGTGGCTCAGTCGGTAGAGCAGCTGATTCGTAATCAGCAGGTCGCCGGTTCAAGTCCGGCCAGTAGCTCCAAATAAACCGATTTTTATGGGAAATTCCTATAGAAATCGGTTATTTTTTGTTTTAACAAACTCGTTGCAATTTTTGACAAAAGAATTGCTAAAAACGACGGCGTATGATATACTGTATACAATCGATAAAATTTCACGGTGAATATGCGTATTTTTGGAAAGGTTAAAAAATATATATGCGTGGGCGTTTGCTTGGCGTTATGCTTGCTGTTCGGTTACGGCGCGTTGGTTGCGTGTAACCGTTTTTCCGTGGTTGCGGCGGAAACGAACGCGAATTTCACCAACTTAGTCGTCTTTGCAAAATTTAGCGGCGAAGAGGAATTTATCGACGCCGTATGCGGCAATACGGACATTTCCGTGCGTAAACTCGTCGATAACGGCTATTCCAACGCGGAATATTCGGTGAAAGACTATTTCAAGCGCGTTTCCAACGGCAAAGTCAATATGCAAACCGTCTACCTGTACGATACGAACGGCGGTTCTTTGACGTTGTCGCATACGCGCGGATACTATTGCAGCTACGATACGAACAACGAAGAGGGGTATACGGACGCGGAATACGCATTGCGTATGAGCGAATTAAAAGCGGACTGGTCGGCGGCGATTTCCTCTGTCGTTGCCGACGGGGCAACAATCTCCGACGTAAACGGCGAAACGCGCTATGCCTTGTCCGATTTGGACAAGGATAAGGACGGCTACGTCGATTGTTTGACGATCGTCTATCTCTATTCTACGCAGTATAGCGTGTCGTGGAGCGGTTGTCTTTGGAATTATCAATCGTTTTACGACGGCGCGGCGTTCGTGGACGGGAACGGTGAAATACGGAGCGGAAAATACGTACAATTCACGGCAAATTTCACCTCCGTAGCGATGGATAAGAACGGCGTTGCGTTCTCCAGCTTAAAAACGATGATCCACGAAACGGGGCACGTATTCGGCTTAAAAGACTTGTACCGCTCGGACAATACTTCGCGCGTTCATTATATGTCCGCCATGTCGCACGCGCTTTCTCCCGTGCCGCAGTACATTTCCGCAAAAGAACGCGAGGCGTTGGGCTGGTTCAACGAGGGAAACGTCGTGGAAATGAAGTCGTCGGGCGCGTATACGATCGGCGTAACGTCCGACGAACCTGCCGAGGGCGTCGTTTGTTATAAGCTGCCGTTACCGAATACGAATCGAACGCTGTACGTAGAATATCGCAAGTTCGACGGTACGCAAAACAAATACGATACGCAACTTAAAACGATTTCTTTCGCCAACGGATTAGAGTATAAAGGGGTTAATCTAAAATCGGGCTTAGTATGCTTTTTGGTAGATTCGGATACGCTTTTTCCGAATAACCTGTATACGAGCGGTTCGCGTTGGAATTACGAGGTGCTCGGCGGTGTCAACGGCACGAAAAACGATTCCGCGTTGCGCGAGGGCGAGTCTCTTATGCTGACGTCAACTGTGGAGATTGTCGTGGATTCGGTGGCGGACGAGGAATTGACTTTCCGCTTGATCGGGTTGCCTGAACACGTACACACTACCGTCAAAACAGAATATAAAGCGGCGAGCTGTACGGCGGAAGGGAACATCGCCTACTGGTATTGCAGTGCTTGCAACGGCTATTTTTCCGACGAAAGGTTGACGCAAGCCGTGGATAAAGAAGATACCGTGATCGGCAAAACGCCGCACGATAGAGTGCGCGTTGACGGCGTTGCCGCAACCTGTACGACGACGGGCTGGACGGACGGGGAAAAGTGCGACGATTGCGGCAAGGTCTTCGTCGAACGGCAAGAAATTGCCGCGTTGCCGCATACGCCGAGCGCGTGGATCGTCGATAAAGAGGCTACGCCGACGGAAAACGGCGCACGGCATAAAGAATGTATTGTCTGCGCGCAGGTATTAGAGAGTGAAACGCTCGCATACGAGGGCGAAAGCGAACCGCCGCCCAAGGAGGACGAACCGAACGCGCCACCGCCGAAAGAGGACGAAGGGGAAGAAATTCCGCCGAGTGATTCGTCGGGTGGCGACGAGCCGCCTGAAACGTCGCCGAGCGACGATATACCGCCGCCAAACGACGGCGGCGCGCAATCGGGCGCGGGTAACGCAAACGGCGACGTGCAAAGTTGTTCGTCGAATTTCGGGTGGAAGAGTATATCGTTCGCCCTGTTAGCGTGTTTGCTGTTCGGGTTGCAAAAGAGTAAAAAACGGGAAAGAACGACTCCTTAAAAAAGACGAGCGTTGCGAATTTGCAACGCTCGTCTTTTTTTAAGGAAATAATCGTGTATTATCTTTCGTTGATAAGTTTGGTCAGCGCGACGGGATCAACGATCTTGCCGTCCTTGTAAACGCGCATGTTGCCCGAAGCGATTTCGTCGATCAGGATGACTTCGCCGTTGTTGTAACCGAACTCGAATTTAATATCCCAAAGATCCAAACCGATGCTCTTCAAATCGTCCGCAACGACTTTGGTGATTTTCAACGTTTGCTCTTTCATGCTGTTGAACATATCCATGCTCATGATGCCCAATGCATCCAAACCTTCCGCGGTAACGAGGGGATCGCCTTTTTCGTCGTTCTTAAACGTACATTCTACGTAACCGCCTTTCAAAGGAGTGCCGTTTTCAATATATTCGCCGTATCTTCTGATGAAGCTACCTGTAGCGACCAAACGGCAAATAACTTCCAAGCCGTGTCCGAATACTTTACCGGGCAACACTTCCATCGTAGCGTTTTCCACATCCGCGGAAACGTAGTGGGTTTTGATGCCGGCTTTTTTCAACAATTCAAAGTAGTATACGGAAGATTTCAAATTCGCTTTACCGATACCCTCGATCGTAAGCCCGACGGAGTTTTCACCGGGATCGAATACGCCGTCTTTGCCGGTGCAATCGTCTTTGAACTTCAACAAAACATTGCCGTTCTCAAGCTTGTAGACGTCTTTTGTTTTACCTGTGTAGATTTTTTCCATAATCTCTAACCTCTTAAAATGTAAAAATTTTTCGGTAAGCCGAATTTCCACGAATATTATAACAAATAAATTTGAAATTTACAATAATATGAAAGGCATTGAGGAAAAATTTTTTTCATTTTTTTCAATTTTTTCTTGTCGGCGTCTTTTCGTTTTTTTCTCGCACTCCTGTTGACAGTTGCGTATTTATGTGGTATAATCATAACAATCGGGGAGTGTTTTTCTCGAAAATACGAAAGAAAACGGTTTTTGAGGTAAAAAGTATGGAAAACGTTATCATTTGTCATTGCAAACAGGTAAGCTATAAGGATATCGAAGAGGCGTTGCGTTCGCACGGTAAAATGGAAGACGTGTTGCAAGCGTTCGAAGAGGTGCAAAAGGTTACCGCGTGTTCGACCGGTTGCGGCGGCTGTCACGATAAAGTCTTGGACGTGATTTCCGAGCTGATGATGGCGTAAACGGTATACCGTAAGGGTTATATAAGGAGTAATATGAAGGTTATTATCGTTGGCTGCGGCAGGGTAGGACAAACGCTTGCGGAAAAACTGAACGACGACGGTAACGATGTTACCGTGATCGATTTAGACGGGGCGAAAATCAACGCCGTTACGGGTAAAATCGACGTCATGGGCGTGATCGGCAACGGTGCGACGCATACCGTGCAACGGGAAGCCGGGATCGAATCGGCAGATTTGTTCATTGCCGTTACGAACTCGGACGAGCTGAATTTGCTTTGTTGCGTCATCGCCAAAAAAGAGGGTGCGTGCGATACGATCGCTCGGTTGAAAAATCCCGAATACAGCGAGATCGCACCCTATTTGAAAGAGAAACTCGGTTTGGCTATGGTGATCAATCCTGAATACGCCGCGGCGGAAGAAATTGCGCGCGTACTGCGCTTTCCGTCGGCTATCAAGATCGAATCGTTTGCAAAAGGCAGGGTAAAATTGTTCAAATTCCGCTTGCCGCAGGACAGTAGTATTATCAATACGTCCGTTCGGGAAGTAGTGATGAAATATCGCTTGGATATCCTCGTTTGTACGATCGAACGGGGTGAAGACGCGTACATTGCCAACGGCGATTTCGTGTTCAAAGAAAAGGACGTCGTATCCATTATCGCCGCGCCGAAGGCGGCAAACGATTTCTTTAAGCAAATCAACTGCAAGGGAACGTCCGTCAAAAACGCTATGGTCGTAGGCGGTGGACCGATCACCCATTATCTTTGCCAAATTTTGGAAAAATCGGGGATCACGTTGAAGATTATCGAGAAAGATTTGCGCGTATGCGAAGAACTTTCCGCACAATTCGATAAGTATAACGTCATACACGGCGACGGATCGGATAAAGACTTGTTGTTGGAAGAGGGCGTAGAAAAGGCGGAAGCGTTCGTTTCGTTGGCGAATCTCGACGAGGAAAATATCTTGCTTTCCTTGTTTGCAAAAGAAGTAGGCAAGGGCAAGATCATTACGCGGATCAAGCGTACCGATTACGACAACGTCGTTTCTCGGTTGAATTTGGATACGATTATTTGCCCGAAGAATATCACCGCGGATACCATTTTGCGGTACGTTCGCGCGAAGAGTAACGCGCACGGCAGCAACGTGGAAACGCTCTATAACGTCATACAGGACAAAGTGGAAGCGTCGGAATTTAAGGTGCGTGAACGTTCGCCGATTGCAGGCGTGCCGTTGTCGCAATTAAAATTTAAGGACAACGTGTTGATCGCCGCTATTTTACGCGACGACGCGGTAATCATTCCGCACGGCAACGACGTGATACAGGCAGGCGATTCGGTCGTTATCGTAACGACGTTGCTCGGGCTACAAGACGTAACGGACGTGTTGAGGTGAGTAGGATATGAATTTTTCCGTTATAAAACGAACGCTCGGCTTCTTGCTGTTGTTTGAAGCGGCGTTCTTCCTCGTGCCGATACTCACGGCGATCGTCTATGCGGAGGAGGCAGGCTACGCCTTTCTTTGCTCTGCGGGGATATGTTTGCTCCTCGGCGGTGCGTGCGTGTACGGTACGTCGAAAAACACGACGACGTTCGCCAAGGAAGCGTTTGTGATCGTTTCCCTCGGTTGGCTCGTCATGAGTTTATTCGGCGCGTTGCCGTTCGTCATTTCCGGTGTGATTCCCTCGTATATCGACGCGTTGTTTGAAACGGTGTCCGGTTTTACGACGACGGGTGCGACGATCGTGCCTACGGGCGCGGAAGTGGAAGCGTTGCCGAAATCGATTTTGATGTGGCGTAGCTTTACGCACTGGATCGGCGGTATGGGCGTTTTGGTGTTCATCATGGCGTTCTTGCCGTTGAGCGGCGCGAAAAACTTGCACATTATGAAAGCGGAAAGCCCCGGACCGCAGGTAAGTAAACTCGTACCGAAAGTACGGCAAACGGCAAAGATTTTATATGGCATTTACGCGGGCTTGACGGCGTTGCAATTCGTTGTGTTGCTGGTCGGCGGTATGCCGCTGTTCGACGCGATTACGACGTCGTTTGCAACGGCAGGTACGGGCGGCTTTGCGATCAAAGCGGACGGCATGGCAGGGTATTCGCCCTTTTTACAAATCGTCGTAACGGTGTTTATGTTGCTGTTTTCCGTCAACTTCAATTCCTATTACCTCATAGGGAAAAAGCGTTGGAAGGAAGCGTTCAATACCGAAGTTAAGGCGTTTTTCCTGATCGTCTTTACGGCGATCGCGTTGATTACGGCAAATCTTTGTATCGTGCAGCAATACGACGTTTGGGAAGCGTTGCGCCACGTAGCGTTTTCCGTGTCGTCCGTCATCTCCACGACGGGTTTTGCCACGGAAGATTTTAACCTGTGGCCGACGTTCTCCAAAACGATTTTAGTGGCGTTGATGTTTATCGGTGCGTGCGCAGGCAGTACGGGCGGCGGTATGAAAGTTTCCCGTTGGGTAATGCTTTCTAAAGAATCCATGCACGAAGTAAAACGCATATTGCATCCCAAACAAGTGAAGAAAATTACGATGGACAAACGGGTAGTCGAACACGAAGTGGTGCGTTCGTTGAACGCGTATTTCGTAGCGTTCGTGTTGATTTTCGTTACGTCTTTGCTTTTGATCTCCTTGGAAGGGTACGATATGGTAACGAATTTCACGGCGGTAGCAACGACGATGAATAATATCGGACCGGGCTTGGAACTCGTCGGACCGACGGGCTCGTTCGCGTTCTTCTCGCCTCTTTCCAAACTCGTCTTCGTGTTCGATATGCTCGTGGGCAGGTTGGAGATTTTTCCGATGCTTGTCTTGTTTGCACCGAGCACGTGGAAGAAAGCTTAAAAACAAACGAATATAAAAACAAACGATTAGGAGTATAACTATGAAAAAAACGGAATATGAACATTTTGGCGTTATGTTGGATATGTCGCGCAACGCCGTGATGCAGGTAAGCGAAGTGAAACGCATGATCGACTATTTGTCGAAAATGGGTTACAATTCTTTGATGATGTATATGGAAGATACCTATGAAATTAAGGGTGAGCCGTATTTCGGCTATATGCGCGGAAGATATACCGCTGCTGAATTGAAAGAGATCGACGGTTATGCAAAATCGCGCGGAATCGAGGTGATCCCTGCTATCCAAACGTTGGCGCACTTGAATTGTATCGCCCGTCACGAAGCGTATCAAGACATTATCGACGCGCAGGATATCCTGATGATCGACGAGCCGAGAACGTACGAGCTGTTGGATAAAATGTTCCAAACGCTTTCCGAATGTTTCACGTCGAGAAATATCAATATCGGTATGGACGAAGCGCATTTCGTCGGCTTGGGTAAATATTTGGATAAGCACGGCTATCAAGACCGCTATGAAATTATCGTTCGCCACTTGCATAAAGTGGCGGAAATCGCGAAAAAATACGGTTTTAAGGCAAGTATGTGGAGCGATATGTTCTTCCGTTTGGGCGGCAACGGCGACTATTACGAAAGCGGCGACGTTCCCGAAGAAGTCAAGAGCAAGCTCCCCGAAAACGTCGACTTGGCGTACTGGGACTATTATCACACCGACAAGTCTTGCTACGACAGAATGTTCTCTAAGCACGAAGAATTCGGACACGACGTATGGTTCGTCGGCGGTGCGTGGAGTTGGCTCGGCTTTGCGCCGTTGTCGGGGTTGTCCTTGTGTACGATGAAGCCTGCTATGGAAAGCGTGCGCGAACACGGCGTGAAGCACGTGATCGTTTCCATGTGGGGGGATGACGGTAAAGAATGTTCGTTCTTCTCCTTGTTGCATACTCTGTATACGATTCGACAATACGGCGACGGGAATTTCGATCAAGCGAAGATCGAAAAGGGTTTCTATAACCTGTTCAAGATCAAATATAGCGATTTCGAGCTTCTCGATTTGCCGAATAAGGACAACTTCGAGGACGTGATCGACAAGCAAAAACAACCCTGCAAGGCGTTGTTATACAGCGATCCGTTTATGGGCTTGTTCGATAAGACGGTGGCTTCCAAACGCCCGATTCCTTACGCGCAATACGCCGAAGTGCTGTCGAAGGCGAAAAAACGCGTCGGTCGTTTCGATTATATCTTCGATATGGAAGCAAAACTTTGCCACGCACTTGCAATCAAGGCGGAATTGGGCGTCAATATCCGTCGCGCGTATCATTCCAAGGATAAACGCGCGCTTGCCGTTTGCGTGAAGAATTGTACCGTGCTCAAAAAACGCCTAAAGGCGTTCCACACCGCGTTCTATACCTTGTGGAATAAGGAAAATAAACCGCAAGGGTGGGAAATTCAAGACGTGCGTATCGGCGGTTTGATTATGCGTATCGATACCTGCCAAAAACGTCTGAACGACTATTTGAAGGGCAAAACGGAGAATATTCCAGAATTAGAGGAAGAAGTACTCGGCATTTTGAACGGCGATACGATTTCCTTAAACTTCTATCCGAAGCTGGTTTCCTTCGCCGTGTTTACCCATAACTACGTCTAAGTTGGGAGAAGAATAAAATATTTTGTATCGAGCGATATCCACGGTTTTTACAACGAGTGGACGGACGCGTTGAAAGAAAAAGGCTTTAATATCGACGATCCCGAGCATAAGATCGTCGTTTGCGGCGATTTATTCGATCGCGGCACGCAAGCAAAACGGGTACAGGCGTTCGTCATGAAGCTCTTGCGTAAAAATAAAATCATTTTGATCCGCGGCAATCACGAAGATCTCGCGAAAGAAATGATTGATAATTACGCTAAGTATATGTTCGATATTAAGAATACGGCACACTGGGTAAACGGCACGTTTCAAACGATGTTAGATTTGACGGGTATGAGTTTTAACGACGCAACGACGTGCTTGTTAGAATTCAAAAAAATGCGCGTACGAGACGGACTATATCAAACGCATTCTGCAAAAAATGAAGAACTACTACGAAACGGAGCATTACGTTTTCGTACACGCGTGGATTCCTCTAAAACCGTTGCGTTACGAGTTTGATACGAACTGGAGAAATGCGAATGCGAAATTATGGGAAAAGGCGCGTTGGCTGAATCCTGTAACGACCTATCAAAAGAAGCTGTACTTAAAAAATAAGACGCTCGTGTTCGGGCATTGGCGTTGTTCGGCGTTTTGGGCAAGTAAATCGCCGAAACGGTATGCGGAAGACAGCGACGGGGTGTGTTTTGCCCCGTTTATTACGAAGGAAATCATTGCGTTAGACGCTTGTACCGCCCAGTCGAAACAAGTCAACGTCGTGGTTTTGGAGGATTGACGAAAAATTCCCTGAACGGATAGTTCGGGGGATTTTTGCCGTTTTTTCGCAAAAACAAAAAAGTCGTGCGCAAAACGAAAGAAAAACGGCTGAAAGACTTGCGAAAAGAAAAAAAATAGAGTATAATAGAAGAAAAATTTTGCAAGAGATAGGTATGTCGGAAAAATATTATATCGTTACCTACGGTTGTCAAATGAACGTGCACGAGTCGGAGAAGATCGCCGGCGTATTGCACGGCATGGGCTACCAAGAAGCCTCGGCGATGGAAGAGGCGGATATTATCGTATTCAATACCTGCTGTATTCGCGAAAACGCGGAAAATCACGCGTTCGGCAATATCGGCGCGTTGAAAAAAATGAAAAAACAAAAGCCCTCGCTCATCATTGCGGTGGGCGGTTGTATGACGCAAGAAAAGGGCAAGGCGGAGCTTTTGAAACAAAAGTTTCCGTTTATCGACGTCATTTTCGGTACGCTCAATTTGGAAGAGCTTGAAAAGCTGATCGTACGCAAAAAAACGCAAAAGAAGCGCGTGGTGGAAATTCGCGACGAGGCTGCGCCCGTGGACGAATTGCTTGCGCCCTATCGGACGAGTTATCCGAATGCTTGGGTAAATATTATCTACGGTTGCAACAATTTTTGTTCCTATTGTATCGTGCCTTACGTGCGCGGACGGGAACGCTCGCGCCGCCCTGAACGTATTTTGGAAGAGGTGCGTCGGTTGGTTGCGGAAGGGTATAAAGAAATTACCTTGCTTGGTCAAAACGTAAACTCCTACGGCAAAGATCTCGGAGAGGGATATACCTTTGCCGACCTTTTGGACGACGTGGCTTCCGTTGAGGGCAATTTCCGTTTACGGTTTATGACGAGTCATCCGAAAGATTTTACCGAAGATGTCGTCAAAGTGATGCAAAAGCACCCGAAAATATGCAGACTTGTGCATTTGCCCGTGCAATCGGGATCGAATACGATTTTGCAGGCGATGAACCGTCGGTATACGCGTGAGAAATATTTAGAGGAAATCCGTATGCTTAAAACGCGGATACCCGAAGCGGAAGTAACGACGGACATTATCGTCGGTTTCCCGGGGGAAACGGAAGAGGACTATCTCGACACCGAAAATTTGGTGCGCGAAGTCGACTTTGCGTCGGCGTTCACCTTCGTCTACTCCAAGCGGCAGGGCACGAAAGCGGCGGAAATGCAAAACCAAATTCCCGAAGAAGTACAAAAAGATCGCATAATGCGTCTCGTCGAACTCGTCAACGCGCAAACGAGAAAAAAATCGGAAGGGTACGTCGGCAAGTCGGTGGAGATTTTATGCGAAGACTACGACGAGAAAAAAGAACTCTACTTAGGCAGGGACGAGTTTGGTCGCATGGGTTATTTTGCTTGGCAGGATAATGCGATCGGGAAATTCGTTACGCTGCACATCACGAAAGCGAACGGCATTTCTCTCTACGGCGAAGTAGTGCGGATACACGAATAAGGACGGTAAAAACTATGGCTAAAAAAGAGGGGCTTACGGATATGATGCGGCACTACTTGTCCATGAAGGACAAGTATAAAGACTGTATTTTGTTTTATCGTTTAGGCGATTTTTACGAAATGTTTTTCGACGACGCCGTCAAAGTATCGAAGTTGTTAGAGTTGACGTTGACGGGTAAAGATTGCGGTTTACCCGAGCGTGCGCCCATGTGCGGAATTCCTTATCACGCGGCGGACGGTTACGTTGCAAAGCTCGTGGCGAAGGGGGAGAAGGTGGCGATATGCGAGCAACTTTCCGATCCGAAGACGTCGGGGAAAAACCTCGTGCAACGGGACGTCGTGCGTATCGTTTCCGCAGGTACGGTCATCGAAGAAGACTTTTTGGAGCAGGGGAAAAACAATTATATCGCCTGCGCTTATAAATTTGACTGCGGCGTGGCTTTGGCGTGGGCGGATATCACCACGGGCGAATTTTTCGCGGAAGAATTTGAAGGCGGCGCGTCTTTGGACGAGGCGATCGGTCAACTGTTAAAGTTGTCCGTTGCAGAAATTATCGTCAACGAGGACATGTTGCTCGCGACAAAGGAAGAAAAAGCGGTTGCGCACGGCGTATTGCCGTCTTTTTCCTGTTATATGCCTTGGGCGTTTAACGTGAAACACGCGGAAAAGAATTTGTTGGATCAATTCAAAACCCGTTCCTTGGCGGCGTACGGTATCGCTACGCGGTATAACGTCATCTCCGCGGCAGGCGCACTCGTCGAATATTTACGCGAAACGCAAAAGCACGCGCTCGTAAATATCAACTCGTTACAACTCGTATCGCGCGGTTCGTTGATGGAGTTGGACGCGATCGCCGTTAAAAATTTGGAAATCGTAAAAAACAACGCCGAAAACAAAAAATACGGCTCGTTGTTGTGGGTACTCGATAAAACGAAGACGGCAATGGGCGCACGGTATTTGTATCGTATGTTGCTTTCGCCGTCGAAGGACAAGAAAGAAATCAACTACCGCTTGGACGGCGTGGAAGAGTTGTTGAACGCAAGCGTGGCGCGCGTCGGCTTATCGGAAACGCTGGAAAATATGCGCGATATCGAACGGCTTGCAGGGAAGATCTCAAACGGCAATTTCAACCCGAAAAACTGTTTGGAACTCGCTGTTTCCTTAAATTTGTTGGCGGCTGTAAAATTTCAACTGTCGGGTTTTACTTCGCCGATAATCACGGATATATTAAATCGGATTCCAGACATGAAAGAACTTGCCGATTTATTGACCGATTGCATTTCTCCCGACGCGTCGTCGGTGATGCGCGACGGCGGTTATATCCGTCGCGGTTTCAACGCGGAATTGGATCGTTTGCTCGATTTGAAAACGAACGCGCAATCCGTCATTAAGGACATCGAAGTCCGCGAGCGCGAACGCACGGGCATACGAACCTTAAAAACGGGATTTAACCGCGTGTTCGGCTATTATATCGAAATCAGCAATTCCTTTAAGGATCAAGTGCCGCCCGAATATATCCGCAAACAAACGTTGACGACGGGCGAGCGGTATATCACCGAGGAATTGAAAAAGTTTGAAGAAGAAGTTTTGACGAGCGGCGAAAAAGCGTTGGCTCTCGAACAACAACTCTACGACAAGTTGCTTTCTATCCTGCTCACGCAAATCGAAACGCTGCAACAAATCGCTTCGTCGATTGCCTTGTTAGACTGTTTGTTGTCTTTTGCAACGGTGGCAAAGGAGCGTCGCTACGTTCGCCCCGTGATGTTGGATAGCGGTGAACCGATGCAAATTAAAGACGGTAGACACCCCGTCGTCGAGGCGATCTCCAAAGAAAAATTCGTGCCGAACGATACCTTGCTCGATAACGACGAAAACCGTTGCGCAGTCATCACGGGTCCGAATATGGCAGGTAAAAGTACGTACATGCGCCAAGTCGCACTCATTGCGTTGATGGCGCACGTCGGTTCTTTCGTGCCTGCGCGCTCAGCGGAAATCCCCATAATCGACCGCATTTTTACGCGCGTCGGCGCAAGCGATAATTTGATATTCGATCAAAGTACGTTTATGGTCGAGATGACGGAAGTCGCTTCTATTTTGTTGCGCGCAACCAAGGACAGTTTGTTGATATTAGACGAAGTCGGGCGCGGAACGAGTACCTACGACGGCTTGTCGATTGCGTGGTCGGTGATCGAATTTTTGACGAATACGATCGGCGCGAAAACGCTGTTTTCGACGCACTATCACGAGTTGACGGAGTTGGAAAAGACGTTGGACGGCGTGAAGAATTATAAGGTAACGGTCAAAGAAATCGCAGGCAGTATCGTCTTTTTGCGGAAGATCGCGCGAGGGGGGACGAACCGTAGCTTTGGTATCGAAGTGGCCGCCATTGCAGGCGTGCCCGAAGAAGTTACGCAACGCGCGAAACGTATCCTGAAAGCGTTGGAGAAAAACGACTTGTTACGCGGCAAAAAACCGTTGGAAATCGAAGAGGAAGAACCGCAAGAAAAAACGTACACGCCCGTGGAGCAAACGCTGTTAGAGACGGATTTGAACACGCTCTCGCCCATGCAAGCGTTTATGCTATTGAACGATTTGAAGGAAAAACTCACCGAGGGGAACTAATATGGCAAAAATCAACATTTTACCGTCGAAAGTCTACAATCGAATCGCCGCAGGCGAGGTTATCGATCGCCCGTACTCCGTCGTAAAGGAGTTGGTGGAGAACGCGATCGACGCAGGCGCGACGGAAATTGAAATTTTCGTCGAGGACGGCGGTAAACAGCTGATCCAAGTGATCGATAACGGTTGCGGTATCGAACGGGACGATTTACATTCCGCCTTTATGCCGCACGCTACGAGCAAAATTTCCGTTGCGGAAGATTTGGAAAACGTGGCGACGCTCGGTTTCCGCGGTGAAGCCGTCGCTTCTATCGCTTCCGTTTCGAATATGCGTATCACTTCCAAAGTCAAGGACGGCGCGTGCTATTCGTTGTCCTGTCAAGGGGGCGAAATCGGTAAAATTACGTCGGCTTCGGGCGCGGACGGTACGGAAGTCCGCGTGGAAAACTTGTTTTTCAATACGCCCGTGCGGTATACATTCTTAAAATCGGATAAAGCGGAAGAAGCGGATATCACTACCTTCGTAACGCGGTTCATTCTCAATCGTTCGGATATTGCGTTTACCTACTACGTAAACGGTAAAAAAGTGTTGCAATCGTTCGGAACGGGGGATGAAGAGGCGTTTTTAAGCGTGTACGGCGCGAACGTATTGAATAATTGCTATAAGATCGACGCGGAAAAGCACGGCGTGAAAATTCGCGGCTATATCGGGAACCAAAACTTTTCCAAAGCAAATAAGAGTTATCAGAGCGTTTTCTTAAACGGTAGATATATTTTGAATGCGACCGTTGCTTCGGCGATATCGTCGGCGTACGGCGCGTATTTGATGAAACGGCAATACCCGTTCTACGTCCTGCACGTGGAAGTGCCGCGTGAAATCGTGGACGTGAACGTCCACCCGAATAAAGCGGACGTGCGTTTCGCGGACAATAAAATCATTTTCGGCTGTATCCATTCGGTAATCGCCGCCGTGTTGGACGGGAACTCGAAAGCTCTCGAATACGTTGCGCCGTCGAATGAAGAACGGGCTACGCCGCCGTCGCCTACCGAGGAAAAAATCGACGCCGCCGTCGTGGAAGAATATAACAGCCGCTTCGCAAAATCTGCTTACGGAGATAGTTTGGCCGATTCGATCTTGCAACGCGCGGACGAGGAAAAGAGGAAAGAGGACGATAGCGAAGCGTTTACCTACGAACAGGCGCAGGAAGAATTGAAGGCGCATACCGCGGCAATGCGCGCGCTCGGCGGTAAACCTACCGAGCATAACAAAGGGTTTATTCCTATGGAGGATATTCCCGATCCGAAACCGGAAGATTTGCAGGAAATGACCTATCGCGAAATGCAAGAACGGCGTCCGAAGAAAAAGAACGTCGAGTATTTGCACCGCAAATTCCCCGATAGTTATTTTGAGCGGACATTCTTGCGCTTTGACGATCCCGATTATGAAGAAGCGAAGAGAAACGGGCGCGAAGACGATTTCTTTACAGAGAATAAGCGGCTTTTGGAAGAAGCGGAACAAAAAGCGAAGCAAAACCGTATCGACGTGAAGTCTTGTACGTATGCGGGCAAGCTGTTCAATACCTACCTCTTATACGAAAGCGGAGAAAATATCTACGTAATCGATCAGCACGCCGCTCACGAACGACTGATTTTCGATCGTTTGAAAGAAAAAATGCAAAATCGTACGATCGTGCAACAGGCAATGCTTTTGCCGTACGATTTGCACGTAAACGCGTTTGAGAGTGCGTTTATTTGCGAAAAAATCGAAGAAATTCGTTCGCTCGGGTTCGAGATCGAACAACGCGGCGAAACGCAATTTTCGGTTACTGCCGTGCCCGTAGACTTACAAAATATCGATTTGCACGTCTTTTTCAACGATATTTTAGCGGATATCAACGGCTATCGCGCTATTAAGTTGGAGGATATACTCAAAGACAAGTTGGCTTCGGCTGCCTGTAAAGCTGCCGTTAAAGGCGGAATGGACTTGACGCGTGAAGAAGTGGAAGCGTTGCTCGTGCAAATGAACGGCGATATGGGCTTGAAATGTCCGCACGGGCGTCCCGTCGTCGTTAAAATGACGAGAACGCAGCTGGAAAAAATGTTCAAGAGGATCGTATAATGCCGAAAGTGTTGGTGATTTGCGGTGCGACGGCTTCGGGAAAGACCGCGCTCGCCGTAGAGTGCGCGAAACGGTTGGATACCGAAATTATTTCCGCCGATTCTCTCTTGGTGTATAAAGGCTTGAATATCGGTACGGCGAAACCGACGGCGGAAGAGCAATCGGGGATCAAGCACCACATGCTCGACGTCGTTGCACCGACAGACACCTTTTCCGTGAGTGATTATGAAAAAGCGGCGTTACCGATCGTGGAAGATTTGCTTTCTCGCGGTAAAACGCCCGTAATATGCGGCGGAACGGGGTTCTACGTCAACGCGTTGCTGTATAAAAGTCAATTTGGAAACGTTGGTGCGAACGCGGAAATTCGGGTGAAATACGAGGCAATTTATCAGGAAAAAGGAAAAGAGTATTTGCACGCGTTGTTGGCGGAGTGCGATCCCGAAAGTGCGGACAAATTACACGAAAACGATGTGAAACGCGTCGTGCGCGCCTTGGAAATCTTTGAGACGACGGGGAAGAAAAAATCGTTGCAAGACGACGGCTATACGCCGCGTTTTCCCTTTTTGGCGGTATCGATCGAACGTTCGCGCGAGGCGTTGTACGAGCGTATAGCGCGCCGCGTAGACGTCATGTTTCAAGAAGGTTTGGTCGCTGAGGTGCAAGGCTTGCTACGTAGCGGCGTTACCTTGCAATCGCAATGTATGCAGGGTATCGGGTACAAAGAGATTGCCGAGGGGTTGCTTTGCGGTGCAAGCGAAGAGGAAATGAAAGAAGAGGTGTGTAAAAACACGCGACATTATGCCAAACGGCAAATTACCTTCTTTAAGCGTATGGAAAATCATATCCGTTTGCCGTACGAGCAGGCAACGGCAGAAGAAGTGCTAAAACATCTACAATAATCAAAAAACGAGGTATTATGCTTGACATAATTGCTATGCGTGACATAAACTATGTGTAACATAATAATTATGTGTGGCGAAGTACCAAGAGCGGAGCATAAAAATGACGGTTGAAACACTTATTAAACAGAGCGAAGAAGCGTTGTGCGACAATTTTCGTCGTGCGGACGATATCAGCGAATATAATCAAGAAAAGGTATTGAAAGCGTTTAACGCACATTCGATTGCCCTTAGACATTTTAACGGTACGACGGGCTACGGCTACGGCGACGAAGGACGGTTCGTTCTCGGCGACGTTTTCGCGCAATCATTGGGCGCGGAAGCAGGGATCGTATCGCCTGCCATTTTAAGCGGCACGCACGCGTTGACGGTCGCTTTGTTCGGCGTGTTGCGCACGGGCGATTCCGTGCTTTGCATATCTGGCATGCCGTACGACACCATCCGCGGCGTCATCTACGGCGACGGGAACGGTTCGTTGCGCGATTTCGGTATTTCTTTCGATTGCGTGGAGCTGAACGAAGAGGGAAAGTTCGATAAAGCGGCGATTGCCCGTGAAATGGATCGAATCGGTTCGTCCTTGAAGATGATCTACGTTCAGCGTTCGCGCGGTTACGAACTTCGCGACGCGTTTACGGTTGCGGAGATCGGCGAAATTTGCTCGTTCGTGCGTGAGCGCGGCTTTAACGGCTGCATTTTCACCGATAATTGCTACGGAGAGTTCGTGGAAAAGCAAGAACCGTGCGATGTGGGCGCGGACGTTGCCGTCGGCTCGCTCATTAAAAATCCCGGTGGCGGACTTGCGCCTACGGGCGGTTATATCGTCGGCAAAGAAGAGTATATCGAACGGATCGGCAAACGGCTTACCGCGCCTTCGATCGGGAACGAAGTGGGATCGTACGCCTACGGCTACCGTTTGTTTTATCAAGGTTTGTTCCTTGCGCCGCATACGGTCAATCAGGCGATCAAAGGCAGCTTGTTGATCGGTAAATGTATGGAAACGCTCGGCTATGAAAATTTTCCGAAGTTGGATAAAACGCCTGCGGATATCACGCGCGCCATTCGCTTCGATACGGCGAAACAATTGTGCGATTTCATTCAATCGGTACAGGACGCTTCGCCGGTGGACAGTTTCGTAACGTTAGAGCCGTGGGATATGCCGGGGTACGACAGCAAAGTCATTATGGCGGCAGGCTGTTTCGTGGACGGCGCGTCGATCGAATTGTCCGCCGACGCACCCGTAAAAGAACCGTACACCGCCTATTTTCAGGGCGGTTTGACGTACGAACATTGCAAGTACGCTTTGAAAAAGATATTGTCCAGACTTTTATAAAAAATACGCAAAAAAAACGGGACTGTTCGCTGTGAAAAGCGAATCGTCCCGTTTTTCTTTATACCGTTTAATCGTCAAGATCCCATTTGATGGGCGGTACGCCGTGCGCCGTTAAATACTCGTTCGTTTTAGAAAAGTGTTTACAGCCGAAAAATCCGTTATACGCGGACAACGGCGAGGGGTGCGCACATTCTAAAATGCAATGCTTGTTGCCGTCGATGAGAGGCTTTTTGCTGCGTGCGTTGCCACCCCAAAGGATAAACACGACGTGTTCCTTTTGCTCGGAAATCAATCGAATTACGCTGTCGGTGAACCACGTCCAACCGCATTTTGAATGGGAGTTCGCCTGATGCGCTCGCACCGTCAACGAAGTGTTCAACAGCAATACGCCTTCCTTTGCCCATTTGCTTAAATTGCCGCTGTTTGGCGGTTCACAGCCGATGTCCGATTTCAATTCCTTGAAAATATTTTCCAACGAGGGCGGTTTTTTGACGCCGTCCTGCACGGAAAAGCACAGTCCGTGCGCCTGTCCTTCGTTGTGATAGGGGTCTTGTCCGAGTAGCACCGCTTTCACTTTGGAAAAGGGAGTGTATCGGAAACAGTTATACAAATCGTACATGTCGGGATATACGATGTGCGTTTTATATTCCTCGATTAAAAATTTTCGTATGTTTTGATACCGCTCGTCCGCGAATAGCGGCGCAAGTCGTTCGTTCCAGTCGCTTAAATCGATCATTCGTATATCCTCTTACGGCGTTATAAATTGTCGAATACGACGGACAACGCCGCTTGCAAATTCTTCAACGCCCGTTCCTTGTTTTGTAAAAACTGTTCGGTGGTGCTACCGCTGCCTGCTACGTCGGAAATGGCTTTTACCGAGTATACGGGCAACTGCGCCGCGTACGCCGCCTGTACGATCGCCGCACCTTCCATATCGCGAATATCGGCGTGTAACGTGTCCGTCAGCAGCGCGTAATCGCTCTTGCTGTCATTGAACCGATCGGCAGTGCCGAGTTTTTTCACGGGGAAGGGCGCGTTCGTCGTGCGAAGGGCAAGGTATGGTTCGTCGTATTCGTTCAGCGTTCCGATCGGCGTTCCGTTCAACTGCGCCAAGTCGAAGTCGAATTGTACCGCTTCGCCGATTTGATATACCTCGCAAAGTTTCGTACCGTCGTTCAAACCGCCAGCCACGCCGAAATTCAACAAAATTTCCGCGTCGAATTTGCTAACGAGTAGCTGCGCGCCGAGCGCGGCGTTCACTTTACCTACGCCGCAAACGCATACGGCTGTTTCCTTGCCGTACGCCGAGCCGACGTATACTTTTTTACCGCTCACCGTTAAAGAGCGGACAACGTTCATTTTTTTAAGCAAAATATTTGCTTCGCTTTCCATTGCAATCACTGCACCGATCATTTTTTCTTCTCCTGTCGTTTGTTTTCTTCCCAAAGGGGTTGTTTTTTCGTTGTGGATATGTTATACTATTTCTATCCGTTCCGCTTGCGAAAAATCGTTTTCGCAACATACGGCGATCCATACGTCGTCTTGGCGCAAAATGGAAAGGGGAACGGGAAACGGCTCGCCTTCGTAAAGGAGTTTGCCGTTCGCATATTGCAACTTTCGCAAGTCGTGCGCGAGCGTGCCGCCCAACCACTTGACGGCGCTTTCCTTGATCGTCCAGTGCCGTAAAAAGTCGTCGGCGTTGGCGATTTCCCGTCGTTCCGACGGCGAAAAGCGTTTCAAAATCGGCTCGTACTCTACGCGCCTGCACGCTTTTTCCGCGTCTACGCCCACGTTTTTATCGCTGACGGCGATGAACAATTCGTCGTTGGTATGCGATACCGAAAAATAGAGCGGTTGCGGTGCGTTTTCCAAATACGGTTTTCCGTTCTTTCGGACGATACGCACGTCGTGCAGGTAAAAGAACCGTTGAAAAAGGGCGCGCAACGCATCGTCGGTCGAGGCAAACGCCGTTACGTTGGTATGAAATAGTTTTTCCATAATATAGATAATTATAACAAAGGAGAGAAAAAATGTCAAGAGCTGATAGGGCAAAAGAGTATTTTATTCAAGGATATACCTGTTCGCAAGCGGTCGTGCTTGCTTTTGAAGACTTGCTTTCCGTCGATCGCGAGCAGTTGTTGCGGTTAACGTTGCCGTTCGGGGGCGGAATCGGCAGGTTGCGCTTTACGTGCGGTGCGGTAAGCGGTATGGTCGTCGTGATCGGCTTGCTGTTCGGGTCGTCGGAAATCGACGTGGCGAACAAAAAGGAAACGTACGCGATCACGCAACGGTTATGCGCACGCTTTAAGGAGGCGCAGGGCAGTTTGATTTGTGGCGAATTGTTGCAAAATATGCACGTGGCGGTCGAAGTCGGGGGAGAAGCCTCTCCGCGCGACGGGGAATATTATAAAAAGCGTTCGTGCGCGGATACGGTGTATTCGGCAGCTGCGATCGTAGAGGAGTATTTGACGGAACGGGGAATACTCTAATCGGAAATAAATAAAATAACGGGCAGGAACGCGTTCGTTCTTGCCCGTTTTTCTCTTATTTGTTGCTTTTAGAAACGTTGAAGTAATATTCTACGACGTCGCCGTCTTGCATGACGTACTCTTTACCTTCCGAACGCACCTTGCCTTTTTCCTTTGCCGCGGCGATCGAGCCAAGCGTCAAGAGCGTTTCCCAGTTGACGACGTCCGCGCGGATAAAACCTTTTTCAAAGTCGGTATGGATCTTACCTGCGGCTTGCGGTGCTTTCGTGCCTTTGACGATCGTCCAAGCGCGCGTTTCCTTTTCGCCTGCCGTGAGATAGGAGATTAAGCCGAGCAGGGCGTACGATTTTTTAATCAGCCTGTCCAAACCGCTTTCGCCAAGCCCAAATTCTTCCATGAACAACGCCTTGTCTTCGGCGTCCATTTGCGACAACTCTTCTTCCGTCTTGGCACAGATGACCAACACTTCCGCGTCTTCCTTGGCGGCAAATTCTTTCACTTTGACGACGAACGGCAACGAATCTTCGTCCTTGCCCATATCGCTTTCCTTGATGTTCGCCGCGTAGATGACGGGCTTCACGGTCAAGAGGAAGCAGTTTTTCATAAACTCCGTTTCCTCTTCGGTAAAGGGGAAGCTGCGCGCAGGCTTTTCGCTTTCGAGGTGGGCGTACAACCTTTCCAAAAAGGCGTATTCTTCCGCCGCCTTCTTATCCGTGCCGCCGCGCGCCTGCACTTTCACTTTGTTCATACGGTTTTGCACCGCTTCCATATCGGACAAAACTAACTCTAGATTGATCGTTTCGATATCGGTAACGGGATCGATCTTGTTGTCAACGTGCGTAATGTTCGAGTCCTCGAAGCAACGCACGACGTGCACGATCGCGTCCACTTCACGGATATGGGATAAAAATTTGTTTCCCAAACCTTCGCCTTTCGACGCGCCTTTTACCAAACCTGCAATATCGACGAATTCGATTACGGCAGGGGTAACTTTTTTGCTGTTGTAGAGCGCGGCAAGTTTATCTAAACGCTCGTCGGGCACGGCGACTACGCCGACGTTCGGCTCGATCGTACAAAAGGGATAGTTCGCACATTCCGCTCCGGCGTGCGTGATTGCGTTAAAGAGAGTGGACTTTCCTACGTTCGGGAGTCCTACAACACCTAATTTCATAATCGTTCATCCTTATTTTCCAAAAATTTCTCATCTATTATAATATAAAAATTAAAATTTGGCAAATTAAAGTTGCCCAAAATAGAAAAATACTTGCCGAAATTAAAAAAATGTGGTATAGTAGTATGGTAAAAAAACGATAAAGGTACGATTTATGGACTATAAGAAATACATTTCCGAAAAAATCAAAGTAGACGGCGTTTCCGCCGAAGAGATCTATACCATGTTGGCTCTTCCTCCGAACACGGAGATGGGCGATTACGCGTTGCCCTGCTTCAAGCTTGCGAAAACGCTTAGAAAAAGCCCCGTAGCCATCGCGGAGGATTTGCGCGCGACGATCGATACGGACGACGTCGTCAGCGAAGTGTCCGCCGTGAACGGATATTTGAACTTTAAGATCAACAAAGACGGATTCGTCCGTGCGACGTTGGAAAAGATTTTCGCCGAAGGGGACGGCTACGGTTCGTCCACGCAAGGGGAAGGCAAGACCGTGTGTATCGACTACTCGTCGATCAATATCGCAAAACCTTTCCATATCGGGCATCTTTCCACGACGGTACTTGGCGGTGCGCTGTACCGTATCTATAACTTCCTCGGTTATAAGGCGATCGGTATCAACCACTTGGGCGACTACGGTACGCAATTCGGCAAGTTGATTTCCGCATATAAGCGTTGGGGAGATAAAACAACGGTAGAAAAGGGCGGCATTCGCGCGTTGAACGAATTGTACGTCCGTTTCCACCGCGAAGCGGAAGAACACCCCGAATACGACGACGAGGCGCGTGCGTATTTCAAAAAGATCGAACAGGGCGACGAGGAATGTTTGCGCCTTTTCCACTGGTTTAAGGACTTGACCTTAAAGGACGTGCAAAAGATATACGATATGCTTGATATCCACTTCGATTCGTACGCAGGCGAAAGTTTCTATTCGGATAAAATGCAACCGATCGTGGACGAGCTCCGTGAAAAGGGCTTGCTTACCGAAAGCCGCGGCGCGCAAGTCGTCGATTTGGAAGCGTACGGCATGCCGCCTTGCATTATTCTGAAATCGGACGGTACGTCGCTGTACGCCACGCGCGATATGGCAGCCGCCGCATACCGTAAAAAGGAATACGATTTTTACAAATGCTTGTACGTCGTTGCGTATCAACAGAATTTGCATTTCAAGCAGTTCTTTAAGGTGCTCGAATTGATGGATAAGCCTTGGGCAAAAGATCTCGTACACGTCGCGTACGGTATGGTATCTTTGGAAGAGGGGACGATGTCTACGCGTAAGGGTAACGTAGTCTTCTTAGAAGACGTTATCAACAAGTGTATAGAAAAGGCGTATACGGTAATCGACGAGAAGAATCCCGATTTGGAGAACAAGGAAGACGTCGCAAAAAAGGTCGGCGTCGGCGCGGTAATCTTCGGCGCGTTGTATAACAATAAGATCAAAGATATCGTGTTCTCGTACGACAAAGTGTTGACGTTCGACGGTGAAACGAGCGTATACGTACAATATACCTGCGCGAGAGCGAAATCGGTTCTTCAAAAGGGCGGCGAAGTGAAAACGTTTGAAATTCCGACACTGACGACGGAAGAGATCGAGCTAGTCAAAGCCGTTTCCGTGTTCCCCGAAACGGTTGCGTCTGCGGCGGAGAAATACGAACCCTCGCTCGTGGCGCGCTACGCAGTGGACGTCGCGCAAAAGTTCAACAAATTCTATTTCGATTGTAAAATTTTGTCGGCGGAGGACGAAAAGACGAAAAACTTCCGCTTGGCGTTGACAGGTGCGACGTTGCAAGCGTTGAAAAACGCGTTTGCCTTGCTGGGTATCGGTATTCCCGATAAAATGTAAACGAACGAAAAAGCTTTTACTTTTCACGGTAAAGGCTTTTTTTATGCCGAAAACAAAAAATTTTCAAAAAAATTCGAAAAAACTATTCCATTTTCCTTGCAAATATGCTATTATGATTAGAAGTGCAAAAGGAGCGTTTTTTGTGGAAAGACTTTCATACGAAAAAATGACGGAATTGCTCGAACCGAAGAAGAGCGGCGATAAGGCGTGGTTCTTGTCCTTGTTGGACGACGACGCGCAACGCGTTTACGAGGAAGAGCATCTCGCGGCGGTATTGCAAATGTTGCGTATCGCTCGTATTCGTACGCATAAACAAGCGATACGTTCGGCGCTGGAAGAAATTGCGCGCTTGGAAAAGGATAAGGAAAACCAAGCGGAGAATTATCGAAGGATTAAGTCGATTTTGGCGGAGATAGAAGAGCGGAAGAAGAAGATCGAATCGTTCCGTCCCTTTTTCGACGAACCGTACTTCGCCCGTATGGACCTCGTGGATAACGGCGAGGGATACAACGGCTATTATATCGGCAAGAAAGGGGACGTTAAGTTGGAAATCGTAGACTGGCGCGCACCGCTCGCCCGTCGCTATTACCAAAAGAGTTGTTCGGCGTTTAAGATTAACGAATACGAATATAAAACGGTCTTGCGTAGGGCGATTCGCACCAAGAGCGGCGACTTGCTCGATTTTAAGAACGAGTATTTGTCCTTGAAAGGTTACCTGTCGGCGGAAGAAATCGCCGATCGCGACGAAGAAAACGTACTCGATCCCTTCCTGCGTGAAATTATCCGTACCCGTAAAGAAGAAACGGCGATCAGGGATATTATACAGACGATACAGGAAAAACAATACGATATCATCACCCGTCCCGAACGGGATAATTTCGTCTTGCAGGGGTGCGCTGGTAGCGGTAAAACGATGGTTATGTTGCACCGCCTCAGCTATTTGATGTATAATAACGAAAATATAAAACCGCGAGACGTACTCGTCATCACGCCGAGCAATTCGTTTAACGCTTTTATCGACGAGCTTGCGGAGATATTAGAGCTGGAACGCGTCAAGACGGTTACGGCGTACGAATATTTCCTGCAAGTGTTGAAGAACGAAAAGATCGATATCGAAGATAGAATCGATCCCTCGCAACAAGAACCGATCGAATACTTACAATATATATATTCCCCGAAATTCGTTGCGGACGTGCGCAAGAAAACGCATAAGATTTACGACGATCTATACGGTTTACTGACGGGGGAAGAATGTGCCGATTTCATTCGTGATATTCTCTCTTCCTGCCGTAAACAGTTGCGCGTGTACGAAGAGGTGAAAAACGCTTCCATGCGCGTGCGTCGCGCCGTACTCGGCGAAATTAAGGAGAAGAAAGAGGGCGGTTTATACTATACCCGACCGTTCCGTGACTGGATGAACTGCGTTTTGGACGTGGAGGACTTTTTGGGCGGCACGCTGCGTAGCGAAAACGCGAAATCACCCGATTATTTCTATCGCCAAATGAGTAGTTTTTATAAGAGTGCGGCGTTCGTGTCCCGTTACGGAGAGCGGATCGCGGAAGAGAGCGTCGCCGCGTTGGACGATTTAATCGTCGGGTTGGAAAAGGAAATATCCGATTTGGCGCGATTCAAGCAAAAGATCGGCGGCGTGGATGTATATACGTACGCCGACCGTATCGAACGGCGTAAAGAGATCGTAGAAGAGGCGCGCACCCTTTCGGAAAAGATTGCGCGTATGGCGGACGGCACGGTAGCGTTTGGCGAATTTTATCGGTATTTACGCGGCGAAAAAGCGTTTTGCGCCATCGGTTCGGGACAGGGCTTTATCGATATCGCGCGCTATTTCTATAAGGAAACGGTGAAGAAATATAAACAAAAATTCGGCGTAAACTTTCCGAAGTTATGCCGTTCGGACGCCTACGCGCTTTGTACCGTTTGCGCGGCAATTACGCAAAAACTTTCGCCTGCGTACGCGTACGTATTCGTGGACGAGGCGCAGGATATTTCCTCTTGCGAATACGACTTGTTGCGTAGGATCAATAAAAAAGCCGCATTTAACGTGTTCGGAGATATTGCGCAAAACGTTACGCCGTGGCGCGGCGTGCGTTCGTGGGCGGAAACTTTCCCGTTATTCCAAGTGTATACGCTCGATCAAAACTATCGCAATACGAATCAGGTAGTGGAATACGTCGCGGACGAATTGCACGTGGATATGCAACCGATCGGCTTCGACGGTCCTGCCGTGCGTACGATCGAACCGCGCGAAATACACTCGTTTTTCAAAAATAAAAAGGGCTTGAAAACGATCATTTGTAGCGAGGAAAACAAGCCGCTGCTTATGAAGAAAGCATATAACGATCTCACGCAAAAAGGAAAAGTGTCGCGTAGCAAAATCAACGTGATGACCGTCTACGAAAGTAAGGGGTTAGAATTTACTTCCGTCGTCGTCGCGCCGCAGGGTATGTCCGATAGCGAATTGTATATAGCCTATACGCGCGCGTTGAAAGAACTTGCCGTGTTAAAACGATAAAGGATGGACGAATGAAAAATATATTTTTGGTGGATGCGGACGATACGTTGTTAGATTTTCACGCTTCGTCGGCGTTGGCGTTGCAGTCGGCGTTTGAAAGCTTCGCTTTACCGTGGTCGGAAGAACGCTTGACGAGCTTTCGGCGTATCAACGACGGACTTTGGCAGGCGTTGGAACGCAAAGAAATCACGCGCGACAAGCTGATAAAAACTCGTTTCTCAATCTATTTACGGGAAATCGGCGTGGACGGTATCGACGGCGATCGGTTTAACGAGGGGTATATGCACGCGCTTGCTACTCGTCCGCTGTATATCGACGGCGCGGAGTGCTTTTTGCAAGAGTTGTGCAAGCTCGGTACGGTGTATATCGTTACGAACGGAACGGAGTGGATACAGCGTTCGCGGTTTACGCTGTGCGGTTTATGGGCGTACGCAAAAGAGGCGTTCATTTCGCAAGCGGTGGGTGCAGATAAACCGTCGCCCGTCTATACGCGGTACGTTACGGAGCATATCGACGGCTTCAATAGGGCAAACGCCGTGTGGATCGGCGACAGTTTAAGCGCGGATATTCGCGCGGCGAACGAAGCGAATATTTGCAGCGTATGGTTCAATCCGCGCGGTAAAAAGAGAGAGGGGACTATCCTTCCCACGGCGGAAGCACGATCGTATTCGGAAATATTGACGTTTTTGAAAAAATCGGACTTCTAAGCAAAAAAAGCGGTTGAAACGTTTGAAAAAAAAGGAAAAAGGTGTTATAATAGGCTATAATGGTGTATTTTTAACGTGAAAAACTGAAAAAATACGACGAAAACAGCACGAGGATACAAATGGCAAAGGAACAGGATAAGGAAACGAAAAGCGAAAATAAAGAGTACAACGCCGGTCATTTACAGGTGTTGGAGGGGTTAGACGCCGTTCGTATGCTTCAATAGGGCAAACGCCGTGTGGATCGGCGACAGTTTAAGCGCGGATATTCG
>CAZDCO010000020.1:0-25876 GCA_964504025.1 uncultured Clostridia bacterium
GCTCTACACTCCTTGATACTTTACCATCGTAATTTTTCTACCTTATTATACTCCCTTTACGAAAGTTTGTCAATGCAAAATCAGGTAAAAACTCCCTTTTCGCGACAAGGTTCGCGACGTTTTTCTAAGAAAGGCGGAAAAAATAGCAAAAAAACGGTTGCTTTTTCCAAAAAGATGTTGTATAATATAAAAGCTGCGCGTAGGCGGGGAGGTAGCGGCACCCTATATCTGCAATCCGCTATAGCAGAGCTGAACGCCTTTCTCGACGAAACGTATGGAAGGCTGCGCGCCGTAAGGAACGTTGATCGCAAGGTCTTATGCAACGCAACGCCGCGAACCGTGTCAGGACGGGAACGTAGCAGCACTAAACGGATAGTTTGCGTGTGCCATAAGGTAGCTTTGCAGGAGTCACCTGCGGCGTTTCCGCTTCGGTAAGTTTCGGCAACGAAGGATCGCGCAGTTTTTTATTTTTTAGACGGTAAACGAGCAAGCCCCGTCCGTCGGCAAATTCGCCGACGGACGGGGCTTCTCTATCCTGAACGATTATTCGTCGTCCGTTTTCTCTTCCTTTTGCGATTTGATATCCAAACCGTCCAACCGCTCGTCTTGCAGCACGACTCCCCTTTGCAAGGCGGCGTAGCCGTACTTTTCGCGCAGGCGCGCCACGGCGTTTTCTACGCGTTCCTGCTTTTCATACCGCCGCTCGCCCGTCGCTTCGTCGATCGTCAACTGTCGAACGTTACGATCGAAACCCGACGTCGTTACGCCGATCATACGCACTTTCGCGCCCGTCGGGTACCGTTTACAAAAGAGCGCGAACGCTTCTCGTGCAATATCGCCGCACAGCGCGGTCGGCGATATTTTCGTTTGAAAGGTGAAAAACGCCAACGTGTCGTCTCGGACGACTACGTGTACCGTACTCGCACGCCCGACGTTCGCATCGCGCATACGCGACGCCACGCTTTCCGACAACACGTACAACCAACGCTTAATCTCTTCGCGGTCGGTAACGTCCTTCGGCAACGTAAACGAATTACCCACCGACTTCACGTCCTCTTTGCCGCGTTCCCAAAGCACCTCTTCGTCGTCCTCGCCGCGCGCGTAAACGCGTATCTGCCCACCCCGTTTTCCTAAAAACCGCGATAACAGCGCTTCGTCGGCGTTTGCTAAATCGCCGATCGTATACACGCCGATATCGCGCAAGGTACACGCCGTCGCACCGCCCACCATCAAGAGGTTGGTAACGGGCAAAGGATATACTTTTTCCTCGTAATTTTCCCGATCAATCACCGTAACGGCGTCCGGCTTTTTGAGTTCGGACGCGAGCTTTGCAAACACTTTGTTAAAGCTGACGCCGACGGAAACGGTCAACCCGAGCTCCTCTTTCACCGCTTTGCGTATCTTATGCGCAATCTCTTCGCCGCTCCCGAACAGCAAAACGCTCTCGGTAACGTCCAAAGCGCACTCGTCAATGCTACATTCCTCTATCTTTTCGGTATATCTACCGTAAATTTCTCGCACGAGACGGGAGTACTTCTTATACTCTGAAAAATGCGACGACGCCTTCAACAGTTTCGGACATTTATTCAACGCGGAATAGACGGTTTCGCCCGTCTTTACCCCAAACTTTTTCGCCTCTTCGTTTTTGGCGAGCACAATTCCGTGCCGTTCCTTGGGATCGCCGCAAACGATTAGCGGTTTGCCTGCGTATTCGGGGTGCAAGGCAATCTCTACCGAAGCGAAAAAATTATTCAAATCGGAATGTAAAATTACCCGTTCTTTCCCCTTTCGTTGCATACCTGCCCCCTATTCTTCCTTATCCCTTTCGTCCCGACAAATAGCGGCATACGGAGTGCGCCGCCACGTTGCCTTCGCCCACTGCCTTGGCGTATTGATACGGTCTACCCGTACAATCGCCTGCGGCAAAGCAACCGTCGATATTCGTTTGCATATCCCTCGTTACGTCGATATGCCCGTCGCGCATTTGCAAATTACCGAGCAGCACCGTCGGGGAAAAGCTTTCGCGCAAAGCGAAAAAGCCGTCGATCGGCAACCGTTCGTCGGCAAAGACGAGGGTATCCGCGCGCTTTTCGCCCGTGATCGCGATCGGCATTTTCCGCAAAACCGTTATGTTTTCCGCTTGCACCGACACTTCTTTATACATTGCGATCAAATATACCCGTTTGGCAAACGACGCCAAATGCTCCACTTCGTGTTCCAAACCCTTCGACGTACACAACGCCGCGATCGTTTTATCCTTATACAAAAAACCGTCGCAGGTAGCGCAATAGCTTACGCCGCGTCCGAGAAATTCTCGTTCCCCGTCGATCGTTTTCACGTTCTCGACGCCGCCGGCGAAGACGATCGTCTTACCCTCGTAATAGCCGCCCTCTTGCGTCGCCACGCCGAATTTCTCTTTCAACGCGTACACGCCCGATACCTTTTCTTCGGTAACGGTGATATTCGCGCGCGAAAGCTGCTCTTGCAACGCCGTCGCAAACGCTTGTCCCGTCGTATCGGCAACCCCGGGATAGTTATGAATTTTCTCCGCTTTCGCAATCTTTTCCGACAACGTCGATTTTCCGAACAGCATAAACGTTTTGCCGTTCGCCTGCAACGTCAACGCGGCGGAAATTCCCGCGACGCCGCTACCGATTACGATACAATCTACCATATATTCTACCTCAATATTTAAACGCGTTTTACTCCGCAGCCGTAAACTCCGCTTGCAATTTTTCTTCCGTATTCGACTGCACCTCCGCTTTTTTCAGTTGCTTGAAAAAGAGCATCGTGAACGGAATAGCGAACAGGAAGGCGCAAAGATCGGAAACGGACTGGCAACACTGCACGCCGAACAGTCCGAATACGGCAGGCAGCACGACGACGGCAGGGATATAAAACAAGCCTTGCCGCGACACCGAAAGCAACGCCGCGATCGCCTTATTTCCCACGACCTGATAGGAAACGCAGACCATGAAATTCAACGGCAACAGCGGCATGCACAAGCATTGCAAACGCAACGCAAGCACGCCGATTTCTACGGCGTTCGGCGACTCGCTTAAAAAGGCGTTCAAAATTTGCGGAGCGAAAATATAACAAGCGACGGCGAAACAAGCCATCAAGCCCATAGCGAACCACAGGGTAAAGAGATACGCCGAGCGTACGCGATCGAACCGCTTTGCGCTGTAATTGTACCCCAAAACGGGCTGATAGCCCTGTCCGATACCGAGGGAAATGGAGAACGCGAGCATGAATACCTTTTGCACGACGCCGACCGCAGCCAACGCGCCGTCGTACGGTTGCACCGCCCAATTGAGCATGACGGTACAAAGGCTGGCGAGCATTTGTCTGCAAAAGGACGGGAAGCCCGTAACGACGACGTCTTTATACAACGCGAATCGTTTGGAAATCGACGAGAAACGCACGCGCGTGATCGTCTTACCCGACAGGAACAACGCCAACAAAATGCCGAAGCTGAGTATTTGACTTGCACACGTCGCCACCGCCGCGCCCGTCATACCCATATTCGCCACGAAAATCAACAGCGGATCTAACGCGACGTTAACGACTGCGCCCGTAACGAGCCCCAGCATAGAAAGCGTGGCTTTCCCCTCCGCACGCAAAACGTTATTCAGCACGAACGACATACACATAAAGGGCGCGGACAGCAAGATATACAGCGTGTACTCCCTTGCGAAATCAAGCGTCGTTTTCGCGCCGTCGAGTTCTTGCGGTGCGCCCAACAAACGCAGCATAGGCGTTAGGAAGAGCAACCCGAAAACCATAATCAACACGCCGATCACACCGACGGCAAAAAAAGAAGAGGAGGTAACCTCGTTCGCTTCTTTCCGTTTCCTCGCGCCGAGGAGTTTTGACACGATACTGCCGCTGCCCATACCGAACGTAAAGCCGATGGCTTGGATAATGGACATCAACGACAGCACGACGTTGACTGCGCCCGTCGCGCGATCCCCTAACGCCGACACGAAAAAGGTATCCGCCAAATTATACAGCGACGTAACCATCATGTTTAACATAGTGGGTATACCCAACCCGATCACCAAACGAGGCACGGGCGTTTGCGTCATTTTGCGAAATTGCTTCGCCTCCAACGCGGCTTCTTCGTTATTCAAATTTTCTTCTTGTATTGCTTGATCTTGACTCATACCTATTATTATACTATGATTCGTCGCAATTAGCAAGCAAGTTTATTCGTTTTGTGATAATTTCCGTTTATTTTTTCTCCGTGCAACGACGAGGGTGAAATATCGGTTGCGTTTTTCAAAAAAGCGTGGTATAATAGAGAAAACGAAAAACGGAGCAAGCCCGACGGCGAAAGCGTATTTTTCACCTCGCGATGGGCAAGGACGACGATATGAAAAAGAGCGAAAACGCAAAATCATTTCCCTTACAATTTAGCAAAACAATCCATATTTTATGCGCGGCGGTGCTCGTTTTGTGCGCCGTGGCAATCGGCGTATCGATATGGCGCATCGTAACGTTCGGCATACACGAGTTTACCGACGTCATCAAATACCCCTTCCTGATCGCGGTTTGTATCTTTGCCGTGCTACTCGTTATCAGCGTATTGAGCAAGTCGGAATACGTCGTGCAAGACGGCAACTTATGGTTGAACTACGGCTTTATCACGAGTAAATTCTCCGTGAAAGACGTTACCTCGATCGTACAGGATACCGACTGTAAAAAACTGTCCGTCTATTTCGGAGAACAGTTTATCGTCGTAACCGTTCGGGAAGAGTGGTTTGAAAAATTCGTGCGCGCGCTGTTGGACGAAAACCCGAATATCGATTACAGCTTCACTTTAACCGATACACCCGACGCGCCTTGACAAAAAAATGAATAGGAAAAGTGCCTTGCTTTCTTTCGCAAGGCACTTTTTTCTATCCTTCGCTTTCCTCAATCGCCGTGGCAAGAACAATGCTCGTCGCAGGCAGCAAACGCCGCGCGGTCGTACTCAATTCCCGTACGTTCGTAATAGTCTTGAATCGCCCGTTTGATCGCCTCTTCCGCGAGCACGGAACAATGCAATTTATGCGCGGGCAAACCGTCCAACGATTCTGCCACCGCCTTATTCGTCAACGCCAACGTTTCGGAAAGCGGCTGTCCTTTGATCAATTCGGTCGCCATGGAACTGGACGCGATCGCGCTTGCACAGCCGAACGTTTCAAACTTGACATCCTCGATCGTGCCGTCCTTGATTTTAAGATATATCTTCATAATGTCGCCGCACTTGGCGTTGCCCACTTCACCCACACCGTCCGCGTTTTCGATCACGCCGACGTTTCTCGGATTGCGGAAATGATCCATTACTTTTTCGCTATATAACGCCATACTTTTTCTCCTTTCGTTACGGAATGATAAACTTCCGTTTTCCTTCTATCAATTCGCGCCATACGGGGGACATGGCACGCAATTTTTCCACCGTCCTTTTCACCGCCTCGATCGTGTAGTCCACTTCCGCCGCCGTGGTTTCGCGCGAAAGCGTCAACCGAAGCGAGCCGTGCGCGACGTCGTGCGGTCTACCGATTGCGAGCAGGACGTGCGACGGATCGAGCGAACCGGACGTACACGCCGAACCGGACGAAGCGCATATTCCCATATCGTCCAACGTCAACAATAGCGATTCGCCCTCGATCCCCTCGAAGCAAAAACTGACGTTCGAAGGCAACCGTCTATGCCGATCCCCGTTCAGCGCGGCGTGCGGAATTACTTGCAAGCCGTCGATTAAGCGCTCGCGGAGTGCGCGCAAGCGTTCCGTTACCCCGTCCGTTTCGTTGCAAGCCTCGTCCAACGCCGCCGCCATACCGACGATCCCCGCGACGTTTTCCGTTCCTGCGCGTTTACTGCGTTCCTGCGCGCCGCCCTCGATCAAGTTCGTCAACGGAATCCCCTTTCGCACGTACAGCGCGCCGACGCCTTTCGGGCCGTGGAATTTATGAGCGGAAAGGGAGAGCAAATCGATCGAATCCCGTCGCACGTCGATCGGCAAATGCCCTACCGCCTGTACGCCGTCCGAATGAAAGAGTACGCCGCGTTTACGACAAACCGCGCCGATTTCCGCTACGGGTTGCACCGTGCCGATCTCGTTGTTGGCGTACATAACGCTGACCAAACAAGTGTCGTCGCGTATCGCGTTTTCCACCTGCTCCGCCGTTACGATTCCGTCTGTACCGACGGGCAACAGCGTAACTTCGTACCCTTGTTTCTTTAATTTTTCCACGGTATGCAACACGGCGTGATGCTCGAACGCCGTGGTTACGATATGCTTCTTTCCCTTTCTTGCGCCGAGTGCCGCAACCGAAAGAATCGCTTGATTGTCCGCCTCGCTGCCGCCCGACGTAAAAAAGATTTCGTTGCTATCGCAACCGAGCCGCGCGGCAATGCGTCGTCTTGCGTCTTGCACGCCCTCCGCCGCCCGTTGTCCGAGCGCATATAAGCTCGACGGATTGCCGTATTCTTCCGTCAAGTACGGCAACATTGCCTGCAACGCGCCGCGCCCTAATTTCGTCGTCGCGGCGTTATCCAAATATATCATGCGTTTTTACTCCTTTTCGTCATCAAAAAGCTGCGTAGACAAATACCTGTCCCCTGTGTCCGGAAAGATGACGACAATCGTTTTTCCGGTGTTTTCCGTTCGCTTCGCCACCTCGATTGCCGCGTGCAACGCCGCGCCCGATGAAATCCCCACGAGTAAGCCTTCTACCCTCGCGACTTTTCGGCTCGCCGCAAACGCAGCCTCGTCCGTTACGGCAATCACCTCGTCGTAAACGCTCCCATCCAACGTATCCGGTAAAAAGCCCGCACCGATGCCTTGAATTTTATGCGAGCCGGCTTTACCCGTACTCAACAATGCGGAAGAAGCAGGTTCAACCGCCACCACTTTGAAATTCGGTTTTTTCAATTTCAAATATTTTCCCGTACCCGTCAGTGTACCGCCCGTGCCCACGCCTGCAACAAGCACGTCTACTTCCCCGTCGGTATCGCGATAAATTTCCCGTCCCGTCGTCTCAAAGTGTGTTTTAGGGTTTGCACCGTTCGTAAACTGTCCGAGCGTAACGGCATGCGGAATTTGTGCAAGCAGTTCTTTAGCTTTTTCAATCGCGCCCTTCATGCCTTTCGCGCCCTCCGTCAATACGATTTCCGCGCCGTACGCTTTCATCATACGGCGACGTTCAATCGACATCGTTTCAGGCATAACCAAGAGTACGCGATAACCGCGCCGCACCCCTACAAACGCAAGCCCGATCCCCGTATTTCCGGACGTCGGTTCGACGATCGTAGAATTCGGTTGAAGCACGCCGCGCGCCTCCGCATCGTCTATCATTCCCTTTGCGATACGGTCTTTTACCGAACCTGCGGGGTTAAAACTTTCTATCTTCGCCAACAACCGCGCCGACAAACCGTATTCCTGTTCCACGCCCGTCAATTCGACAAGGGGTGTATTGCCAATCAATTCTTCAACGGAAGCGTATATTTTCGACATGCTCACCCCTCCCGAACGGCACGGAAGCCGTTTTCCAAGTCGGCGAGAATATCGTCGATATGCTCCGTGCCGATAGACAAACGAACGGTGTTTTGTTTGATGTTCTGTTCGGCAAGTTCTTCCGCGGACAACTGACTATGCGTCGTCGTGGCAGGATGGATCACGAGGCTTTTCACGTCCGCGACGTTGGCAAGCAACGAGAATATCTTTAACCCGTCTATAAACGCGTGCGCTTCCTTTCGTCCGCCTTTGATTTCAAAGGTAAAGATAGACGCACCGCCGTTCGGGAAATATTTTTCATACAACGCGTGATCGGGGTGTTCCGCCAACGACGGGTGATTGACTTTCTCTACCTGCGCGTGCCGAGAGAGATACTCCACTACCTTTTTCGTGTTTTCCGCGTGCCGTTCCAAGCGCAACGACAGCGTTTCCGTACCCTGCAACAAAAGAAACGCCGCGAACGGGGATATCGTCGCGCCCGTATCCCGAAGCAGGATCGCGCGCACGTACGTAACGAACGCCGCCCTACCTGCCGCCTGCGTAAACGCTACGCCGTGATAACTTGCGTTCGGTTTGAAAAATTGCGGAAAGGTATCGTACCGTTCCCAAGGGAAATTACCCGAATCAACGATTACGCCGCCCAACGTCGTGCCGTGTCCGCCGATAAATTTCGTTGCGGAATGTACGACGATATCCGCGCCGTGTTCGATCGGTCGGAACAAATAGGGCGTGGCGAACGTATTATCCACGACGAGCGGTACTCCGTATTTATGCGCCAACGCCGACAGCGCGTCCACATCGGGAATATCGCTGTTGGGGTTGCCGAGCGTTTCGATATACAGCGCGTTCGCGCCCTCGCGCAGTCCTTTCTCCACAGCCGCAAGATCGTGGATATTCACGAAAGTCGTCGTGATCCCAAACGCCGGCAGCGTATGCGCCAAGAGGTTATAGCTACCGCCGTAAATCGTTTTTTGCGCCACGATTTTGCCGCCGTTTTGCGCCAACGCTTGCAAGGTGTAGGTGATTGCAGCCGCACCAGAAGCCACCGCCAACGCCGCGACGCCACCCTCTAACGCGGCAATTCGTTTTTCAAACACAGCTTGCGTCGTATTCGTCAAACGGCCGTATATATTCCCCTCGTCGGTCAACGAGAAGCGTGCTTCCGCCTGCGCGCTGTCCTTAAAGACATACGAAGTCGTGGCGTAGATCGGTACGGCGCGCGCCGCCGTCGCGCTATCCGCTTCTTCTTGCCCTACGTGCAGTTGTAAAGTTTCAAATTTATATGTAGACATTTTCTTTTTTTTCTCCTTTTTATTTTTTTCGTCTATCCTTTTTTACAACCGTGTACACATTCGCCCGAAGCGAAAGTTATGCCGCACTAATTTTTCGAAGAAATTGATCATTTTTTTAACCTACCTTTTTGGTATGTTGAAATTATACCACTTTTTACCTACCTTGTCAATAGGTTTGACGACGTTTTCGCTTGATTTTTTTCTCTTTTTTTGATATACTGTATGCAAAGCGAAGGTTAAGGAGGGAAAATATGATTTCCACGAGGGGCAGATACGCGTTGCGCGTGATGATCGATATTGCGCAAAACGGGAATGGCGAATACATTCGGTTAGACGAAATCGCCAGACGACAAGGCATTTCCGAAAAGTATTTGGAGAGTATTTTGGTCTTGCTGACGAGAGGCGGTCTGTTGAGCGGACTGCGCGGTAAGGGCGGCGGTTACAAGCTGACGAAAGCACCGAGCGAATATACGGTGGGTAGCATTTTACGCCTGACGGAAGGCTCGCTCTCCCCCGTCGCGTGTTTGAAGGAGGACGCTTTGCCGTGCGACAAGAAAGCGGAGTGTAAAACGCTACCGTTATGGCAGGGCTTGAACGACGCCATTCAATCGTATTTGGACGGCGTTACGTTGGATACTCTCTTATAAAACGCATAAAAATACCCGTAGATAAACTCCACGGGGAATATTCGATTGATTGCAAAAGCACCGCCCGTCAACCGACGGAAGCGGTGCTTCTTCTATTTTTCTATATCCTTATATCCGTTCCGCGACATACCGTTTGAAGAATCGATCGCACTCGTCTACCCAACGATAAACGCGCGAAAGTGCAGGCGTGTCGAGATTGAATTCTTTCGTTCCTGTGGACATGCCGTGTTCGCCCTCGGGATAAATATGCAGCTCGAACGAAACGCCGTGTTTATCCAACGCTGTCGCATAGCGCAAAGCGTTATCGCACGGAACGCAAGAATCAGTTGCCGTCGCCCATATAAATGCAGGCGGCGTACTTTCCGTCACGCTTTCGTCCAAATTCAGCGTTTGTAAGAGTTCTGCTTTCGCCTCGTCCGAATAGCCGTAGAGCAAGTTTTGATACGATCCCTGATGACCGTGCTTTTGTGAAATTACGGGATAGCATAAGCCCACCGCCGTCGGTTTACAATCTAACGGTTTGCCCGTGATTTGCGGCACGGAAGCGTATTCTATGCATAAATCGCCGACCAAATGACCGCCTGCGGAAAAACCGACGACGAATATTTCGTCGGGATTTACCGAAAATTCGTCCGCGTGCTTTTTAACGTAGTCCACCGCCGCGGCGATTTCGGACAGCTGTTGCGGATAGGGTAAGCCGTATTCGCCGCCGACCGTATAATTTAACACGAACGCTTGATACCCCTTCGCCAAGAACACCGAAGCCACCGGCTCGCCCTCGCGATTGCTGACCATCGCGTACCCGCCGCCCGGAACGACAATCAACGCCGGACGCTTCCAAGGCATTGCCGTATCCCACGGACAAGAGAGCGCGACGGCGTGCAATTTGGCGTAGCCCTCCAAGCCGTATTCTTTCGCCAAATCGATCTCGACAGCTTTCATTGCAACCGTTCTCCTCAGTTAAAAAACTCGTTATAGATCGCTTCGATACACTTGGTATAATCGGCGTTATCCACTCCGACGATAATGTTCAACTCGCTCGAACCCTGATCGATCATAATGACGTTGATTTGTGCCTCGGCAAGAGCTTTGAACAATCTTGCGGAAGTACCGATCGTGTTCGTCATGCCGTGTCCCACCGTCGCCACCAACGCCACGTTTTCGTGGGCGTAGATCTTATCGGGTGCAACGGCAAGCCGTATTTCGTCCATAATTTGTTCCAACGCGCCGTCCTTTAAGTATTCGTTATCCAAAACCAACGACATCGTATCGATACCCGACGGCAAATGCTCGAAAGAAATGCCGTGGTTGCCGATGACCGTCAATACCTTTTGCACGAAACCGACTTCGGAGTTCATCATAGATTTTTCCAAAGAAATGACGGTGAAGTCCTTTTTACCTGCAACGCCCGTAACGGCGTTTTCGCGCACGTCGCGCGTGGACGTTTTGACGATATACGTTCCTGCGTCCTGCGGACGGAAGGTGTTGCAAATTCTAATGGGAATTCCTGCGCTACGTACGGGGAAAATCGCTTCGCTATGTAAGACGTTCGCGCCCATATACGACAACTCGCGCAGTTCTTGATAGGAAAGCTCGGTCATCACTTTCGGCGAAGATACGATACGGGGATCGCAAGCGTAGAAGCCGCTGACATCCGTCCAGTTTTCGTACAAGTCCGCCATGACGCCGCGCGCCACGATCGAACCGGAAATATCCCCGCCGCCGCGCGAAAACGTCTTAACTTTCCCGTCGTAGCCTAAGCCGTAAAAGCCGGGAACGACTGCACGCGGATATTGCGAAAGAATTTTCGCCGCGTTATCGAACGTCGCTTCGTCCAACGCGCCGTCCGCGGTAAAGCGTACGAATTCCGTCGCGTCTACGAAGGGAACGCCCAAAACCGCCGCCATGATTTTTGCCGCCAAAAACTCGCCGCGAGAAGCGCAATAGTCGCGCCCCGCGCCGCCTTTCGCCGCCGCGTACACTTCCTCTAACGCAGCTTCCATACCCACGTCTTTACCGACTTCCGTTTGAATGGTCAAAAAACGTTTACGGATCTTCGCGAACGTCTCTTCAAACGTTTGCTCGTCCCCTTTTTCCAACGCGTCCGAACATTTATACAACAAGTCCGTAACCTTGATATCGCCGCTGAATCGTTTACCGGGTGCGGAAACGACTACGTACCGACGGGCGGCGTCCGCTTCGACAATCTTTGCCGCCGACAAAATGACGTTGCCGTCCGCCATAGACGTTCCGCCGAATTTACATACTTTAATACTCATACTACTCCTTTTACGTCAGGACGGCGTTCCGTCATACGTTCAATAAAATCACCGCGAAAAACGCCAACAACAGCGAAATCGCCTTTATCCAAAATTTAGAAACGAATACGTTTTTCAAAAAATTGACGAACTTCATCTTAAACCTCCGCCACGTCTTCTATCCGACAACGGCATTTCCTGCCAATAGTAATCTTTCAGCGCATCTACCAACATATCGTAATCGGCGTAGCGCGTTACGTTGCCCTGCTTGACGATGGAAATGATACCCGTTTCCTCAGACACGACGAGAGAAATGACGTTCGCTACTTCGGTGATTCCGATTGCCGCGCGATGCCGCGTGCCGTAATCTTTCGGATAGCTCGTTTTTTGCGTCAACGGTAAGAAACAGCCTGCGGCTTGAATTTTATGCCCGTGAATGACCATTGCGCCGTCGTGCAAGGGTGCTTTCGGGAAAAACACGCCTTCGATGAGTTGCGTGGAAATTTCCGCGTCGATCTCTACGCCGCTTTGCAACACTTGTTTCGGCAAACTACCGCGCGAAAGCACGATAAGCGCGCCGACGTTGTTCTTCGACATATTTTGCAACGCCTTAATGACGTTGGAAATGCAACGCTCGGTATCCGCTTGCGTACGAATTTCCGCGTTGCCGCCCGTCGATTTGTCCGAATTATCCTTAGACGAATGAACGTCCCACAAGCTTTTCTTTACCTCGACGTTGAACAAGATCAACATAAACGCCGACAACAACAGAAGGAAGAAGAGGAAAAATTCGTCCGTGATCAAATTGCTATCGAAAACGTTAAACGCACCGACCAAAACGATCACCGCCCAATAGATGAGCATAAGTTTCGTCGCGTCGTTATCGCGCAACACTTTGGACACGAAAAAAATCAAGACGAAGAAGCAAAAAATCTCCACCCCGTAAATCCATTGAAAATTCGCGAAAAAGTTGCTAAAGCCCTCGACGACTTTGGCAAACTCCGCCGTAATTGAAAGCAATCCCACGGCAATCGTCCTCCGTTAAAAAACCTATTACACTTTTATTATATAAAAAATTTCGCAAAAAATAAAGCGTTTGCGATATCCATTTGCACTTTTTTTTCCGTTATTCGCCGAAAAATAAGCGTGCGGATACCGTTTTCAACGCCGCCGACGGCGTTACCGCACCGCACTTTACGTCGCTGATCGCGCCGTAGATCACCCGATACGTTTGAAAGAGCGCGCCCTTTGCGAATTTCGCCGCTTGCTCGCGGTTCTTTTTCGCCGCGTATTCTTTTATGCCGAGAGCAGCCGCCACTTCCTTATCGCTCCCCCTGCACAAGGACACCTCGTACAGCGTTTTGAAATAGGACGCCAGCGTAGAGAGCAACGACGTTTCGTTAAACCCTTTCGTAGACAACTCGTTCACGATCCGCACGTACTCGTCGTAGTTTTTTCGCGACAACGCGTTCGTCAATTCGTATATCTTATACTCGGAGTCGGGATATACCAACTCGTCCACCAACTCGTCGGTTACGCGCGTGCCACCCGTCGCCTGCAAGTAGGACAATATCTTTTCCGTTTCGTTGGCGATACGCGCCATATCGTACACGCAATACGCCGCCAGCCTGCCGCACGTTACGCCGTCCGTGAATACTCCCTCTTTTTTGCAAGTGAGGTAGATCCAACGCTTAATCGTTTCTTCGTCCGAACGGGAACAATCGACGTAGGTAACGTTCGATTTTTTCGCCAACGCAGCCTGCCCTGCCTTCGGTTTCGCACCGTTCACGATCAAAAGCAAGCAATCGCTCGGCGGATTGTCGAAAAAGGCTTTCAAATAGCTTTCGTATTCCTTTTCCGTAGGATAAAACTCGCTGACGCGCACCATTCGTTTTTGCGAGAGGAAGGGAAAGCAATTCGCCGCGTCCGTCAACGCGCGGATACCGTCCCCTTTCAACGTCGCGCCGTCCAACGACGCGTAGTCTAATGTGGTATCCTGCACGAAGCGCGATTTGAGCATCGTCTCCCCCTTTTCGCGGAAGTATACTTCCTCCCCCTCGAAAAGATAGATGGGCAGCGCCCCGTGCTCGTCGGTAAATTTACGGAAATCTACGTACTTCAAAACTCCCTTTCCTCCTTTCCGTTACGGAAATCTATGCGTATAGTATAACACGTTTAGCGATAAAAAGTCAAACGAATACGTTTACCAAAACGAGCAACACCGCAAACAACGCGAAAAACGCCGACGCCATAACCGTTTTGTAGCGTATGCCTGCGTTCCACTTGTCGGTGAGGAACAAACAGCCGCCGTAATAGCACCACAGCGCGCCGCTCGGTACGGTAAGCGTTTGCAACAAACCCACGGAGAAATCGAACGTTTGAAAGACGAGCAGCAACCCCGACCACACCACGGACGGCACGTATAAAAGTACGCCGCTCGCCGCCACGGGCAACAGGCAGGACAGGAACGCGATCGCCAACAACACGGAAAACGCCGCGCTGACGACGGGCACGAACGTACAATTTAGCAGCAACGTCCATACCGACACGTAGCCGAAGATATGTAATGACAACGGCGTAGTCGCTATTTGCGCCGCAAGCGTTACCGACAGGAAAGAACCTACCGCGCGCATCGCGCCCTCGAAAAGCGTCGGCGGTCGTTCCGAACGGTCGGCTTCGTACTCCGCCGCGGTGATGCGTTTTCTACGGCAATGCACGAACACGCCGAATTTGAGAAAGAGGGCGTAGATCCGTCTTTGCAGGAGTACGATCCCGAGCGTTGCCGCAAAGGAGAGTTGAAAGCCTGCCGTAAAGACGGAGATTGGCGAAAGAAACCAAACGACGATCGCCGACAGTCCTACGTTTTCCAAACGATCGGCCACGCCGAGCGTCAAGTTCGCAAAATAGAACGCCAAACACATAACCGTAGCGCGAACGACGGAAGCAGAGTAGCCGCAAACGCCGCCGTAAAAAAGGAGTATCGACGCTACGGACAAGAATTTGATCGGTTTCGGCAATTCGATCAATTGCGTTTTGGAGAGCAAGAACAAGCAAAAGGCGTACAGCGCGCCGACGTGTAAACCCGACACGGCGAACACGTGTGCAATGCCGCCGTAACGCATATTTTGCAACAGGCCGCTTTCCATTGCCGAAGTATCCCCGACGAGTACCGCGCGCGTAACCGCCGCCGTCGTTTTATCCATTCCGCGATCCAACCGATCGTATACCGCTTGGCGAACGGACAAGAACAAATCGAACGAATACTCCGTTACCGTACAATCTTCCACGGCAACGACGGTAGCCGCGTAGCGCACGTCGTCGTAGACGGAGGACGCACGAAAGCCGTAATCGCTGAACAATTCGGTCTTGGTATCCACTTCGCCCGTGAGCGTCAACCGATCGGAAAGACGTACGTTGGTATAAAAGGAGGTAGGCAGGTACGCGACGAGCTTGCCCTGCACCGCTTTTCCGTCGATATAGACGTCGTCGAGCGTTACCATGCAATTTTCGTCGGTGCAAACGTTTTCCACTACCCGTCCGCAAACGGTGTTTTCTCCCGAATAGCACGTTGCCGTCGTATAGGCGTTCGTCACGAAAAACACGCCGAACGTGCCGAGGAAAAACGCCAACGCCAAAGACAGCACCGCCAACCCCGCACGGCGTCGATCTCCCTGCAACCATACAGCCAACGCGCCGATCGGCAACAGCAACGTCAACCACCAAAAGGACGTGCCGTATTGCAAGTGCGAGAGCGCGAACGCTGAACCCAAACAAAGGTTGACGGCAAAAAAGAAGATCGGGCGAAAGTTGAACAACTTATCTTCCGCCTGACGTTCTTCCTTCTTTTCGTACCGTTCCTCCCGTTCCGTCATTCGTACACTCCGCGTTCGTATTTTTTCGTTATGCCAAAGAAATTCTATCCGATACCGAACGCACGAACAAGCCCTTTTCTTCGCCGAGCAGCACGCAATCGTTCACGTACTGCGTAAAGCGTTCGGTCGGTTTCGCAACCTTTAGCAAGGAAGCGACGATCACCTGCAATTCTTCCATATACAAAGCGACTTTATCTTCCAAAGCACTCTTCACGAGCGCGACGATCTCGTAGGGCGTGAAATCGTATTCCTGTTTGCGCAAGACGTTGCCCGTTTCCACGCGATAGCGATCGAACGCCACCGCCTTTTCCGTTTTATGGTAGAAATCTTTTCCTAAAATATGCTCGTACTTGAATCCGCAAAGCGCAATCAACGCCTGCATACGCCCTTCGACTTTCGCGCCGTACTTGACGATACCTAAGCTCGTCAAGCATCTGCGCACCAAGAAATCGTACGAAATCGGTTCTTCCGCCGTAACGATCGCCTTTAAGCGCGCGATAATTTCCTTGTCGTTATCCCCCGACGTAACGTACGCCGCGTTCTCTTCGCGCACCGTCAACGCCGCCGCGTGATAATTCTTTTTCGCGCGGTTCAGCTCCGTACCGCCGCGTTTATCCGCGCCCGTGAGTTTATCCAACAAGTCCTTCACCTTTTTAATTTCGCGTTTGGGGTTGTTATAATAGTTTACGGAAAACAACCGCAGGACGTTCCAGTTGTTCCGCTTTAAGGTTTGTACCTGCAAGACGTTTCTATCCTGCACGGAAAAATCGTTCGGCGTATCGCACAAGATTGCCAAAATGAAATTGTTCCTGTTTTTCGGATCAACGACGGCTACGTCGATTTTGAAATCGGACACGCCCACGTCGAAGCGGCAATCGTAACCGTACGAAGACAACTCCTCCGCGATATATTTTCCCAGCCCGACTTTCGGCGCGGACAAGTTCTTCGACGAGATCGCTAAATTCGTTCTGCCCTTTTGCGCGAAGTCTAAGAACGCCTTTAAGCCTGCCACGCCCTTAGAGTTCGTTTTCGACAAGTCGATCATACCGCCCGTCATGGACGCGAACACGACCATTTCCTCGCGCGCACGGGATACGGCGACGTTCAACCGCCGCCAGCCGCCTGCTTGGTTCAACGGACCGAAATTCAAGGACACGCGTCCCAAACTGTCCGGACCGTAACATACCGAGAACAGCACTACGTCGCGCTCGTCCCCTTGTACGTTCTCCAAGTTCTTCACGAACAGCGGCTCTTCGCGCTCGTACGCCTCGCATTCCAAATGCTTTTCGGCTATCGCCGCCGTCAACTTGCGTTCGATATACTCCTTTTGCACGTTACTGAACGTAACGATACCCATACTCGATTTTTGCAACTGCTTATCGGACAAGCGACGCAACACTTCCGCGATCAAAGCGTCGCCCTCCGCTTTATTCCGTTTGGACAAACCGCGTTCGTACACACCGTTTTCCACGAGCACGAAACGGACTTTGCTCGCCAACGCGTCGGGGGACGGGAAGGTGCAAAGTTTGCCCTCGTAATACATCAGGTTGGAGAACGCGATCAAGCTTTCGTGCTTGCTGCGGTAATGCCACGTGAGGTATTTTTGCGGCATATTGATCGCCAAGCAATCGTCGAGCACGCTTTCCATATCCTCGTTTTCCAAGTTCTCTTCGTCCACGTAATTCGTTTGGAAGAACGCCGTCGGCGGCAGTTGTTTAGGATCGCCGACGATCACGGCGGCTTTACCGCGCGCCAACGAACAGATGGCTTCCGCCGTGGGAATTTGCGACGCTTCGTCGAAGATCACCAGATCGAACGAGCCGTTTTCCGCTTTCAAATATTGCGATACGGTGATCGGACTCATCAACATACACGGCGCGACGACTTTCATCAATTCGGGAATTTCCTCGAAGAGTTTACGCAAGCCCATGCCGCGCAAATTCGATTTGGCAAGCCGCGTAAAGTTCGCCGTTTCCACGCACAACGCCCCCTCCGTCTTATCGGACGGCAAACGGGAAATCAGCTTTGCACGGATACTGTCCTTCGTCATGCGAGCAAACTCTTCGGTGAGCAAGCGCAAGTTTTCGCTTTTCTCCTCGCACAGCGCGGCGGAGAACCGCGACAGGGACGGATCGAGCGGAATGTTCGTTTGCAAATAGTTCTTATAGACGTTCTTTTCAAAGCTATCGATCACGTTTTCACTCGTTACCGAACCGTTTTCCAACGCGTCGGTGATGAACGTCAACCCTGCTTCTTCCAACGCCTGCGCCGTCTTTTTATACATGCACCACGGTGCTAACATATCCATGTTTTCAATGAGTGCGCCCGCTTTCGCCGTATAATAGCCGAGAACGTCCTCTTGCGGTATCTTGCCGCGGTTAGCGTTCGCCGCGTTCAAGAATCCCTCTTTCGCCGCCTCGAAACTCTTTAACGCGTACGCCAAACCGGAGAGTACGGGCTTAGAATAGCCGCTCGCCGCGCGAATACACATGCTGTTAAAGCTATCGGCGTTATAGTCCATAAATACCGTAGCGCACAACTCGTGCAAGCGGTACAATTCTTTTAAGAAGCTCTTGCGCGCATCGAAGAAATCTACGCGTCCGAACGCAAACGTGAAATATTGCGACAGACTCGTGGAGGATTTGATACAATCCATCGCCATGTAAATATCGCAAAGCGTTTGCAGGTGCGACACGATTTCCTGCGGCGCGTACTCGCCGTTTGCCGTCTTTTGCAACCGTTTCACCACCGCGCGCACGTACTTGTCCGTTTGCATGGCAACGGTGAAGTCGACGCAGTCGTTCAACGCTCTACGCTCGTTATCGGACAATTCGATCAGTTTTTTATAATATTTGAAATAGCTTTCCAAACAGCCGTCCAAACGCTTATTCGCGTTGAAAAAGACGTTGAAATCTTCCTCGCTTTCGCCGTAGTATTTTTTCAGCGCGCTCGATTGCAATATCTCCGCAATTTCCGCCAACGCCGCCAAACGGGATTCCGTTACGGTACTGATTTTTTGACGGTACAACTCCAAAAACAAGCCGATATAATTTTTCAAATGCTTAATTTCCGCAATGACGACTTCCGCCGCGCAATACAGCTCGTCGCGCACCGCCAGCGAATATTCGGTCAAATTGACGTTGGAGAACGGGGAGTTATGCACGCCGCCGCACTCTTTCGCAGCCACCGCCGCCGTGGACATCATACGCTTATACGTATCGATCTTTTCCTTCGTCAGGCTATCGTAGAAGGTGCTTTCGATGTTCATCAATTCGGGCGTATTCTTGTTTTTCAAGCAAACGAGCAACGCCTCGTAGATCGACACGCCCAAACGCCGTTTTTTATGCAACGCCGTTACGGGTTCGGCAAGCTCTTCCTTGACTTTCAGGATATTCGTCGCCTTTTCGCCGAGGCTTACCCGTTCCGCGCTACCTGCCAAAGACAAGGTAGATTGCAACTTTTGCAATACGTCCGTTTTATTCGTTTTGTTGGAGTGCAACTCCAAGCAAAAATCACCCAAACCGAGGGAGTCTAACCGCTTTTTTACGACGGATAACGCCGCTTGTTTTTCCGCGACGAACAGCACCCGTCTGCCGTCGTTCAGGGCGTTGGCGATCATATTCGTGATTGTTTGCGATTTACCCGTACCGGGAGGACCGTGCAGGACGAAGCTCTTGCCCGTTTGCGACAGGGCGATCGCTTCCCACTGCGATTCGTCCGCAGGCAACGGCGTCAGCGTGGCGTCGGGGCGCGTTTCGTCCTCGCGAGGGCAATCGTCCGCGCCGTCGAACACGACGGCGTTATCCAAGAACGCCTTGACGATTTCGTTTTTGGAAAATTCGGCTATATTTTGCCGAAGATCGTTCCACATTTGGTAACGAGAGAAGGACAACGTTGCCAAATACACGTCGTCGTACACTTCAAAACCGCGCAGCTTGACCAACTCCGCGCGCACCATCGCCAAAATTTCGGAAATTTTCAGCCCGTTGATCGCGCTCTCCAAACCGCGAATATCCACACCGAATTCTTGCTTCAAATACTCTAACAGCGTGGCGTTAAACAAAAACTCTTCGTCGTTGACGGACAGCGTATACTCCGCGTTTCCCTTATTCTTTTTCACGGTAACGGGTTGCAACACGAGGGGCGCAAAATGTTCCGCTTTTTCCGCACGCGTATGCCATTTTAAGAAGCCGAACGCCAAATATAAAATTTTCGCGCCGCTCTCCTCGTCCGCTTCCTTGTTCCGTTTGACCAAACGCCCTACTGTTTCGTTCAACGCTTCTTGTTCCAAATAGGTACGCAAAATACCTGCTTTGTTTTCAAGGGAGATCAACTCGTGTAGCGGTTTCGTTTCCGCGGATGTACCGAAGCGAATCCCCTTTTTCGCAATCGAAAGCACGTCGTTCGTAGCCGCCGCAAGACGAAGCTCCGACGATTTCGTCAACGCTTCCTGCGTTTCGTCCACATTCGCGGACACGATTTGCACCCCCGATTTCGTCGGCGAAAAGGACAACAGCGCGTTTTTCATCGACAAGTCGAGCAACCTTCTTTCCCATTGCTTATCCTTCGTTTGCGCGCGCGTTTCCTTTAAGCTGCGCGTTTGGCGCAACAACGTCGGCGCGCTATCGGGTGCAGCGTTTTCCTCGTTTAAGATCTCGTAGCCCTTGACGCTACGCGCACGCAACGGCAACGGCAATACGTGAGAAGCGCGGCAACGGCGCACGTCTACGTACCGATCGTAATAGTTCCCGTCCGCGAGTTTTTCTTTGAAATGCGTTTCCGAAGTGGAATAGGACGCGTTCTTATCCGAGAACAAGTCCTCCACATCGAAGCACGCCAAGTTGTTTATGCCGTCGGATACGTACGCCGACAAGCGTTGCGTATCGTCCGACACGGTATCCAAAAAGCAATTGTCGTACAGCCATACGCCGCACGTGATTTCCTTTGCGCCGAGGACGAGCACGGGGTGGAATCCCATACTTTCCAAACAGCCGCAAACGAACAACGCCATTTCCGCCGCGCTACTCTCTTTCGAGGACAACAGCGTTACGCCGTCCCCCACCTTGACGGGTTGGGAAATATCCGCGTCCTTGCGTTGCACGGACGCCTTTCTCAAACAGGCGAACAACGCCGCCAAAACGTGCCGCACGGCGTTTTTGTCGTTGCCGACGTAGCCGCCCAACTCGCACTTGACGTTCCATTTTTTTAACTGCGCCGCCACTTCCGATTGCATCGTGATACAATCTGCCAAGCGCGGACGCACGAACGCCGCCAACAGCGCGTTATCTCCGTCTACACCCTGCCAAAAATCGAAAGGCAACGCCGTTACCGTCCATTCCGCCGAGGCAACCGCCTTCTTGTCCTTCCACAACCGAACGACGATTTTTTCCTCGCACAATGCTTCCAAACTACTGAAATACGCAGGCGAAAGAATATTGCCCAGCTCCACGTTGACTACGCTCTCGAAAGGAATTTCCTCAAAGTCTTTCGACACGGGCAACAGTATGCCGTTTTCGTTTTCAATCGTCAGCGACACGCCCTCCGCCGCCGTCTCCGCGCCGTTCTTGATTTGCAACGACGAAAACAGCGGTTTGCCCGTAAAATAGTCCGCGTACGAAACCACCTTCGCCGCCTCGCCGCGAAGGGATAAATATTCTTCCCATTTTTTTGCTTTTTGCGCCATACTCTTCACCTGTAACGCTTTATTTTCCTATTCTCTCTAATTATACACGAAAACGCAAAAAAAATCAACCCCGTACGCAAACTTTTCTACCCTCCCACAACTTTTTGTATTTTTGCTTAAAAACTGCACTTAAAATGCTTAACAAACAATACTATGCAATGTATAAAATTATGCAAAGGAGGGTATGAACGATGGACGCACAATTAAAAAAAGGCTTATTGGAAGTATGCGTGCTTTCCGCGATACGGAAGGAAGAATCGTACGGGTACAAGATTATTGCCGATTTAGCACCGTACGTAGAAATTTCCGAATCGACGCTCTACCCGATCCTGCGTAGGTTGGAAGCGAACGGCTCGGTAAAGACGCGTTGCGTGCAATATAACGGTAGATTGCGACGGTATTTCCGCATTACGGAAAAGGGTTTACAGGTCATCGACGAGTTTATCGACGCCATGGAACAATTCAAGAGAATTAGCGATTTTATCGTGAACGGAGGATAGGTATGAACAGGAAAACTTGGGAAAGACAATTTTTACGGGCGTTGAAACCCCTTTCAAAAGAAGAAAAGAACGCGGCGTTGGCGTATTACCGTGAAATGTACGGCGACAAAGCGGAAACGGGCGTGCCCGAAGAGGAAATTTTGCGCGAATTCGGCGATCCGCAAGTTTGCGCAGCACGCATCGTTGGCGAAGAGAAAGAAGACGGAGAAAAGGACGCAGCGACGCCCCTTCCTCCTTCCCGTTCGTCCGCCCCGTCCGTGGCGGCGATATTCGGAATCGTCCTCTTTTCGCTGATCGTACTCCTGCCCCTCTTATGCGTAACCGTTGCGTTGATCGCGTCGTTTGCCGTCGTGAGCGTGGCGTGCGCCGTCGTATCGATTGCCGGCGGCGTGTACGCGATCGTAACTCCCTTTTTGCTGAGTGCAGGCGGCGGAGCGGTCGTATTCGCCAACGTCGGGTTGGGTGTTTTTGCGTTAGGATTAGGCGCGTTGCTGTTCGTGGCGTTCGGCGCGCTGACGAAGTTGTTGTTGACGGCTACACACGCCGCCGTTCAATCGATATTCAGAAGGAGAATATAATATGAAAAAATCTATTCGTATTTTGTTATACGTCGGGTTAGCCGCACTCGTAGTCGGCGCGATCGTATGCGTGGCGGCACTCGCCGCAACCGATTGGAAGATAGACGATCTGTCCTCCGTACGCGCGGAAATGCGGACGTTTACCGAAGAGGACAGCGACGAAGTGAAATCGATCGACGTGGACTTTAACAACGCGAAAATCGTCGTGCAAGTCAGCGAAAGCGCGCAACGCGTATCGGTAGAGTATCCGCAAATGAAAGACGCGTCGGGGAAGGACGCCACGACGCTGACCGTGCAAGCGACGGCGAACGCTTTTACCGTCAAGGAAACGCAAAAGTCGTTTTTTCAATTCGGGTTCAACACGGTTATCCCCGTCGTAACGGTAACGTTGCCGACGAGCCGTACATATACCCTCCGTCTTCGCACGAGCAACGGTGAAATTTCCGTGCAAGGCGCGGCGTTACTTGCCGACGAAGTCCTTTTGGAAACGAAGAACGGAAACGTAAGCTGTACGGTACAAACGATCGAAGCGAGCGGCAACGTTCTTTTGGATACGAAGAACGGCAAAATCGAAGTCCAAAGCTCCATCACCGCAGGCGAGAACGTACGCGTGGAAACGAAGAACGGTGAAATTCGTTTAACGGAGAAGGTAACCGCACCCGTCGTCGCCGTCGAAACGAAAAACGGACGTTGCACGGCGCGGAATATCGCCGCAAACGATATTACGTTCGGCACGAACGTAGGCGACGTAGATCTCAACGTAGACGGCGCAAGAAGCGATTACACGATCGAAGTTACACACTCGCTCGGTAACTGTAACGTTAGCAACCAACAAGGCGGCGAGAAAACGTTGCGCGTGTTTGCGGATACGGGAAATATCGAAGTGTACTTCACTCGATAACCAAAAAAAGTAGACGAAAGCCCTGCACTTTACCGTGCAGGGCTTCTTTTTTCAATTCCCTTTTAATCGTTCAAATATTGCGATACCGTATAGGAAAGTTTATCGAGCACCTCTTCCAAATCGCCGAACAGCATGCAACCTGCCGCGCGAACGTGTCCGCCGCCGCCGTACACCGCCGCGATCTTGTTGACGTCGGCGTATTCTTTCGAGCGCAACGAAATTTTATATTGACGGTATTTCACTTCCATCACCGAAGCCGCCACCTCTACGCCGTCCACGTTCAAGGGAAAATCGACAAAGCCTTCCGTCATGCCGTTATCCGCGCCGCAACGCTCCATCATTTCACGCGTCGTTACGATCACCGCGAAACGGTCGTCGAAATAGTAGCGCATGCCGCTCATCACCGTAGCGTGCAACGCTGCGCGCGCTTTCGGTTGTTTCTTGAACAAATTATAATTGTAATAGCGCACGTTCGCGCCTGCCGCAACCAACTCCGCCGCCAGCGAAAACGTTTCTTCCGTTACGTCGTCGTGGGAGAAATTGCCCGAATCGGTCAACAGCCCGACGAGCAAGTATTCCGCCGTTTTTTTATCCAACGACACACCCATGTATTTGATGAGTTGCGCTACGTTCATACAATTTGCCGAACAATCGCGTACGTAATTGTACGCGGCGTACCGCGTGTTCGAGATATGGTGATCGATATTGACGGTATCGATACGCTTCCGTTGTGCGCGTAAAAACTCGTCCGACAACGCACCCAAACGGGATACGTCCGCGCAATCGACGCATACCAACAAATCGTAATCTTGCGAGGGAGTTTTTTTGAAGGTATCCACGCCGTAGATAAAGGACAAATTCGACGGGATCTCCGTTTCTACGCACACTTCGTTTTCGATATGCAAGGCGTCCAACGCCGCGGACAACGCCAACGCGCTGCCGATCGCGTCGCCGTCCGGACGCATGTGCGTAAAAATCGCCACTCGGTTCGCCTTTTTCAGTTTGTTTGCAACAGTTTCCATAGCCATACCTTCCTTTAAGGAAAAACGCGGAATATCCGCGCTTTACTTCCTTAGTTTTCCTCGCCGTCCTCTTGAGGGCGAGTTTGAATTTTCTTGAACAGTTCGTCCATTTTCGCGCCGTAACTCATGCTGCCGTCCGTCCGGAAGGTCAACGCGGGAACGGTACGCATACGCATAACCTGCGCCAACTCGTGCCGAATATGCCCTGCCGACGCTTGCAATGCGGCGAACGCGCGTTCCGATTCCGCAGGCGTGCAACCGTAGATACTCACGTACACGTACGCCGTTTTCAAATCGGGAGCGACGTCCGCTTCGGTGACGGATATCAACCCCTTCAAATCGGGGTTTTTATCCTTCATACGGCGAATAATCTCGCTGATTTCCTTTTGATATTCCCCGTTCAAACGGGAAGTTCTCGACACTTTCATTACGCTTTGATTTCCTCCGTAACGTAACATTCGATAATATCGCCGACGCGAATTTCGTTAAAGCCTTCGATCGCGCAACCACATTCGTAGCCGTAACCCACTTCTTTGACGTCGTCCTTGAAACGTTTTAACTGCTTCACGCCGCCTTCGCAAATCATAATGTCTTCGCGATAGATACGCAACTTACCGCCGCGAACGATCTTACCGTCGATAACATAGCAGCCTGCGATCGTGCCCACGCCCGTGATATTGAATGTTTGACGGACTTCGCATTTACCCGTCATCACTTCTTTGATCTTCGGTGCGAGCATACCCTTCAACGCCGCTTCGATATCTTCCAACAATTCGTAAATGATACGATAGCTTCTTACGTCTACCTTGGAGCTTTCCGCAAGTTTCTTCGCCTTGGTATCGGGACGAACGTTAAAGCCGATGATGATCGCGTTCGCACTATCGGCGAGCATAACATCGCCCTCGTTGATCGCGCCTGCCGCGCCGTGGATAACTTTGACACGTACTTCTTCGTTGGAAAGCTTCTCCAACGATTGTTTCACCGCTTCCACGCTGCCTTGTACGTCGCCCTTGACGATCAAGTTCAAGTTCTTCATCTTGCCTTCTTCGACTTGTGCGAATACGTCGTCGAGCGTTACGCGGCTTTGTTCTTTGATCATGCTTTCGCGTTGTTTGTTCTTTCTTTCTTCCTGTACCTGCTTCATCAACGCTTGATCGACTGCCATAATGCTATCGCCTGCGTTGGGAACGTCCTCTAAACCGAGAATGGATACCGCCATGGACGGACCGGCAGTTTTCACCGCTCTGCCCTTATCGTCGAACATAGCGCGCACGCGTCCCATCGTCGTACCGGAAATGATATTGTCGCCCGTTTTCAGCGTACCCGTTTGTACGATAATGCTTGCCACGGGGCCTTTACCCTTATCCAACTTCGCTTCGATAATCGTACCCTTGGCTTGACGATCGGGATCGGCTTTCAACTCTTGCATTTCTGCAACCAAGTTGACGGCGTCGAGCAATTCGTCGATGCCCATACCCGTCTTTGCGGAAACGGGAACGATCATCGTATCGCCGCCCCATTCTTCGGGAACGAGTTCGTGTTCGATCAACTCCTGCTTTACTCTGTCGGGGTTAACTTCGTATTTATCCATTTTATTCATCGCGACGATAATGGGCACG
>CAZDCO010000021.1:0-25156 GCA_964504025.1 uncultured Clostridia bacterium
ACGATCACCTCGTCGCCTTCCCCTACGCCCAAAACGCGCAACGCCATTTCCGCACAAGCCGTTTGCGAATTTAAGCAAACGCATTTCTTCGTTCCGACGTAATCCGCAATGAAACGTTCCAATTCCTTCGTTCTCGGACCGGTGGTAATCCAACCGGAAGCCAACGCAGCCGAAACCTCGGCAATTTCCTGCTCGCCTATATCGGGCGGAGAAAATAAAATTTGCATTTTCTCTTCCATAAAACAACTCCTTTTCCTACCATAACCGTCAAAAAACAATTTTCGACAATACAATATGATAATATTATATCACTTATACAAACCCTTGTCAAGCTTTATCTGTAAAAAAGTACCCCAAACGCGGCGGAATACGCCGTTCGCAACACCCTTTCTATCCCTCTTCCAGGCATAAAAAATCCGCGACGAGCGAGTCGCAGATTTTTCGTTCGGTTTATTTCTTCTTTTTCTTTTCTTCCGCGCGTTTATCGTTGATAATCTGCATGTGTTCCGCCGTTACCAACGTTACGTCGTTTTCCTTCGCCCACTTCACGCACCCTTTCAACACGAGCGGCAAAAAGACTCTCGGCACGCCGAGGACCGTTTGCAACGCCTCGTCGGTAAATTTCACGACGTCGTCCACGCGATCCGCCGCGTAGCGCACCGAATCCAACGTGGCCTGGCGCACCTGCAACAGCTCCGCACGCATACGCGTTTTCTTATGAAACCAGAAATTTTTGCTGTCGCGATAGCCGTAATCGACGGGCAGCGGAGGGAAATCACTCGCCTTAACGCCGCGAATAATCGCGTCGCTGTACTTCTTCTTCATCAGGATACGATCGATTTTCAAAATGAAATGCGCGCCGAATTTGCTGGTAATACCGTTGAAATCGTGATAGGGCGGCTCGTAACCGTTGAGGTTGCCTGCAACGTCCTTATCCGCGCCGTCCAACTCGCGCACCCACGTACACTCGATCGCCTGAATAGCGTCCGTCAGCACCATAGGACGAACTTCGCCCGTCTCCTCTTCGATCATACTCTTTTCCAGCTTAAAGTTGCACTTCGGCATCTTCTCTTCCGGTTTATCCCCGGGCCAAGACAACTTCACCGCTTCCTTGAACGTCTTGGGTTTATCGTCGATAAAGTTAATCGTACACTTCCCGTTCCGCAAAATGTTTTGCGCCGTATTCGACGAGTTTCTACACGACAACAACATCGCGTAAAAATCTTTCCCCGCAACGTAGTACGGTTGCACCAACGAATACGGACCGAGCGTAGTCATTCCGTCTTCGCACAGCGTGCTGATGACGACCGTCGGCATCGGGAAGAAGAGGGAAGTCTGGTAAAAATTGTCTACGATACGCAAATTTTCAAAGCTACTCATATATATTTTCTCCTTTTATCTATATCGTACGTACAGTATACCATATGGAACGAATTTTGACAAGCCCTTTACTAAAATTTACGTTCAAGAATAGAAAAATTCCCCTGCAAGTACTTTGCAGGGGAACGTCGGTTATAATTGATACCAGATAAACAGGAAGATCAAGCTGATTACGAGGAAGAAGAGCCCCGTAAAGAAAATGCAGCCGTCGCCCTTTTTCTTCTCTTTGCCCGTTTTCCGCTCGCGGTACTCCGCGTACGTTTCTTCCTTGCGGTTGAACGTAGGCACGAACAGTCGCGCGGCGCGCTTCAACGCGAACCCGATACCGAGGAACGCGCCCTCGCCGCTCACGAAGACCAAGCCGCTAAACAAAATCAACAACAGCCCCGACACGAAAAAGGCGTCGCATAATACGTATATATTCATCTTCGCGTCGTCCGCAAAAAATCCTCTTATGAACACGACGAAAAACGAAATTACGATCGCCACGCAAAAGCACGCGAGATATTTTTTCCACGCGCCGTGGTTTTCCTTTCCCATACCGTTTTGCTCCTTCACCGTTTATTTTACAAGCTCTTTATACTTCGCCTCTTCCGCATCGTTACAATAGACGAAATGTCCGGGGCAGATCTCACGCATAGACGGCATATCGACCGAATAATCGTGTTCCGCGATCGGATTATACGTCATTCTCACACGCTGCTTCTCGTAATGAGGATCGGGCAAAGGAATTGCCGACAACAGCGAACGAGTGTACGGGTGCAAGGGGTGTCTGAACAACTCTTCCGAAGTTGCCAACTCCACCATTTTACCGAAGTACATAACGCCGATACGATCGGAGAAATATTTTACGACGGACAAGTCGTGCGCGATGAACAAAATCGTCAAGCCCAAACGCTCTCTCAAATCGTTCAAAAGGTTGATAACCTGCGCCTGAATGGATACGTCGAGCGCGGAAATCGGCTCGTCGGCAATGATCATTTCAGGTTGCATGATGATCGCGCGCGCGATACCGATACGTTGCCGTTGACCGCCGGAGAACTCGTGAGGATAACGATCGGCGTGCTCGCGCACCAAACCTACCGTCTCCAAGATCTCGTATACCTTTTCGTTGATATATTCCTTATCGCGAACGCCGTTGATAATTAAGCCTTCGGCGATAATTTCACGTACCGTCATACGGGGATCGAGGGAAGCGATCGGATCTTGGAAAATCATTTGAATTTGCGTGATCAACTTGCTCTTTTGCGCCGCTTTACGCTTTGCCGCGTATTGCTTCTTCAACGTTTTCAACGCGTCTTCGTCGTCCCCGACTTCCGCTACGCGCTCCGCGTATTCCGCGTCGATTTCCGCAACGCGTTGCGCCGCGTACGCGCTATCGGAGTTCTTCACCGAACGACGTGCCTCGCGCGCTTCGTTTCTGTTCTTTTCCACGACGGCGTACAGCTCTTCGTTCACGGCGGTGATTTTCGCCGTCAACTCCGCCTTCTTCGCCTCGTCCGTTTCCGATTTCAATTCGGCACGGATCGCCTTGATTTCCGCCGCGGCCTTTTTGCGAGCTTTGGCAATCGCGTCCTTGTATGAACGCATACCTGCCCCCACTCTTTGCCCTTTGAAATAGACGTTACCCGAAGTGATATCGTACAGCTTGATGATCGATCTGCCCGTCGTCGTCTTACCGCAACCGGACTCGCCGACCAAGCCGAACACTTCGCCGCGCTTGATATCGAAGTTGACGTCGTCCACCGCCTTCAACTCCTTCTTGCCCATACGGAAATATTGACAAAGATGCTCAACTTTTAACAAAACTTCATTTTCGTTCATCTCACTGTCCTCCGCGTTCTTTCATACGCTTAATTCTCTCGGTGATGACTTTAGGAATTTCCACCTTCTCCGCGTTCGGGTGCAATAACCACGTCGCCGCGTAGTGCGTCGGCGATACCTCGAACATCGGCGGTTGCATTTCAAAATCGATCTCCATCGCGTACTTGTTTCTATCCGCAAAGGCGTCGCCCACGGGCGGATAAATCATATTCGGCGGCGTACCGGGGATCGCGTCCAGCTTCTCGTTCGTGTCCAAATCGGGCATAGACGAAAGCAACGCCCAGGTATACGGATGGCGCGGATCGTAGAAAATATCGTCCGCCGTACCGTATTCGACGATCTTTCCTGCGTACATAACGGCAATTCTGTCCGCCATGTTCGCAACCACGCCTAAATCGTGCGTGATGAAAATAATCGACAGGTTGCGCTCTTTCTTCAATTTGTTGATCAATTCCAAAATTTGCGCCTGAATGGTAACGTCCAACGCCGTAGTCGGCTCGTCGCAAATGAGAATATCGGGGTTCGCCGACAACGCGATCGCGATAACGATACGTTGACGCATACCGCCCGAAAACTCGAACGGATACTGCTTATACCGAATTCTCGGTTCGGGAATACCCACCTCTTCCATCAGCTTAATCGCCTTTTCCTTGGCAATTCTCGCGGTGAGTTTATACACGACCTGCGACGCTTTTTCTTTCAAATAATCTACAAGCGTAACGCACGCCTTGTCCAAATCTACCTTGTCGGCATTCTCCACATCGGCGGTAAATTTGTCGATCACGCGCTCGATAACCGATACGATCGTCTGAATTTGCTTTTCGGGCTCTACGATAAACTTCGGAACGACCTTCCAGTCCACCGTCTTACCCTTGGCGATCAATGCGTCGCGCTTCGCCGTTTGCTTCGCAAACCGCTCCTCTTCCTTGGGATTGTTCTTCAAATAGAAGAAATACTTCTCCACTTCGCGTTCCAAAGCTCCGCCGAACGTATACGCCGCGTTGTCCTTAATGACGTCTAACGGGTTAATCGCCGCCAAAACCGCCTTATTTACCGCCTTGCACGCCTCGTTCGCCGCCTTCTCGTCAAACCCGCCGCGCAGGAAGAACGCCTTCGTCTCTTCCATCGCCGCGAGTGCGGCACGCTTGTGTTCCACCGTTTGCGCAAACGAATACGCAACGGCAGCCTTTTCCATCGCCAAAAATTCGCCCATGAAATCTTCTTGCAGGAACGCGTACGTCTTCTCGTTCGCCTCTTCCGCCGGCATCACGCTGAAATCGGCTTCGGGGTGCTTAAATACGTAATACCCGATTCTGAAAAAGTTATACGGCGTTTGCGCGAGCATATTTTCAAGCGTAGTTTTCACCGCCTGACACGCTTCGACGACGCAATCGTCCACGTCCTTCGTTTCCGTCCCTTTGCCGAAGAAATTTTTCAACAAATCGGACAAAGACGCCTTGTCCTTTTCCTCGCGTAACGCACTCTCCACACGCCCGATACACTCGTTCAGCTCGTCCTTGTTCTGCGCCACGAAATACTTGTCGTCCAACCCCTTCAATTTATGGAGTATCGTCTTCAAAGTCGCAATCAAATCGACCTTTTGCTTCTTGTCCACGAGGAACAAGAAATCGTCCACCATCGAAATCAGCTCTTCCGCCGTGTTCTTCGCCGTATTATACGAGTTTTCCAGCGTAATCGCCTTGATATTGAACGAATCGAACGTCTTGATCGCCTCGTCAATCTTCTTCTCGTACGCCTCGTCGAGTTCACCCTTCTCCGCGGCAGCCTTTTTCATCATCTTGGACAAATTCGCGAGCATAGTGTTGAATATTTTACGTCCCTCACTACGGTTCGCCTTATTTTTCAACAACATCGCTTCCGTCAGCTGCTTGCCCACGCGCATAATCGGGTTCAAGCTCGACAACGGATCTTGGAATATCATTGCGATCTTGTCGCCGCGGAGTTTATGCATTTCCTCTTCGGGAATACGCAACAAATCTTGTCCGTTGTATAAAATTTCGCCGCCCTCGATGATAGCGTTGTGCGCGGAAATACCGATAATCGCCTTGTTGGTAACCGATTTACCCGAGCCGGACTCGCCTACGATCGCCAAAGTTTCACCCTTGTATAAATCGAAGGAAATATCCCGAACGGCTTGCACCTTTCCTGCTTGCGTGCGGAAAGAGATAACCAAATCTTTAACTTCTAATTTCTTTTCCATATCTACCCTCCGCATCACTCGTCCGCACCGCGCAACGACGGGTTCAGCGCGTCGCGAAGTCCGTTACCGAACAGATTAAACGAAATCATGAGCAACGCCATTACGATCGCAGGGAATACGACCAAGAACGAAGCCGTTTGAATGTATTGTTGGTTTGCCGCCATCATTACGCCGAACGACTGCGTACCTTGCAAACCTAAATTCAAATAAGCAAGCGTAGACTCACTATAAATGGTACTCGTAATCATCAAAACGCTGGACGTAACGATCGTACCGAGCGAATTAGGCAAAATATGCTTAAATATCAAACGCATATCGCTTGCGCCAAGCGTACGGCTGGCAAGAACGTATTCGCCGCCCTTAAAGCGATAGAACTGCGTACGAGTACGCGCCGCCGTGCCCATCCACCCCGTTAGACACAACGCCATAAAGAACGTGAGCATATTGTTACCGAAGTGTAAGATAGCAAGCGTCATAACGACCAACCAAGGAACACCGCCTAAAATATCGCAAAATCTTTCCATCACGAGGTCTACCGTACCTCCGAAATAGCCGGAGATAGAACCCCACGCTAAACCGAAGAGGAAGCAAAACGCCGCCGTGCATACGCCCAAGATAAGGGAAGTGCGTAAGCCCGTAAACATCAAGGTAAACAGATCGTAACCGTTTTCGTCCGTACCCAACAAGTGAATAGGCATACTGTCGTATCCCATTGCATAATATTTGGGCACCATCACCGTAACGTTTTTCAGTTTTCCCGTTTTACCGTTGTATTCCGCTTTGATAATTTCTTTAACGGGACACTCGTCGCTCAATACTCTAAACGTTTCAATCACACGGGTGTCGTCATAATCGCAAAGCCCCTGGTCTTTCAACTTCTTCAAATCGGAACTTGCGTAAACGAATTCGCGCTCGCCGTAGCATGCCTCATAGGTATCGTACACAAATTCGCAATAGTAAACTTCAGACGCATAGACGCCTTTAACGCCGTCCGATACCCAATAGCCGTCGGGCGTCTTATCACCCTCTTTAGCGCGGTTTGCCATTTCCGTAGCGTCCGTAAAGCTGATTGCCGAAAGAAGCTCGTTTGCTCCCTCGTCTAAGCAGGAAATCGTACAATCTTTCAACAAAATATAACAAGGTTGAGAAGCGTTTTGTTCCAGTTCGAAATAGATCTTACAGCTATTCAAAGACGTAATTTCCGCGTTTACAAGTTTTTCGCTGAGATCAACCGTTACGTACCCGTACGAAGAAGTCCAGTCTTGCAACATAATTTTTTCATTTTCCGCTTCATCCAACAGATACACGCAATATCTACCCAACACGCCTTCGTTTACACCGTCCTGCTCGTACGTCGTATACGAAAGCGTATAGCCGCCGTCAGCCGTTACGGGGAAACTGTGATCGTTATATAAAACTGCGTTTTTATGCGTGGAGAAATTCGTTTGGAAGATAAAATATCCTCCTCTGCCGCCTGCCGTTGCCTTATTGATATACGTCGGTTGCGAATCCACGACCAGTTTGCCGACTGCAGGGGCATAAAAACCCGCAGGACTTTCGCTGTTGAAATCGTATACTACACCGCTCACAGAGCCGTCGCGGTTTACCGTTTTTTTATACGTTTTCGTCCCGTCCCAGAATCCCGTATTAGCGGCAAACAGTTTCGGTTGTAAAAAGTGTTCGTCGATATTCCCGGCTCCCGCTTCCACGCTATACGGAGAAACGACGGGTACGATCAGCGAAAGGAGCAACAAAATTCCCAAGACGATTGCCCCGACGATAGACGCTTTATTCTTGCAAAAACGCCGAAAAGCGTCTTTCGCATAAGAAGTCGGTTTCGTTTCAAATTTCGTGTCCGTCAAGCGACGATCCGAATTTACGAAACGAAAAGAAGTTTCTTTAATATCGTATTTAGATAAATCTACGGAAGTGTTCATTATTTTTTCGCTCCCATTCTAATTCTCGGATCGATAAAGCCGTAGGACAAGTCCAAAATTACCCCGGCGAGCAAACCGAGCGTAGTGAAAATAGCCAAATCGACAAACAAAATATTATAATCTTTTGCGCTTAACGCACTGACGAACAAACTGCCTATACCGGGAATACCGTATAAGTTTTCCAAAATCATAGAGCCGCCCATAATGCCGATAAACTCTGCAAGAATGGAAGGGAAAATAGGCACCATGGCGTTTTTCATGGCATGACGAAGGATCGCCTGTTTGCGCGTCAAGCCTTTCGTGCGTGCAAGCAACAAATAGTCGCTTTCCATAACTTCACACAGTTCTGCACGAACGAAACGGCAATATCCGCATATAGAACCTAAAGACAAACAAAATACGGGAACGATATACCCCAACACCTTTTCACTCATAGGCGCGGTAGGGTTTGGCCACTGCGTAGGCAACAAATTCGTATTGTAACAAAACGCCAACATGACGAACGTAATGATAACGAACCCCGGCAACGATATCAACACCATGACGAGCGTGGAAATCACGTGGTCGGTCATCGTATTTTTCTTAAGCGCAGCCCAGATACCCAATAAAATACCGATCGGAACGGAAACGAGAACGGAAATGATATTGATTTTCATAGAGGTAACCAATCTTTCCCCGATTATAACCGTCGCGCTGACGTTCGGTTCCATTACCTGCGAAACACCCCAATCCCAACGGAAAATGATGTTTCCGAGCCAACTGACGTATTGTTTCATAACGGGTACGTTATAAAAATAGGTTCTCGCACCGTTTTTCTCCGTTACAAAGCCTACCAGCTCACGCCCTTCGAGCGGAAAACGGCTCGATTCTAAATAGCCCAGTTGTTCTTGCTTTATATAATACGCCAGCTTCGTCGCCGCATCGCCGCCCAACGCCTGGTCGACCGGCAGCAATTTTACCAATATAAACGTAAGAGATAAAATAATAAAAGCCGTCATAACAGCCAATAATATTCTCTTAACAACATATTTACCCATGTTTATCTTTCTCCTGCGTAACATACAAAAGCAATAAGGCTTATCGAAAATAAGCCTTATGCCTTTGCAATTACAAACTTTTACTTTAAGTTTCTCAATTAAAACGGATATACACTTACAAGAGCTTCTGCCGTAGATCCGTCAAGCGTATACGTGAAGTACACGTCAATACCCTTGTTATTCGCCACGGGCAATTTGCCTATTTCCGTTTTCGGAACCGTAACCGTAATCGTCAACGTATCCGTGTCCGCATTATAGTTTGACGTATAAGTAGAAGCATCCAACGCCCATTCAGTGTAAGTTGCATTCGTATCACCGCCGAAAATTACAAGCTCGGACAAGTCAAGTTGGCTTACAGCCGCACAGTTCTTAATGATAATGTTAACCTCAACGCTTTCGTCCGCATTCGTTTTATACGTATAGTCGTAGGTATATGCACTTACTTCACAACCGTTTTCCACAATCGTTAATTGTTGAGTAGATTGATACAAAGCGTCAAACGACCAACGATGTCCTTTGTATACGAGAACATCCGCCAACGTATTCGTGTCTACAGCCCAGTTTAACGTAAAATCGTTGGAAATTGCAGGGTTTGTCGAGTTAACGTTAAAGAAACTCAAAGGATCCAAAGAGTTACCGGAAATCGAACCGAAACCGATATCGTATTGTCCGTTCAACATCTTGTCGTAGCAATACATATAATCTTCGCCGACGTCGAAGGTAAATTGCAATTTATACTTGCCACGCGTTACGGATTCGTCATTGAACGCATCCGTCCAATATTTCGCAACGTGGTTATGGTAGCTTTCCTTCTGAACGGGATACATCCAAACAACTTCCAAATCGATAACGGTGGGGTTTGCCGCCGTACCCGGTTCAATCAAACTGTCCGCTTCCAATTCGTCAAGAGCCATACGGAAGTAATCACGCGCAAGCTCCAAATCGTAACCGTAGCCGTCCGTTTCGTCCGTCAAATAGCTAACCGCATCTTTGTGTTCCTTCGTAGAGTTGTAGGAAATACCGTTCACAGGATCGGACAAATAGTCAGAGCTGAAATAGTCGGCGGAAGGAACAACACCCTTCATATCGGCAAACGCCTTTCTGTTGAGAGCGTAGGACAAGCCCATACGGAATTTCGAGTTGGAGAGTGCAGGGTTTACCGTCCAATACTTATCCTCGGAGGTTTGGCTGTACGTACCGTTTTCACCGAACAAGGAGACCCAAGTTTCTTGATCTAACGCGTTGAAATTCAACTTGAAGCAACTGTCGCCCATCGAAGTTTTCGTACGAGGGTCGTTCTTGTATTGCGCAAGGTAGGTATCAGGGATACCGCAGGAGTCTACTTTTCCTGCAAGGAATTCCTTGATCACGGCTTCCTTATCATCTTTTGCTGCAGGCAAAATATTGATATGCACGCCTTTGACTGCGTATTTCGTAGCCGCGTAAACGTAGTTCGGGTTCTTCTTGTATACAACTTGTTGTCCGCTGTTCCACGTTTCCAACGTATACCCGCCCAAGGAAAGCGAGTTATCTACGGGCGTCTTCGTCTTATCCTTGTTAAAGCCTAAATAATCATCCACGCCAACCAAGTTGACAAACTCCGCGGGAACGGGCATATACAACGAGCTGGAGATATAATACATCGAATAAAACTCCGTTACAGGTGCGCCCAGTTCGTATTCAAAATACGTTTTGCCGCCCTCTTCGTATACCTTAATGCCTACGCCGCTAAAATCAACGTCCGAAATACCTTTTTGCGAATTTTGGGTCGCATTGTAGTACGCACTTGCACCCTTAATAGCCGCAGCGCCCTTTCGGTTAGCCAATTCGCCGCCGCGATACCACTGGTTCGCTTGGTTAAGAAGCAATTTGAAAGGCGTAATAAAGTCTTCCGCTACGACGTCGCGATTGTTAAATGCCGCGCGTCCCTCTGCGGTAGAGAGCGTGTTATATTTCAAACCGCTACGAATTTCAAATCTCCACTTCGACGCTTGACCGTTTGCGTTCAATCCACCAACGGCTTCGGGTTTAGAAGCCGCCAATTCGGGCACCCATTCGTAACCGTCTTTCGTAGAGTTCATGAAAGTGGTATAATAGCTTGCGCCGATATAGCCGTAGAAATCACCGACGTCGGAACCTTGGCTGTTCAAATAGTTCACCGTACCGGGATCGGCAGCTTCCGTTATATGATAATATCTCTTCCAAGCCGAGTTGCTTTCCGCAGGAAGATCCTCCGTGATTTTACCTTCGGCTAAAATACCGAAACCGTAACCGACGATAGAATTTTCCGTAGCCAACTGGATACGGGGATTGATCATGCTATAACCGCCGTTTTCAAACAACGTCGTACCGAGCATACCGTTACGGATACTGTACGATTCAAGTTGTCCGAGAATTTCCGTTTTTTCGCTTGCGGAAAGCCCAGAGAAGTCAAACGTACCGTTTGCCGCAGGAACTGCATTTTGCATATTCTTTGCAGCCGCTTCATACGCCTCCTTCGCCGCAGGAATATCATTCGCCGCGTCAATATTTGTTTCACCGGTTGCCATAGCCGCTTCCACCGCCGCTTGTACTTCTGGGATTACGGAATTGCCGATTGCCTTCTTAATCGTCTCGAGATCGGACTTAAGATACGCCTTATAATCGTCCATAGTCGTGTAGTTCGCCTGTTTGATATAAGCCGTATCACGCGGCGGCGAATTGTCTCCGCCGCACGCAGCCATGCTGCCAACCGTCGCAACACACATCAACATTGCAATTGTTGCTTTCAGTTTTTTGTTCATAAAAACTTACCTCCAAATAAGTTTACGTTTTTTATAAATTCCTATATATAAGGATATTTAACAAACCGAATATCGTGAAACTATTCTTCTTTCACGGTATGATAGTGTCATTATATCACATAATTTTCACCTTGTCAACGATTTTTTAAGCAAAAAAACGAATAAATTTCGATTTTTTAATCGTAAAAATCGATTATGTTTATCGGGAAACCATTCGATTTTTCGTTTTAGCCGTTGATCAGGTTCATTTTCACCACGATCGCTTGGCGATCCGACGCCTCGAACACTCCTTTCGAGGACGCGCCGACGAAGTCTTCGTTCAGCATCGATTTCACGTTGCCGCTCGCCGAAAAATCGGTTACGCGCGCCGTAATTTTGCCGTCCTCCACGAGGAACGCCAGCTGCACGGGCAAGCCCATAACGCCTTCGCTGGTTATGTCGCCGCCCGACGTAATCGCCACCAGTATCGCGCGTTCGTTGCCGAGCAGCGTTTTCAAATCGGGTGCGGTCGGCGTCATATACAGCCCGGGGCTCGCCAGCGACGGCACTCCGTCGTAGGGTGCGCCGCTCGTTTTGGAGAGGGGCAGGTTGAACATTGCTGCGGTATTTTTGGTAGTGAGTGCGGTTTTGAAAACTCCGTTCTCCACGATCGGTGCGCGGAAGTTAGGCGCGGTTTCGCCCTCGGCATCGTAGAACGGGGCGTTGCGCGTCGTTACGGGGTTACGGTCGGCGTACAGACTCACCCGTTCGTCGGCGATTTTTTCGCCGAGTTTACCGTTGAAGAGCGAACCGCCCGACGCGTAATATTCCGCGATAAAATCTTTGAAGACGTGGTTGAGGATTTCGATCGGCTCGAAGATCATGGGGTACTTACCGTCGGGGAGGGTGATTTTTTCACCGAAGAACCCGTCGTGGAGTGCCTGCATATCGGCGACGAGTTTATTTTCCGTCGTCGCGCCGTAGTGGTTGACATTGATATCGTAATAGGCGTCCGCGATATTCGACGAATCTCTATCCTTAACCTGGAGGAAGACGCCGAACGCGTGATTTTCGTAGGCGAAGTCGGTATTTTTGCTATTTTTATACGAACCGTCGGTGCTTGCGAGGGAAATTTTACCGTTGACGAGGAAGCGAGGGCAAGCCGCCGCCACTTTTTTCGCGATCCGTTTTCCCGTGCGGATCAAGTCCTTTTCCGCGACAGGCAATTTTGCGCGGACGGAGCGTCTTACGCCGCCTGCGGACAATTTGCAGGGATACGGAATTCCGTCGGCGAGTTTTTCTTCCGCCTGTTTTTCAAGCGCAGCGAGATCGGTTTCGCCGAGCGCGCCTGCCACGCCGATTTTGCCGTCGGCGTACGCGCGAACGGTCGTACGCGTTTCTTCCTTCTGACGGTACGAATCGATCTTGCCGTCCGTGATATTCAACGTGATTTCTTTTTCGTGATTTACTACGTATTCTTTTTCCATACCAAGCCTCCGTTATTGCACAAACATTTTCGAGATACGCACGTGCGGCCCGCCGAAGCCTACGGGCAAAGGGCGTTGTTCGTTCTTGCCGCAACCGCCTGCTACGAAGCTGAGCATTTCCACTTCGTTCGACAAACCGTCTACCAGCCCCAACGTCGTGAATACGTCGCCGGAAATGACGCTGATCTTGACGGGACGGGTGATTTTGCCGTCTACGATTTCGTACGCCACGTTCGGCGCGATCGTAAATTTACTCATGCCCGAGCCGTGTTTTACCGTCTTGATATAGTAGCCGAATTTCACGCCTGCGAACAATTCTTCGAGCGTCGATTCGCCCCCTTCGATATAGGTGTTCGTCATACGCACGATCGGCTCGAACGTACAATCGACGGCGCGCGCGTTCCCCGTCGTCTTTTCCTTCAAGTACGCCGACGTAACCGCACTTTGCAACCGTCCTGCCAGCACGCCCTTTTTGATGAGGTAGTTTTTCCGCGCTTTCGTTCCCTCGTCGTCGTAGGGCACGTAACCGCTCCCCACCGCCTTTCCGCAATCGACGATCGACAGCAACGGCGACGCGACCGTCTTCCCGATCTGCCATTCCTTTAAGATTCCCTCGTCCGCCAACATAAAGTCCGCTTCCGACTTATGCCCGAACGATTCGTGCGCGAAAATGCCTGCCGCTTCGGGAGAGAGAATGACGGGATATTCGCCGGGAGTAACCGACACGCCGTTCTTCATGCACTCGATTTGTTCGTCGAAGGCGCGCTTGAACCGTTTGCCCTTGCCCTGCAAGCGCGTAAAGCGCGTATCGCCCACTTGGTGGCTCGCCTGCATAAACTTGCCGTTCTCGGCAAGCGTGCACATCATCACGATACCGCACGTTTGATAATCGTACTTGATCGCCGCGCCCTTGCTCGAATAGAACTCGAACACGCTGTTTCTATCCAAGTACGAGGCGTTGGACATCGTCATCAACGGCGAGGAGGAAAGCACGGGCAGGTAGCTTTCCAACAACGCGCGCTTTTCCGCTACGGGAATATCGCGCACCGAACAATCGGTAAAGACGAATTTTTCCTCTTGATGCACTTGAAACCGCCCCACCGTGCGATTTTTCAAAATTCTCGGATTCGGCTTCGCCTGCGCGCACAGGCTATCCAACGTAGCTTGCACGTCGTCGATATTCGTCGTCGAAGCGTAATACCACATTTTACCGTCGAACACGCGGATAAACGCGCGCTTCTCACGGCGTACTTTGTTTTCTTTGAGCATACCATTCAGGTAGGTTATACCCGTGGAAAATCTGTCTTCTATACGTACGTCTGCATAGACGTCCTTTGGAAACGTAAACAAATTATGTCCTCCTTTGCAACACTCGTTCAAGGAACGAAACGTATTTTCTTTCTATTATACTACGCTTTTCCCCGTTTTGCAAGCCCCTGCTTTCACTTTTTTTGCCCGTTACCCGATTTTTTTCGCCGTTAAACGCTTGACTTTACGCGCGCGTGCGTGTTATTATATATAGTACTTTATATATAGTACTTTTTATCATTTTACGAACCAACGAAAAAGGAAGGGCTTATGATTTTCGGAAAATATATCAACAAGTATTATCTAAAATACCTGCCGCTGTTTTTGATCGGGTTGCTCGCGCTCGCCACCGTAGATGCCGCGCAGCTGAAAATTCCCGAACTGTATAAGTATCTAATCAACGGCGTCAACACGGGCATCGTAGAAATCGACGGGAGCGCGCACACCTTCGACTTCCCCTTCGTGCTCGAATATATTTGCGAACCGATGATGTGGATTATCGCGGCGATGATCGTTTGCCGTTTCACGTGGCGCATTTGCTTCTTCGGCGCGGGAATCCGCACCGAAACGGACTTGCGGTTGCGTATGTTCGATCACGCGAAAAACCTCTCCCAACCCTATTATCAGGTGAACAAAGTGGGCAATTTGATGTCGCTGTTCACCAACGATATCGACACCGTGCAAGAATGTGTCGGTTGGGGCACGATGATGTTGGCGGACGCGCTGTTCTTGGGCGGTTTATCCATCGTTAAAATGTGGAATATGCACGGGCTGTTGACGCTGTTCGCGTTGATCCCCATGGCGTGCATGCTCGGCGTTTCCCTCGTCGTCGGTAAATACATGACGAAGAAATGGGACGTACGCCAACAAGCGTTCTCCAACCTGTCCGACTTCTCGCAGGAAAGCTTTTCGGGCATCGCCGTCATCAAGGCGTTCGTCAAAGAAGCGAAAGAGTTGTGGGCGTTCAAAAAACTCAACGACGAAAACGAAGTCGTCAACGTGGAATACACCAGGTGGTCCACTTTGTTGCGTATCTTCGTAACCCTCTTCGTCGAATCGGTCGTCTGTATCATTTTGGGCTTCGGCGGCTATCTCGTCTATAACCAAACGCTCGACGCAGGCGAATTGATGGAGTTCATCGGCTACTTTAACTCGATCGTGTGGCCGATCACGGCAATTTCCGAACTGATCGAAATGTCCTCTCGCGGCAAGGCGTCCTTAAAGCGTATCAGCGAGTTGCTCGACGCCAAGCAAGAAGTGGTCGATCTCCCCGAAGCGGTCGAAATCGACGGCGTGCAAGGCAAAATCGAATATCGCGATCTCACCTTCCGCCATTCCACGGGCGACTTCGACGCGCTCTCCGACGTATCGTTCACCGTCAACGCAGGGGAAAGCGTGGGCTTGATCGGCAAGACGGGTTCGGGCAAAACCACCCTCGTCGATCTCTTGATGAGAAATTATAACGTGCCGCGCGGACGGCTGTTCGTGGACGATCGCGACGTGAACGACGTAACGATCCGTTCCTTGCGTCAATATATCGCCTACGTGCCGCAGGACAACTTCCTGTTCAGCGACACGATCGCGAACAATATCGCGTTCGCACGCGACGAGGCAGCCCTCGCCGACGTCGAACACGCGGCACAACTCGCCGAAGTGAGCGATAACATCGAAGAGTTCACCGACAAGTACGACACGATGCTCGGCGAACGGGGCGTAACCGTATCGGGCGGACAAAAACAACGTATCTCGATCGCGCGCGCCTTGATGAACGACGCGCCTATCCTCATCCTCGACGATTCTCTCTCCGCGGTAGACACGAAGACGGAACGCGCGCTGTTGCAAAATTTGCGCACGGCGCGAGAGGGCAAAACGACGATCCTGATCGCCCATCGTATCTCGACGATCGAACAAATGGACAAGATCGTCTTCTTGGACGAAGGACGGGTACTCGCCGTAGGTACGCACGCGGAACTGTTACAAAACTGTCCCGAATATAAAACCATGGCGGAATTACAAAAATTAGAAGCGGAGAAGAATTGATATGACTTTTTTTGAAACGTATTATCCGCTCATTATCATGGGCGCGATCTTGGGCGTATTCGCCCTGCTGTTTGCCGTTGCCTACGCGCTGATCAAGAACAAAAAGGAAGCCATCGGCTTTGAGAGAAATATCTCCGACAAGGAAATTATCCGCCGCCTGCTCGCCTACGCCAAACCGTATGGCAAGCAATTCGCGTTCGTCATGCTCCTCATGGTCTTTTCGGTATCCTACGATATCGTTTCCCCCCTCCTGATCGGTCAAATTCAAGGTATGATCAAGGCGGAGTTCACCCTCCCCCACCTGTTCGCGTTGATCGCACTGTACGCGAGTATCCTCATCGTAACGTTGGTATGCTCGTACGTGCAAGCGATCACCCTCCAAAAAATCGGACAAAAGATCGTGTCGAATATCCGTATGGATCTCTTCGAGCATATCGAAACGCTGTCGCACGAACAACTTAACCATATCCCCGTCGGCAAGCTCGTTACGCGCGTAACCAACGATACGAACGGCGTGTCCATGATGTTCACGAACATTATCGTCAACCTCGTCAAAAACTGCTTCGTCGTGTTGGGCGTGTTGATCGCTATGCTTTGCCTCAACTATATGCTCACCCTGATGGTATTGTGCTTCGTGCCCTTTATCCTCTTCTTCACCGTCATCTTCCGTAAGTTCTCCCGTAGAGCGTACCGCAAGGTTAAAGACGATACGACGGACGTAAACACCTTCCTTTCCGAAAACCTGTCGGGAATCAAAATTACGCAATTCTTCAACCGCGAAGAGAAAAAGTTGGACGAATTCCGTGCCAAGAACACCAAACTCGGCAAATCGAAGCACCAACAAATTTTCGTGTTCGGTATCTTCCGCCCGATGGTCTACATGCTGTATATCGTATCGGTGCTCGCCCTCTTCCTGCTCGGCGCAAAGGGCGCGATCGATAACGTGCCGATCATGGGACAAATCGTTACCAGCGAAGTGATCGTATCCTTCTATTTGTATATATCCAAATTCTTCAACCCCATTCAAAGCCTCGCCGAACAATTCAACTGGTTGCAATCGGCGTTCGCTTCGGCGGAAAAAATCTTCACCGTCATGGATATGCAACCGACCGTCGTCGACGAAGAGGACGCGATCGAATTGACGGACGTGCGCGGCGAAATCGAATTCAAAAACGTTTGGTTCGCGTACGAAAAGGAAGAATGGGTATTGAAAGACGTGTCGTTCAAAGTAGAAGCCAAGCAAACGGTAGCGTTCGTCGGCTCGACGGGCTCGGGAAAAACCACGATCCTCTCCCTCATTTGCCGCAATTACGACATTCAAAAGGGACAAATTTTGATCGACGGGATCGACATCAGGCATATCAAGATTGCCTCGCTTAGAAAACAGTTCGGACAAATGCTGCAAGACGTATTTTTGTTTTCGGGCACGATCCGCGACAATGTCGTGTTGCGCGAAGAGTCGATCACCGACGACGAAGTTTGGGAGGCTTGCCGCTACGTGAACGCCGATTCGTTCATTTCCAAGCTGCATAACGGGTTAGAGTATGAAATTTTAGAGCGCGGCAACAACTTCTCCGCAGGACAGCGGCAACTGTTGTCCTTCGCTCGTACCGTCGTGCATAAACCGAAGGTAATGATCCTTGACGAAGCGACGGCGAATATCGATACGGAAACGGAAACGTTGATCCAAAACTCTTTGGAAAAAATGATGAATATCGGCACGATGTTGATCGTCGCGCACCGCCTGTCCACCGTGCAACACGCCGATAACATCATCGTCCTTTCCCACGGTCAAATCGTAGAACAGGGCAACCATTTCGATCTTTTGAAACAACGGGGTAAATATTATACCCTCTATACCTTGCAACATCAAAAGGAAGCGTTGTTGAAGGGAGAAAGCACCGCCGTCGCCGAAGGCTGACGCCGAAAAACAAACCAACGAAAAACGCCGCGAAGTTCGCGACGTTTTTTTCGTTCGTATTCGGTTGTTCTTTCCGTTACGCTGCGTTCAGGTTCGTCAACGTCCACGGGTTTACGATCTCGCTGCTACTCGAACCGATTACTCTCTTCACCGTAACGCTCAGTTCGTTCGCCGTTACGCTAATTTCCGCCCAAGCTTGCGTGGTTTGCATGCCTTCGAACGCGTAATCGTAATCTTCCTTCTTGAACTCCGTACCGCTATCCTTGTAGAACGCTCCACCCGACGTACCCGCCGTACCGTTCATCAAATAGATAACGCCGTTCTTTTCGTATTTCGTTACGCAATGGTCGTGCCCTTGCAACACGAGATCGACGCCGTATTCTTCAAACAAGCTTTGAATTTGATTTCTCAAACCTTTGGCAATTTGGTTGCGGTTCGGGTTAGAACCCCACTTACCTGCCGAATAGAGCGGATTGTGCAACGAAACGATCGTCCAATTCAGCTCGCCGCTTTCCTCTTTCTCTTTCGCCGCCTGCAACTCTGCCTTTAACCAATTATATTGATCGGCAGGCAAATTGATAGGAGTTTCCGTAAAGTTGGCGTTCAACATGATAAAACGTACCTTGCCGTAGGTAAACGCGTAATAGATGCCGTAGCCTACGTTTTGTTTGGGCAGCTTATAATGGAAGTGCTTATACGTTTCGCTCGAATTTCTCGCACTCTTGTAAGTAGCGTCGTGGTTACCGGCAACCGCCATCACGGGGATTTTGGAAAGGTATTTCGCGTTCGTGTGGAGCATTTCCGTCCACCAGCTTTCGTAACGAGAATATTCTACGACGTCGCCCGTATGTAACACAAACGAGCTCTCGCCCTTCAACACTTGTTCCAACACTGTGCCATACGGCGTACCCGAATTATTCTTCGTTTGCGAATCGCTCAAATGGGTAAAGGTGAACGATTCCGTGCGCGGATCGGTCGTCGTGATCGTATACGTTTCCGGATTGTCGCCTACCGTGTCCACATAGCGGTCTCCTACGCAATAGGTATACGTCGTGCCCACCTTCCATTGTACGTCCACTTTGGAGATATAATAGGTAAAATTCGTATCGTCAGTAGTATCCTCCAACAACCTTCCCTGAGCGTACGAGGTGAACTCTTCCGAGAAGCCTTTGGCTTGTATCGCCGTCGCTTTGTCGAACGTATCGCCCTCGCAATAGTACAGCGTCGTACCGACAGATCGCTTAACGGTATTCCACGTGAAGCCGTAGGTCAAGCAAGTAGCGTTATTCACGGTCGTCAACTCGGTATCGTACATGGTAACGGAGAGCGAACGGGGCGCGTAGTCTGTTTTAACTTCCGCTTCATAGGTCGTCAACGTTTCCCCGACGGTGAACGTTTCCATCTTGGAGGAATCGGTTTCCGCCTGCTTTGCACCGCAGTTCGCGCAAGACTTTTGATACTTCGCTGGCGAGCCTGGCAAGGCTTCCTCGAGCAAATATTCGGGACGGGTATTTTCCGCCGTGAAGCTGTGTTGAAGTTTGGAAATCGTCAAAGACTCTTTCGTTACTTCCGTCAGCTTGCCGCCCGATCTGGTATAATATTTTTCGCACGTCGTGCAATAGTAGTGGATCTTCATACCTTCGGAATCGCAAGTCGCGTCTACCTTATCCGTCGCTTTGCCGTCCACCCAAGTGTGGTCGACCGTTTGCATGACTTTGCTTTCACGCACTTTCACGTACTCGCCGTCGATTATTTGCGCATACTGACCGCAAAGGGTACATTTGTAATGTTCTTCCCAGCCCGATTCGTCGCACTTCGCCGTTTTTGCGTCAAAGTGTTCGTACGAGTGGTGGCAAGTTTCCGGATCGACCGAAGAGCTACCGCTATCGTCCGTCGAGGTAGAGCCGCTGTTCGGGGGGTTACCGAGGGACGGGAAACCTTCAAACGAGCACCCGACGGCAAACGTACCCATAACGATTGCCACGAGCGCGCTCGTGATTTTCATGAGAGATTTTTTCATTTCTCCCTCCTTAAAAGATAATGTTTTTTACCGTAATATACTGCGGAAGAGCAGTATATTACGGTGTTACAATACCATTGTAACACATTTTGCCCCGTTTTTCCATACAAAAACGGGGCAAAATGTGTCGTTTTTTTAACATTTTCGCGTCGAAACGCAAGAGATTGCCGCGCCTTTGGCTCGTAATGACAGGGTGCATGCTCCAAACAAAAAAATTATCGAAAAAACGAATTGTTTTGTTTTCATATACCGTTTTTCTCGTTTTTAGCGCAACAAGTCGTCGCGGAGGGATATTCCCTCGTCCACGTCCACGCTGACGACGGCGTACGGCGGCACTCGAATTTCCTTTTTTCGTCCGGCCGCCTCCAAAACGAACGACTTTTCCTTTTCGACGGGGTTGAAAACACGCAACTCCGCGCGTCCGTCCTTCCACCGACAAACGGGCGTTACGACGGGCGAATCCGTCCGAACAAAAGTCTTCTTCCCCTCCGCACCGCCGATGGGAAATACGTTCAAGGCATACGGCGGTTGATTAAATTCTTCCGCCGCCGTCGCGATCGATTCCGCGTCGCCGCGCATAATGCGGAAACGGTAGGTGTACCGTCCGTTTTCTATCCTTGGCAAATACCTGTCCGTAGGATACAGCTCGCGTTCGCCGATCGGGTGTATGCAATAGCCCGCGCCGCGCAACAGCGTCATACGCAAATAGCCGTCCTGCGCGCTACCGCCGTACACGCCGTCGTTCAAGACGGCGAAAACGTCCCGTTCCGTCTTGACTCCTACCCACTTTTGAAAGGTAATCTCCCCCGCCGTCGGTTTCTCTTCCACGACGTACGGTCCGTCCCCCACGACGACGCCTTGCGGTACGGGAATATTCAATCGCACCAACTTGTTCTTTTCCGAATATTCCACCTGCGCTTCCACGTCGATATACGGTTGATTTTTATACTTCTTATACACCATGGCGGCGCGAGTGCGCCCTGCGCCGTACAAACACTCTACCGCGGTATACACGTCGCCGTCCTCGACGGTATGGATCGGTTCGATCTCCCCGTCAAAACCGCAAAACGCCGCGCTTTCCGTTCTCGATAACAACGCGAGCGGACGAGAGTTTTTCCCCAAGCCCTGCAACTCGGCAGGACTCATGCCCCAAGGATCGGCGGTATCGTCCGCCACTTCCAAGCCGATCGGCGCGCGCAAGGGAGTATCTTGCAACCATTCTTCCAAACGACGGGGCGCGCGCTCGCGTTTTTCTACGGGACGGCGCTCCACGCGCACGGTGAACCGCGTTACGCCGAGCGGTTGCAGCCTTCCCTCGAACGCTACGCGCTTGCGCCAATCTAACGTCAGCGTAGATTCCTCTTTCACCGTTTGACAGGGCACGGGCGTTCCGTTCGCCTCGTACACGGTAGGCACGTATTGAAAATCTTCACTCCAATTTTGATCGGCGAGAGAGAACTCCGCCTCAATCACGGTACGCACTTCATACGGCGCGTAATTGAACACGAACACAGGGAATTCCCCCTCGCGCGCCCGTTCTTCGCCCAACGTCAAATACAAAAATGCGGCGGAACGATACTCTTTCACCGTTCGCAGGCAGGCATGCAACGCTTCCATGCCGTCCGCCGAAGCGCTCTCGACCGTCGTACCGGGTAAAACGTCGTGGAATTGTGCCAACAGCAAATGCTTTTGCGCTTCTTTCCACGCTTGCGCGTCGAACGAGTAGCCGTTAAACGCCGCCACCGCGAGCATTTTTTCCGTAGCGTAGAACAAATTTTCCGTTTCCCGATGCGCCCGTTTCAAACGCATCATCGACGTATAACAACCGGGCATACACGTAACGAGCGAACGACGTACTTCGCCGCCGATACGGATCTCGTCCGAGAACAACCGCTCGGGCGTAGAGTGCACGAGCGGCAAACCGCTCTTTTGCAACTCCTCTATGTCGCGCAAGTCCTTTCTCGACGGACCGCCGCCGTGATTGCCCACTCCCCACAGGACGTAGTCGATCTCTTCCGCTTCCCGTTGCTCGTGCGATTGCGAGCCGAGCATACCCCGTTCGCCGCCCTGCATATACGCCGTAATTTTCTCTTTGGCAAGCCCCATCAACGTCGCGTACGACGAACTTTGCGATACGACGATCTCGCTACCGTCGGGAGATACCCATTTGAAAAAGCGCGACGGGAAGGTAAATTGCGTGCTATTCGGACGGCATACGAGCATGCCGCGATAGCCGCACTTCTTCAAGATTTGCGGCAAGCCCACGCTATACCCGAACGAATCGTAATTCGTCGCGACGAACGGACGAACGCCGAATTTTTCGTCGAAATACTCCCTGCCCGTTTCGATCTGACGCACGAAACTTTCTCCGCACGGGAACAGACAGTCGGGCTGTAAATACCAACCGCCCGTAATTACCCACTTGCCCCGTTTGACGAGCGCGCGTATCCGCTCGAACAGTTGCGGCGCGTGCTTTTCAATCTCTTCGTACAAAAGCGATTCGCCGTGGCAAAAGACGTAATCGAACTCTTCGGCGAGATCCGCCGCGCTTTGAAAGGTAGCGATCGCCGCGGATATACCCTCGTCCCACGTCCATTGCCAAATCGGATCGACGTGCGCGTTACAAATCAAATGCAATCTCTTCATAGCTTTCCTCCTTTCCTTTACGACAACAACGCGACGGCAAGCACGCCGAGTGCCAAACCGAGCCATTGCCTGCCCGTCCATTTTTCTCGAAATACCGTTGCAGATACGCAATCGGTAACAAGTAAACCGCCCACGGCGATCGTCGGATAGATCAACGTCGCCGACAACGCCGCCGTCGCCAACGCCATAACGCATACGTTCAGCACTACGTTACACGCGCCCGAAAGTACGGGCAGGGCGGCGTTCCGTTTCCAAACACGCAAAGCCTCTTGCTTATCACTCCGCACGAACAGCACGATCCCCACTATCGCCGAAAACAGAGTGGCGCACGCCATAAAGCCGTTGCCGTACTCCCCTCCGTATTGCGTTTGTTGCATGCGTTGCACGATCGTACAACCTGCGTTTCCCACGAGGGACACGACGCACCACGCGAGCCATTTCCACGAGCCGCGTTCTTCCTCGCCCGATTTCTTCCCTTTCGATATACACAGCCACAGCGACGCGAACACGAGCGGCAACCCCACCGCCGCGCGCCAAGTGAACGATTCGCCCCAAAAGAGTATGCTCCACACGCCCACGACGAGCAAAGAACTTTTCACGATCAGCGAAGTTACGGCGACCGAGCCGCTCTTCAAGGCGTAAATGCACCCGATCTTGCCCATGGCAAAAAACGCCGCAAACGCCAACGAATAGGGTAACACCGACCACTCGAACGCAGGCTGCATGGCGAACAATACGCACCACAGCGCAAATACGCTGCAAAGCTCGATACAACCGTATAAAGCGGAAGCCTTGCCCTCCGTCCGTCGCGTATAATAGCCGCCGACCACGCCGCTCGACGACACGCAAAGCACCGCGCCGAATAGATATACGTATTCCGTCATAGTTTTCTTCCTTCACACGCTTGCGCCTTTCGCGCAAGCCGTCGCGTATAGTATACCAAACGCCACCGAAAAAGTCAATAGCGCACGCTCGTTTTTCTCCTACCGACGCCAAAAAAATCGTAACCGTATTATGCTCGTTTTGTCGCCTTTATCCAAGTGCTTATAAAAAAATAAAGCCATTCAAGACCGAATGACTTTATCTAGCACGCTTACTCTATCGTTGCACTACGGAATCAGACCATAGTTTCAGATTATTAGTCCGACGGCATCAGCCACTATGGCGATAGCTATAAACGTATTTAGCAAATTATATCTAATTTAGCTCACCAATCCACCCACGTCATTTCACTTTCAGCATTATAAAACGTTTTTCCATCCCATATCGGAGCATTTTCAAATGCTTCGATACAATCTGTTATCGTTTCTCCCTCAAACTCATAAACATCTTCCAAAAAATCGCCATTCTCGTTTACCTTTATAATAAAGAAAGAATGTCCACCATCAGGCGTCGTCGTAATTCCGTCAGAAAAAAACTTTTCGCCTTGAAATACAACCGCTACCGACTGATAGGAAAACGCGTCGATGAAATCATTTACTCGTCCACCTTCCATCTCAACTTACCTCCAAAACAACTAACCGAAAAGAACTTCTATATCTTTTTCTGCTTCGTAGATAGTTTTTCCGTCAAAGATTTTTGCTTTTTCAAACGCTTCAACACACTCGGAAAGCGTTGCTCCACTAAAAAAGAAAGTTTTAATAAAATCACCTGCTTCATCGACTTGAAGTTTATACGTATCCACCCTAAGGACATGATTGCTTTTATCTGCAGTTGCTTCGCATTGAATGATAAAATATTGATCACGATATGTAAATTCTTTTTCAGGTCCACCCATTGAATATAAATCATCCATAAATTCGTTTAAGGTATTTCCTTGCATATCACTTTACCCCTTTGAAAAATTTTTTATATTTTTATACCTCTGAAATATTTTTGCAAAGCTATGAATTATATAAAACGGTTATTTCACGATCAATTTCAAGTAAAGATTTTCCAGCAAACAAAGGCATCTCGATAAAAGCGTTGATGTCTCTGATATACGTATCCTCATTATATGAAAATTTATGAATACAAATCCCGTTGCCATTTTTAAATATTTCATACAAATTAACCGTTAATGGTTTTGTCTGATCTAAATCCTCGCTTGACAATTCAAAATTATATACGTGTCCGTTATATGAAAACTCTATTTCCTGCTTTTCATACATTAAATTTAAAAAATCATTAAGTTCCATGTTTTTCATAAATCCAACCCCTTAAAAAATTTTTTGTATTTTTCAATCATTGATGGCGAAATTTGCTCTGCGCTTTGTCTTTCTCCATTTATATACGGATGATAATGCAAAAATTTTTTCGCGGCGTGTGTCCCATATTCTATTTCGAATTGAATAATGTGTTTATCGTATTCTCTATATTTTCTAAAAATCCCATTGTCGTCTAATAGAAGATACGCCTTGCTACTATGAGCTTCTTCCGGAAGATTTTTGCTTTCAGATTTATTCTTTTTTTCTAAGACTTTTACACCGTTAATTTTCCCAACGGTTTCAAATGCATCCGCAGTTTTTACCCCTAAAGAAAAAGTTCCTCTACCTCCCATGGCGATTTACCCTCCTTGAAGAATTATAGTCAAT
>CAZDCO010000022.1:0-24098 GCA_964504025.1 uncultured Clostridia bacterium
CGAAAACGCGTGGTTGCATTTTGACTACGTTCCCGAAGAACCGGACGTTCGCGAGGGTGCTGCCGAGGTTACGGGACGACTTTGCGTCATCGGTTGCAAACTCAACGAAGAGGCGCTCGCCAAATTGTTTAACGTATAAGGACGGAATACACTATGAAAGAAAAAATGCCTGTTGAAACGCCCGTATATATGTTTTTGGGCTTTTTAGAATCGGGTAAGACGAAATTTATTCAAGAAACCTTGGAAGATCCTCGCTTCGCCACGGGCGAAAAAACGCTGTTGCTCGTTTGCGAAGAGGGCGAGGAAGAATACGAAACGATCAAGTTCGCCAACGCGGAGAGCGTCGACTACGTCGCGATCGAGGATAAATCGCAACTCACCGAAGCGTATTTGTCGGAGTTGCAAACCAAATACGGCTCGCAACGGATCGTCGTCGAGTATAACGGCACGTGGCTGTTGGAAGATTTCTTCAACGCCATGCCTGAAGGTTGGATGATCAACCAGTTGATGACCTTTTTCGATAGCGAAACCTTCCTCAATTATAACGCGAACATGCGTCAACTCGTTTTCGATAAAATCGAGAATACGCAACTCGTCGTGTTCAACCGCTATCGTCCGGAAACGGATAAAATGCAACTGCATAAGATCGTTCGCGGTATTTCCCGTCGTTGCGATATCGTCTACGAACAAGCGAACGGACAGGCGGATTTCGACGATATCGAAGATCCGTTGCCGTTCGACGTCAACGCGCCCGTCATTCAAATCGAGGATAAAGACTTCGCGTTTTTCTATCGCGATCTGACGGAGAATTTGGAACAATACGTCGGCAAGACGGTAAAATTCAAGGGCTTAGTCGCCACCGATAAACGCCTTTCGCCGCAGGACGTCGTGGTCGGTCGCCACGTGATGACTTGTTGCGAAGCGGACATTCAATATTGCGGTTTGGCTTGCGTGCTTCCCGAAGCAATGGAGTTGCACATGCGCGACTGGATCGTAGTAACCGCCAAATTGCAACTGCAAAAGCACCGTATCTATAAGGGCAAAGGTCCCGTCCTCGTAGCGGAAAAGGTAATCGTTTGCGAACCGCCCGAAGAACAGTTGGCAACCTTCTATTAAGTTTTATCAAAAAATCGTACACCGAGCGCATACCGTGCGTTCGGTGCGTTTTTTATATTGCCGCCGTACCTACCGTTGCGCGTGCCGTTTGTTTTAACCTTGTCATTGCGAGCGAAGCGCGGTGCAGGCGCGTTGTTGACGCGTACGTTAGAGGACGTAGACCGCATTTCCGATACGATCGGTTCGGCGTTATCCATGATGGCAACCCTTCCCGTTACGCTGTTCGACGGCACGGTGGCGGAAAATATCGCTTACGGCAAGACGGGCGCAACGCGCGAGGAAGTGGAACGGGCGGCGAAAGCGGCGTACGCCGATCGATTTATTTCCTTGTTACCCAAGGGGTACGATACGCCCCTGTCCGACGCTACCGCGCTTTCGGGCGGTCAAAAACAACTGTTGACGATCGCGCGTGCGTTCCTGTCCGATAAACCGATTTTGATTTTGGATGAGGCGACTTCCGACGTCGATACGCACACGGAAACGTATATTCAAAAAACTATGGATAAACTGCAAAAGCATAAGACGAGCTTCGTGATCGCGCACCGCCTTTCCACAATCGTGCACGCCGATACCATTTTGGCAATCGACAAGGGCAAAATCGTAGATGTGGGTACGCACGAGGAACTCCTAAAAACGGGCGGCTTCTACGCCGAACTTTGGCAAAGTCAATACGCAAACGCATAAAAAATGAGCGGTACGATCTATTCGCACCGCTTTTTTACGTCTTTTCGACTATCCCTCGCGTTTGGCGAGCAGTTTTCCCGTCTTTCCGTTGAGTAGAAACGCCGTCGTCTTTCCGCCTTTGGAAACGACGCCTACGTAATAATACGGCGCGTCCTCGTAGAGCAATCGCAAATAAATTTCTCCTGCAAACCCGTATTCGTCCGTCATTGCCGTAAAGAACTCCTTTTCCTTCTCGCATAGACGGTACAATGCCTCTTTTGGAGAGAGCGTGTCGTCGGTAACGACCGAGTGCGCCGAGAGGGAAACCGTCCGTTCGCCGTGTCGAATTTCACACGCGATCGTTTGCAACGCGGAAACGTCTAAGGTGCGTGAAAAATAATATTCTCCCTTGACGGTGTCGTACGACATTTCGCCTTCGTACGCGTTTCCGTCCGCGATAAAGGAGAGAGTGCACGTCTTCTCGTAGGACGGGGCGATCAAGTGCGCCTCGAATCGGCTCGTCGTTTCTCGCGGCGAACCGTCAGCAAGATAGGGTGTTTCCCGTTCGACGGCGTATACGCGCAAAGAAAATCCGTCCGCTTCGGCAAGGAAGACGTTAGAGCGCAACTCCGAGACGTAATCGGCGTAATCGATCGTTTCTTTGCAACCGCCAAGCGCAAAAATCGAAAAGAAAAGAATCGCCGCCGCGAACAGTTTGAAGAGTGTATGGGTGCGAAAAGCGCGTTGAAAAGTTCTCATACGGCATTATATGAAAAAAAGATTGCGTTCAGACCAAATAAAATTCGTTCATACAGTTGATTTTTTATTTTTAATGTGATAAAATAGTATAAATATAATGGGAGGAGTAGAAACCGTATGCACGTCGATAAGATAATTATACGCGCCGCCTGTACGACGCTCGCCGTGATCGTTACGTTGTTTGCGTTTATGACGCTCGCGCTTTGTTTCGTCTTTCCTTCCACGATGATGCAGTTGACGTTCGATATGGGTATGAATTCCGCGTCCGTGAAATTCGCCCGTCGCGCGTACGAATATTCGGGCGAAGTCTACTACGCCGCGTTCGCTACCGAGGTGGCGATTTTGGACGGCGACATCGGCGAAGTGGCGGCTTGCGGCAAGATCTTCGTCAACCACGAGGGCTTCGACGAATATTGTAACCAAAAAAACGAAAAACAACCGACGGGTGCGGCAAAATACGAACAGTATATTTACGGACAGGTATACGCCGCGGAATATTCGACGATAACTACTACGGAGAAAAAAGCCGAGTTGCTCGACCGCGCGTTCTCTTCCTTTGCGGAGGGGACGTTCCCCGTGGGTAACGCCGTCGTTACCATTGCCGTCGCTGCGAAAAAAGCGGAGGATGCCTACGTCCTCAACGCGATAAGGGAAAAAATGAATACCGTAAAGGACGGGATCGCGACGGAGGACTTGCCGCGGTTCAACGGCGTCCTGCAAGGACTTGGGAACGAATAAAATGGACGAGCTGCTCGATTCGAGCGGTAAATCCATTTCGTTTTATAGACACATTATATCGATAAAAATAAAGAAAAGTTTTCATACAAGGAGAAAAGCATTATGAGTAGCAAGATTATTAAAGAAGGCTTAACTTTTGACGACGTATTGTTGATTCCGCAAGCGTCGAACGTGTTGCCGTCGGACGTGGATTTGAGAACGAAACTCACCGATAAAATTCGTTTGAATTTGCCGCTGTTGAGTGCGGCTATGGATACCGTTACGGAAAGCCGCATGGCAATCGCCATGGCGCGTGAAGGCGGTATGGGTATTATCCATAAAAACATGAGTATCGAAGAGCAGGCGAACCACGTCGATCGCGTAAAGCGTAGCGAACACGGCGTCATCACCGATCCGTTCTTCTTAGAACCGGACAATCTCGTAAAGGAAGCCGTTGCACTCATGGAAAAATACCGTATCAGCGGCGTGCCTATCACGAAGAACGGCAAGCTCGTCGGCATTTTGACCAACCGCGATTTGCGCTTTGAAAGCAATTACGAACAACCCATTTCCAACATTATGACGAAAGACGGGTTGGTTACCGCACCCGAGGGAACGTCCCTTGCGGAAGCGCAAAAGATCCTTGGCAAGCATAGAATCGAAAAATTGCCCATCGTAGACGAAAAGGGCTATTTGAAGGGCTTGATCACCATTAAAGATATTGAAAAGTCCATTCAATATCCCAACTCCGCACGCGACGAAAACGGCAGACTTCTCGTCGGCGCGGCAGTCGGTACGGCGGCGAATACCATGGAAAGAATCTCTGCCCTCGTGGAAGCGCGCGCGGACGTTATCGCGATCGATACGGCGCACGGACATTCCGCAGGCGTATTGAAGAAGGTAGAAGAAATCAAGGCGAAATTCCCCAATATTACGTTGATTGCAGGTAACGTCGCTACGGCGTCGGCAACGGAAGCACTCATCAAGTCGGGTGCGGACGTCGTGAAGGTAGGTATCGGCCCCGGTTCGATCTGTACGACGCGTATCGTAGCAGGTATCGGCGTTCCGCAGTTGACCGCGGTTATGGATTGCGCGGAAATGGCGGACAAATACGGCAAGAGAATTATCGCGGACGGCGGTATCAAGTATAGTGGCGACATCGTCAAGGCGTTGGCGGCAGGCGGCAGCGCGGCAATGGTCGGTTCGTTGCTCGCAGGTACGTTGGAAAGCCCCGGCGAAGTGGAATTGTATCAAGGCAGAAGCTACAAGGTATACCGCGGCATGGGTTCGCTTGGCGCAATGGCGGCGGGTAGCAGCGATCGCTACTTCCAAGACGGCAAGAAGAAGCTCGTACCCGAGGGAGTGGAAGGCCGCGTGCCTTATCGCGGAAGCGTAGCGGAAGTAATCTATCAAATGAAGGGCGGCTTGCGCGCAGGCATGGGCTATTGCGGCAAGGCGACAATCGAAGATTTGCGTACGAGTTCGGAATTCGTCCGTATCACCAACGCAAGTTTGATCGAGAGCCACCCTCACGACATTTCGATCAGCAAGGAAGCTCCGAACTATTCGCAACACTAAGGGAGTCGTATGGATATCGTTTGTTTAGACCTTGAAGGCGTATTAGTGCCGGAAATTTGGGTTGCGTTCGCCAAGGCGAGCGGCATTGCCGAGTTGTCGCGTACGACGCGCGACGAGCCGGACTACGATAAGCTTATGCGCTGGCGGCTGTCCGTTTTACGGGAGCACGGTTTAGGCTTGAACGAGATCCGCGCGATTATCGAAACGATCGAGCCGTTCGAGGGCGCAAAGGCGTTCTTGGACGAGCTTCGTCGCCGCACGCAAGTCGTGATCGTCAGCGATACGTTTACGCAATTCGCCGCGCCGCTTATGGAAAAGTTAGGCATGCCGACGATATTTTGTAACGAATTGCAAGTGTCGGAAAAGGGCGAAATCGTCGGTTTTCGCATGCGTACGGAGCAATCGAAATACGCTACCGTGCGCGCGTTGCAGTCCATCGGCTTTCAAACGATTGCCGCAGGGGATAGCTATAACGATTTGGGCATGCTCAAAGCAAGTAAGGCAGGCTTCTTGTTCCGTAGCACGGAAGAGATCAAGAAAGCCAACCCCGAACTCCCGTCGCTGGAAACGTATGACGAGTTGTCGGCGGCGATCTTCAAAAATTTAGACTAATATCAAAAGGAGAAAAAATATATGAACAATAACGTACGTCCCGAAACCATGGAACGCATCACAAACAAAGCACTTGCCGAAGCGTTTATCGACGAGCAAGTGAACGAAATTCGCGCGCAGGTAGGCGATAAAAAGGTGCTTCTCGCTCTTTCGGGTGGCGTCGATTCGTCCGTCGTTGCCGCGTTGCTTATCAAAGCGATCGGCAAACAACTGGTATGCGTGCACGTAAATCACGGCTTGCTTCGTAAAGGCGAACCCGAACAGGTCGTCGAAGTATTCCGCAACCAAATGGACGCGAACCTCGTCTACGTTGACGCAGTCGATCGTTTCTTGAGTAAGTTGGAAGGCGTAGCCGAACCCGAGAAAAAACGTAAAATTATCGGCGCGGAGTTCATTCGCGTGTTCGAGGAAGAAGCGAGAAAGCAAGAGGGAATCGAGTTCTTGGCACAAGGCACGATCTATCCCGACATCATCGAAAGCGACGGCGTAAAGGCACACCACAACGTAGGCGGCTTGCCCGAAGATATGCAATTCGAGTTGGTAGAACCGTTGAAGTTCCTCTACAAAGACGAAGTGCGTATGGTAGGCAGCACGCTCGGTTTGCCCGACGGTATGGTATATCGTCAACCGTTCCCCGGTCCGGGACTCGGCGTTCGTTGCTTGGGCGCAATCACGAGAGATCGTTTGGAAGCGGTACGCGAATCGGACGCAATCTTGCGTGAAGAATTCGATAAGAGCGGCTTGGCAGGCAAAGTATGGCAATATTTCACCGCCGTACCCGATTTCCGTTCGGTAGGCGTAAAAGACGGCAAGCGTACGTACGCGTATCCCGTCATTATCCGCGCCGTCAATACGGTAGACGCTATGAGCGCGACGATCGAGGAAATTCCTTACGCGCTCCTTGCCAAGATTACGAACCGCATCACGACGGAAGTGGAAAACGTCAACCGCGTGTTGTACGATTTGACGCCGAAGCCCAGCGGAACGATCGAGTGGGAGTAATTCCTTTCTAAAAAGACTAAAAAAATCGGAAAGCCCGTCGCACAAAAACGACGGGCTTTTACATATAGTATAGTATGGGCGTTGCCCAAATACGCGAGAAGGAAACGAAGTACTATGTGTAATGGATGCAATACGGGTAATGGCGGCTGCGGCGGTTGTTGGTTGAATACGCTTTTCAACGGCTGTTCTCAACGCGTTTGTCGGGACGCTTGCGGCAATCTCCGCGTGCTCGGCGGTTGCGGCTGTTCTTCGGGTGGCACGTTCGGTTGCGGCTCGTACGGCAGCTGCGCACGCACGACGCGGTGCGGCTGTTGGCAAACGACTACGATGACGGAAGGCAGTACCTCGCAGGACTATGCCTGCGGCTACGGCGGTTGCGGCGGCTATCCTTGCTGCAACGGATAACCGTATGGAAGAAAGGGGTAACGCGACGCGTTGCCCCGTGATTTTTTGATAAAAACGAAGTTTATAACCGCAAAAAGGCGCGCATACTTTAAGAATGAAAACGTTGCGCCGTCTATACGACTACCTCTTGGAAAAATATCGCTTTTTAGCTTCTAAAAAATACTCCACGCTGGCAGGCACGCTCGTCTACTTTTTGGTGATGTCCATCGTTCCGTTGACCTTTTGGCTGACGCTGATTATCGGCAAATTGCCTGTCGAAGTCGAACAGGTGTTGCGCTTGTCCGTCTTTTCGTCGGTGAAAAGCATCTTCGAGTATATCCGCCAAGAAGCGAAAACCGCCACGACGGGCGTATCCGTCTTGCTGCTCGTAACCTCGCTCTATTCGGCAACGACGCTCTTTTATCAAATGCGTCGCAGCGGCGAACTCATCTACGGCTTTTCCTCTAAAAAACACGGCTTGCGTCTGCGCCTCGGCGCGGTGGCGGTGTTGTTCGTCGTCATGTTCACCGTGGCGTTTCTTTTGCTCCTTTTCACCGCTTCCACACTCTTTTTTGCCAAAATATTGCCGCCCTTTTGGGAAAGCGTAGCCGATTACGCCTCGCTCGCGCTGTTGTCGGGCGTGCTCGTGTTCATGCTCAATACCTATATATGCCCTTATCACGCGCCGTTGAAACGGTTTATCCCCGGCACGCTCTTGACCGTCGCCGCGTGGAGTGCCGCCGCAATCGGATTCGGTATCTATTTGAAGATCGGCAACCTCCGTCGTCTATACGGCGCGTTGTCGGCGGTGATCGTCTTTATGCTGTGGCTGTACCTGCTGATGATCGGCTTTATCGTCGGCGTAATCGTCAATAGCGAAAAAATTACGCGCGAACGCATAAAACGGAATGAAAAACACAAGCTGTAAAATATGGTAACGGGACTTTTCTTGCGCGTTTCCGCGCTTTCTTCTTTGCTCGGACTTCTCCTCGGCGTAACGGCACACTCCGCGTCCGTCAAGACGATTGCCAAACCGTATGTCGGAGAATACGAGTGTCAAACCGCTCGATTGGGCGATACGGACTGCTTGCAATATTTCGATTTTATCCGTTTGGAGTTGACGACCAAGGGCACGTTTCACGTACGGTATAAAACGCGGACGGGTACACGCGGCGAAAATAGCGGCGATTATCGCTACGCCGACGACGAAAGGACGGTTACGTTTATCGAAGAGAACGCAAGCGCGCCGCAGCGCGCCTTTCCGATCGATCGCGGCACGCTGACGGTATGCCTACCCGTAGGGGAGCGTATGCTGTACGTTCGCTTTCAACGAAAATAGTTTGTAATGAATACGCTGCAACGCGTATTCTTTTCTATTTTCAACAAACAAATGTTCGCGAAGTTGTAAAAAACTCTTGCAATCGCGAACGATTTGTGCTACAATAAGAACACTATGAACGTTACGCTGACAGCCGATCAAGAAAATGCGAAAAATTTAATAGTGGAATGGTTTTTACATACCGACGATAAAATCTTCGTGTTGTCCGGCTATGCAGGTACGGGCAAAACATTTTTGATCGATTATATCGTGCGCGAGGAGTTGCACTTAAAGGCAGGGGAAGAGGCGGTGTTCGTTTCTCCTACGGGTAAGGCGGCGGCAAATTTGTTGCGCAACGGCACGGTCGCGGGGACGGTGCACGGACTGATTTATATGCTCGACAGCGAAGTGTTCGACGTGGACGAAAATGGCGAGATCGTCGAGATGAAAGAATTGAAATTCGTCCGTCGTCCTTCCATTATGGACGGTATCCGTTTGATCATCGTGGACGAGGCGTCCATGGTCAACGAAACGATCTTGCACGATCTGCTTTCCTTCGGCGTGAAATGCCTGTTTTGCGGCGACGGCGCGCAGTTGCCGCCCGTCAACGGCAGTTGTCCTTTGATGAAAAATCCGCATTATACCATGACGGAGATCGTGCGGCAGGAGGCGGATAACCCCGTTATACGCTTGGCGACATTGGCGCGCGAGGGAAAAACCATTCCCTACGGCACGTACGGCGATAAGGCTTGCGTCGTCAGTAGAAGTAGCTTCCGCGGCAGTACGCGCAAGCGGATATTGTTACAAGCCGATCAGGTGCTTTGCGGCACGAATCGTACGCGGAATGCGCTCAACGAGGAAATTCGGGAATATAAGGGAATTTCCAAAGATCAACGCTTGCCCTTGGAGGGGGAAAAACTCATTTGTACCCTGAACGATTGGGGAAAACCGTTGGACGAAGAGGAGCGGTTTCACCTCGTCAACGGCATTATCGGCAAGGCGACGAATATCGTCGTTCAAGAGGACGAGCTTGCCACGATGGATTTTCAGGCGGACTTTATGGACGCAAGCGTGCACGTACCTTTCGATACGGGAATTTTCACCGAAGGACGGTATCGGCATATGTACGGAGATCGGGCGGTAACGCTGTCGAACGGCATGGTCGTACACGAGGGGAATTTCCCCGTGCTGCATAAACTTCGTTCGGTTGCCGACGAACCCGTTTGTCGGTTCGAGTTCGCTTACGCTATCACCTGCCATAAGGCGCAGGGATCGGAGTTCGACTTCGTCGTCGTGTTCGACGAAAGCCGAGCGTTCAAAGAGGAACGGGATCGCTGGTTGTATACGGCGATCACGCGCGCAAAAGATAAACTACTCATTGTGAGATAAGGAAGAAAGGATATGTCGAAAACGTTAACGACGGCACAACGCATAGAGCGGTCGATTATCACCACCTACCGCAAAACGATATGGTCGCCCTTCGTGTTGGCGGTAAAAAAATACGCCCTCATCGAATCGGGGGATAAAATCGCAGTTTGCATTTCGGGCGGCAAGGATAGTATGTTGTTGGCAAAATTGTTACAACAGCTGCAACGGCATAGCGACGTGCCCTTCGAACTCGTCTTTTTGGTGATGGATCCGGGGTATAACGAAGAAAACCGTCGTCGGATCGAAGAAAACGCCACGCTGCTCAACGTCCCGATCACCGTTTTCGAGAGCGACGTATTCGCCGCCGCGGAAACGGCGAACGAACAATCGCCCTGCTATTTATGCGCCCGTATGCGCCGCGGCCATTTGTACGCAAAAGCGAAAGAATACGGTTGCAATAAGATTGCCCTCGGACATCATAAGAGCGACGTAATCGAAACGACGGTGATGGGCATGCTGTACGGCGGACAAATACAAGGCATGCTGCCGCGCTTGAAAAGCACCAACTTCGAGGGTATGGAGTTGATTCGCCCTATGTATTGCATTTTGGAAGAGGATATCCTGCGCTGGCAGGCGTATAACGGCTTGCAATTTATCGCGTGCGCGTGCAAATTCACGCAAAAAACGACGGGCGGCGACGACGATTCCTTTTCGGCGCGCAAACGGGTAAAAGAATGGATTGCGGAGTTGAAAAAGGAGCACCCGAACGTGGAGAACTGCATTTTTCAAAGTATCCACAACGTACAGCTCGATACCCTCGTCGGTTATAAAGCGGAGGGCGAGCGGCATACTTTTTTGGAAAAATTATCCAAACCGTAGCATAACGCAAGGGGACGGAGAATAGGATAAAGTATGCAAGAAAACAATCAACATTCCGTCCAAATCGAACGCAGGAAAACGATTGCCGTCAGCGGCGTGGAAAGCGTTACGGCGTTTTCTGAAGTCAAAATCGTCTTAAAATTGATCGGCGGCGAAAAAATGCACGTCGTCGGCACGGGCTTAAAAATCGACGCCTTTTCCAAAACGAACGGGACGTTCGTTGCCGAGGGCACGGTCAGCGGCGTGTCCTACGGCGGCAAGAGTTTTGCCGCAAAGCTGTTCCGATAATGACGAACGAGGGGTGGATATTCGTCGCGTGCGTGGTTACGGGCTTTTTGACGGGAATTCCTTACGAGGCGTTTTCCCTGTTGAGAAAGTTGGCGTGCGCGGCGTGCAAACGGACTTTGGCGTCCGTTCCGTTCGATCTCCTGTTTTTCGTCTTTTGCGCCGTAGTGGTTACGCTCGTCGCATTTTGGTTGCATTTTCCGTCCTTTCGAGGGTATACGTGGTTAGGATATGCCCTTGGCGGAATAATATATTTGAAAACTTTGCATAGAATACTTGCCTTTTTTGAAAATGTGTGCTATAATAAGCTTACGAAATTGATAAAAAAGGCAAAAAAGCGAGAAAAAACTCTGAAAGAAGAGGGAGAAACTGTATGACGCAAGATAAAATGAGAAAAATAGTTACGGCGTGTGTCACTGCGGCAGTGACGCTGCTTCTCGTTTTGCTGACCGTGCTCGTTTATCAATGGATCAGTCTTGCCGTGCTGAACGCGCGCAAGGAAAAATTAGAAGCGGAAAATCAACGCTTGGAACAAATCATCGAAGAGGGCGAGAAAGATTTAAGCTTTTACGAGTCGGAGACGGGTTTGTCCATGAACGCGTGGTTGCAAGGCTGGATAACGACAGGAGATAACAAATGAATAGATACGCCGTGATAGATATCGGCTCCAATTCCGTTCGCCTGATGTTCGTGGCGAACGGAAAAGTTTTATATAAGCGATTAAATACCACGCGCCTTGGCGAGGGCTTGGCGCAAACGGGCAGGTTGAACGCCGAAGCCGTAGCGCGTTCGGCAACCGCCGTCGCCGATTTTTATGCGCAGGCGCAAGCGGACGGCGCGGAAACGGTCGTCGCCTTTGCTACGGCGGCGGTAAGAAGCGCGAGCAACGGCAACGATTTCGTGCTTGCCGTGAAAGCGCGTTGCGGCTTGTCCATCGAGGTGCTGGGCGGTGAAACGGAAGCGGAAATCGGTATTTTGGGTGCGCTCGGCAGAACGGACGGCGCGGTGCTGGATATCGGCGGCGCAAGTACCGAACTCGTCGTTCAACGAGTGGGAAACATCGTCTATAAAAAGAGTGTGGACGTCGGCGTAGTCCGCTTAAAGGACGTATGCGGCGACGATATTTCCGCGTTGAAGGGGTACGCGGCTACGCGCGCGCAAGAGTTTGCCGACGCGCCTCGCCTCACGAACGTTTACGCGATCGGCGGCACGGCGACTACGCTTGCCGCGCTTGCCATGGGCTTGGAAACGTACGATTCTAACCGCGTTACGGGCTGTACCTTGTCCGCGGAACGGTTGCAACGCTTGGCGGACGAACTGTCGAATCGTTCGATCGAAGAGATTGCCGCGTTGCCCTGTGTACCGCAGGGTCGTGCGGACGTCATCACGCAAGGCGCGGTTTGGTTGATAACGCTGATGCAGGCGTTGGGGATCGACTCCCTTACGACGAGCGATCGGGATAATTTAGAGGGTTACGCCGTGCGAAAGGGGTGGACGGTATGAGAACGTTACGGTCGAAAATTTACGCGTGGACATGTACGCTGGCGTTGGCGTGCGCATTTTTGCTCGCGTTCGGTTACGCTTGGAATTGCGGCACGGACGCCGTAATCGAAGTGCTCGTCGGCTTCGTCGTCGGTTTTGCCGTCGCGCCTACGTTGCACGAACTCGGACACGTCGTCATGGCAAAATCGGCGAATATGCAAATCACGTACGCAAAATTCTTTTGTGTAAAAATCCGCGCGAACGGAGTGGGGCTTGCTTCTCCTTTCGCCCCCGACGAAACGCAGGTCGTCCCCAAAACGGGAGGGAATATGCAAGCGCGCGCTACGCGGTATACGCTCGGCGGTTTGCTGTTCGGCGGCGTATGGCTCGTCGTCCTGATTGCAGTCAACGTCGTTTGCGCGTTGCTCGGTAAAACGAGCTTTGCCTGCCTTGGCTTGTTGCCCTATTCCGCCTACTTGTTTTTGCTTAATTTGCCGCCCCTTTCCTATCCGAGCGGTAATACGGATACGCTCGTGTATCGCGGTATCCGACGGGGGGAAGACGCGGAAAAAAATCTGCTCGCCGCTATGGAAATTCAGGGCGGACTGTACGAGGGTAAGAGCTTTACGGAAATGGATGAGGCACTCTATTTTTCTCAACCCCAACTGTGCGAGGACGAGCCGCTGTTCGCGATCACGCTCGATTTGCGCTATCGCTACTGTTTGGAGAAAGGGGAGCTCGATCGCGCGGCGGATTGCTTGAACCGCTTGGCGAACGCGCAGGCGTACCTGCCGCAAGAGGAAGTGGAAAAAGTGGCTGCGGAGTTGGCGTATATGCACGCCGTGCGCGGCGATTTGGAAAGTACGGAAGCGTGCGTCAAACTGTGCGAAAACTACTTGCGCTCCGAAACGGCGACGGCGCGGCGCATCTTGGCGGCGTGTGCGTACGTCGGCGGTAAAACGGAGGAAGCGCGGCTGTTGAAGGAGAGTGCGGAAAACTATTTGAAAAACGAACTGCTGAAAGGCGTCGGGAAAGCGGAACGGATATTGTTGTCGCGGATCGACGTATAAACCTCGTAAAAATCGGGCATACGTAAGAAAAGGAAGAACGGATATGCAAAAAGAAAACGTAAAACAACGGAACGCAGGCGTGTTGATGCCGATCTCGTCGTTGCCGTCCGATTGCGGAATCGGTACGCTCGGCAAGGGCGCGTACGCGTTCGTGGACTGGTTGCACGCCGCAGGTATGAAAATTTGGCAGGTATTGCCGCTGCTGCCCACGGGCTACGGCGACAGTCCCTATCAATCGTTCGCCTCCGACGCTCTCAACTACTATTTTATCGATTTCGACCTTTTGGAAGAAGAGGGGTTGTTGTCGCGCGCCGACTACGCTTCGATCGACTTCGGCAACGACGAACGACGGGTAGATTACGGCAAGCAATTCGAGCATAAGACGAAAGTGTTGCGAAAGGCGTTCGCGCGTCAGGACCAAAACGACGCGGAATGGCGCGCGTTCAAAGAACGGGGCGCGTACGCCGATTTTGCCCTGTTTATGTCCTTAAAAGTGCGCTTTCACTATGCGCCGTGGGATCGTTGGGAAGAGGAATTTCAAGACCCGTACGGCGAGAGCGTACGCCGCCACGAAAAAGAGTACGCCGACGAAATTGCCTTTTGGCAATACACGCAATTTTTGTTTTTGCGGCAATGGAACGCGCTGAAATCGTATGCGAACGGGAAAGGAATACGCGTTATGGGCGATATGCCGATCTACGTGGCGTACGACAGCGTGGAAACGTGGAAATATCGCAAGCAGTTGTTCGCGACGGACGAGCGCGGCGACGTGTCCTTGCGCGCAGGCGTACCGCCCGACGCCTTTTCGGAAGACGGGCAATTTTGGGGAAATCCCGTGTACGACTGGGATAAACTCAAAAAGGACGGCTACGGCTGGTGGAAAAAACGGTTCGCCTACGCCTTTACGCTGTTCGATATCGTACGGATCGACCATTTCCGCGCGTTCGATCGCTATTACGCCATTCCCAAAGGCGCGACGACGGCAAAGGACGGGGAGTGGTTGGACGGACCGAAGAGCGATTTATTCGCCGATTTGAAAGACCGTCCGATCGTTGCGGAAGACTTGGGCGTGATCGACGACGGCGTACGAGAATTGCTTCGCGAAACGGGGTATCCGGGCATGAAAGTGTTCGTGTTTGCCTTCGACGGCGATCCCGAGAACGAATACCTGCCCGATCGTTACGGGGAAAATTGCGTGGCGTATACGGGTACGCACGACAACGAAACGCTCCGTACGTTTATAGAAGAAATGCCCGAAAAGGAACGAAAGGCGTTTGAAACGGCGTTGGAAGAGTATTGCTTGCAAGCGGACGTCGCCTACGTTACCGAAACGATCGAAGACGAGTGTGAAACGATTGTTCGGCTGTTGCTTTCCACGAAGGCGAATACCGTGATCGTACCCATGCAGGACGTGTTGGCAATGGGGGAAGAAGCACGTTTGAACGCGCCCTCTACCGTGTCTGCCGATAACTGGACGTTCCGCTTCGTGGAACGAGATTTCAAAAAACGGAAAGCGGCTTGGCTTAGAGAAGGGATAGAAGAATACGATCGATGATAATTTCATAGAGATAAAAGCAAGAAAATTCGGTGCGAATCGCGCCGAATTTTTCTTTTTCCGCATAAAAAGCAACGGGATACGGAACACTAAAGAAAAAGGCGTTTTGGGGAAGAGTAAACCGCTAAAACGAAAGGGGTGAAGTATGGATAAGAAAACGAAGACGCTCGCTTTGGCATTTGCGACGCTTTCCGTCGCGACGGCGGCAGGGTGCAGTTGTACGGGGCGAGGCGACGACGCCGTGGCGTTGACGGTATGGGTATCGGAAGCGGATAAGCCGTTCGCCACCGAAGTGGCAAAGGCGTTTCAGGCGGCGAGACCGCAACGACGTTACGATATCGTCGTGGAAGTCCAAGGGGAAAACGACGTGGCGATTCGCGTATTGAACGACGTGGAGAACGCGGCGGACGTCTACTCCTATTCTAACGATCAGTTAAGTACGCTGCTCAACGGCGACGCGCTGGCACAAATCGCAGGCACGCGCCTCGATCGGGTCAAAGAAGTCAATTCGGAAGAGGCGATCGACGCGGCGAGTATCACGCGAAAGGGGCAAACGGGCGTGTACGGTATGCCGTATACCGACAATACTTTTTTCTTGTATTACGATAAGTCGGTGTTTACCGAAGAGGACGTGAAAACGGTGGACGGCATTTTGGCGAAGTGCGCCTCCAATAAGCAATTCGCCTATCCCATGACGGACGGTTGGTACACGTCGGCGTTCTTTTTCGGCAAGGGGTTAGGTTACGAAGTTACCTACGACGACGCGTTGGCGGAAACGGAGATTCGCTGCGATTTCGATAACGCCACGGGCGAGGCGGTAACGCAGGCAATGTGGTCGCTCGTGCAGGACAAGCGGTTTAAGGCGGACGCGAACGATTCGAAAATCACCGCAGGGTTCAACGACGGTACGATCGTCGCCGCGGCGTCGGGAATATGGAATAAAAACGCGATACAGGGCTATTTGGGCGAGAATTTCGCGGCGGCAAAGTTGCCGAGCTATACGTTGCATAGAGGTACGGAAGCGGAAGAGCAAGTACAGCTCGTGTCCTTTGCAGGATATAAAATGCTGGGCGTAAACAACTACTCCAAGCAAAAGACGGCGGCGATGGACTTTGCGGAGTTCTATACCAACCGCGAGAATCAAATTAAGCATTTCGAGATGCGCGGATTCGTGCCGACGGATAGCGTAGCGCGCGAGGACGAACGGGTGCAGTCGGATATATGCGCGAAAGCGATTACGGCACAACTTGCGCACAGCAAAACGCAAAAGGGAGTACCGTCTACCCTTTGGACGCCGATGATCGGGCTGGGTTCGGCGATGATTACGGGCGCGCAAGGCGGCGGCTTTAACGTGAAAGCGCAACTCAAAGCGTGCGTGGACGCGATCGAAAAGGGCGGCGGCGCGGCTATGAACGGAAGCGAAGGATAACGACGGGAACGGAAAAAGGAGAACGAGGGGATATGGACAACGAACGTACAAGTAAACGAAAGAAAGGCGTAGGAAAAATCGTAGAGGCGTTTCGCTACGGTTCATTTCCTACGCGGTTATCCTTTTTTTGCATGGGCGGCGGTCAAATCGCGCGCGGTCAAGCGGTTAAGGGCGCGGCGTATTTGCTTGCGGAAATCGCCTATATCCTCTTTCTCGTTTTCTTCGGTGGTAAGTATATATTGCAACTCTTTTCGGGACGGTTGGGTACGACTTTGTCGGGCGAACGGTGGAACGAGGAGTTGCAAATTTTTGAAAAAATCAAAGGGGATAACAGCTTTTTGATTTTGCTGTACGGCGTCGTGTCCGTGCTGTTGACGCTCGTCTTTCTCGCCGTGTGGGCAAGCAACGTGATCGGCAGCTACGAGAACGATCTGCGTATCCGTAAGGGACTTCCCGTTCGCCGTTGGCAGGAGGACGTCGCCTTGCTTCTCAACGAGAAATTCCATAAACCGTTGCTCGTTTTACCGCTGACGGGGGTGCTCGTCTTCACTGTGATGCCGCTCGTGTTTATGGTTTTGCTCGCCTTTACAAACTATGACTACGCGCACATGCCGCCCGGAAAATTGTTCGGTTGGGTAGGCTTGGACAATTTCCGCAATATGTTTTCGATCGGTGGCGGTTCGGGCTTTGTGCTCGTGTTTTTGCGTGTATTGCTGTGGACGTTCGTTTGGGCGTTCTTCGCTACGTTCACCAACTACTTTTTGGGTTTGATTATCGCCTTGCTGATTCAAAAGAAGGGGGTGAAAGGTAAGGCGTTTTGGCGAACGCTTTTCGTAATCGCCATTGCCATACCGCAATTCGTTACGTTGTTGCTGATGCAAAAAATCTTGGACGGCGACGGTATACTCAATAAATTGCTCGGTACGCATATTTTATGGTTGACCGACCAACGGAACTTCGCTTTGTTGCCGCGGGTTACGATCGTGCTCGTCAACGTTTGGATCGGCGTGCCGTATACCATACTCATGGCGACGGGGATCTTGACGAATATTCCCGTAGATTGTTACGAGGCGGCGCGCATCGACGGGGCTTCGCCCGTCAAAATATTCCGCCACGTTACCTTGCCGTATATGCTGCATGTAACGACCCCCTATCTCATTACGCAATTCGTGGGCAATCTCAACAACTTCAACGTGATTTGGCTGTTGACGGGCGGCGGACCCGTGGATAACGTCTATTACGGTGGCGGTTCGCAGGCGCAAGCGACCGACTTGCTCGTAACGTGGCTCTATCGCTTAACGACCGATCAAAACCCGAAATATAATGTGGCGTCGGTGATCGGTATCGTCATATTCGTCGTCAGCGCGGCGTTGTCGCTGCTCACGTATAGCCGCACTTCGTCGGCAAAGAGGGAGGACGTTTTTCAATGATACGAACGACGCTTGCAAAAATTCGTAAAAGTACGGAGGATATCGTCGCGTACGTTGCGTTGTCGGTGCTCGGCACGCTTTGGGTGTTGCCCGTCGTCTATCTCGTGTATACGGCGTTTAGAACGTCGCCTTCGACGGGAATTATCAATACTCTTTTCCCCGACGGACTGCGGCTCGGCTTTTCCAACTTTACAAGGTTGTTTTCCGATACGAAGTTCGGGCGGTGGCTACTCAATACGGTGATCGTTTCCGCTTGTTCTTGCGCGCTCACTACGCTTTTCGTGCTCATGGTCAGCTACGCGCTCTCGCGGTTGCGGTTCGTTTTGCGAAAACCGTTGATGAATTTGCTTTTGATTTTGGGAATGTTCCCGGGGTTTATGAGCATGATCGCCGTCTACTTCATTTTGAAAGCCATGTCGTTGACGAATTCGCTCGTGGCACTCGTGCTCGTCTATTCGGGCAGTGCGGCGTTGTCCTATTATATATGTAAAGGCTTTTTCGATACCGTGCCGCGCGCAATGGAAGAAGCGGCGATTTTGGACGGTGCAAGTCAGCCCGTCGTGTTTTGGAAGATAATTTTACCGTTGGCGAAACCGATCGTCGTGTATACCGTGCTTACGTCGTTTATCGCGCCTTGGTGCGATTTTATCTTCGTTAATACGATTATCAGCGATAGCGATAAATATACCGTGTCTTTGGGACTATATAAAATGATCAACGCCGAACGTAGCGGTTTTAACGATAATTTTACCGTCTTTTGCTCGGGCGCGCTCGTCGTCGGCGCGATTATCGTTACGCTGTTTATGAGTATGCAGCGATATTACGTGGAGGGCGTAACCGCAGGCGCAGTCAAGGGATAAACGAAAAAAAACGAATAACGGCAAGGAGTATATCGAAATGCTCCTTGCCGATTTTCCGTTTATACGTTTTTGATGACCGCCTTTTCCAACAACGTTACCAAGGCGTACATGACGGCGGCGAGGACGCAGAGGATAATCACCGCGCTCATCACCAAGTCCAGCTTAAACACTTGACCGCCGTAGACGATCAAATACCCTATGCCTGCCTTAGAAACGATATATTCGCCCATGATCGAGCCGATCCACGCCATGCCGACGTTGATTTTCAGCATCGAGATAAAATGCGGCAGTGAGGACGGAACGACGAGCTTCGTTAAAATTTGCCCCTTCGTCGCGCCCATCGATTGCAACAACAGCATCTTGTTTTCGTCCGTTGCCGTAAACCCGTTCAGCATATTCAAAATCGCCACGATCAGCCCGATCAACACGGTGATAAATACGATCGCCTTGCTGCCCGTACCGCACCAAATGATGATCAGCGGCCCTAACGCAATCTTCGGTAGGGCGTTCAGCACCACCAAATACGGCTCGGAGATCCGTCGGAACAGTTCGCTCCACCATAACAAAAGTGCCACGCCGTACCCGACGACTACGGCAATGCAAAACCCTGCCAGCGTTTCCCACAGCGTCGTACCGATATGGTAAAACAAACTGCCGTTCGCGTATAACCCGACGATACACGCCACGATCCGCGACGGCGAACTGGTGATAAACGGATTTACCCATTGTAAGCTCGCCGACAATTCCCAAAAGAGTAGCAATACGCCGAGTAGGGCGACGCGCGCCGCGTTGACGAATATGCTTTTCCGTCGCGCCGCCTGCAAGTAGGCGGCGTGTTCTTTCGTATACGTAACTTTTGTCTTGCGTGTTTTCATACGTTCAACTCCTTCCAAAGTAACTCAAACCAAGCGGAAAACGCCTTGTTTTCTCGACGGCGCAACGGTTCGGATTCGGTAAAATTCAACGCGTGTTCCGCCACGACGGTGGCAGGGCGTTGCGACAATACCAAGATCCGATCGGCGACGGATATAGCTTCGCTGATGTCGTGCGTGATCAATAGCGCGGTCTTTTTCTCCGTGCGTATAATCTTATACACGTCGTCGCATACGGATAACCGAGTTTGATAATCGAGCGCGGAAAACGGCTCGTCAAGCAAGAGAATATTCGGATCGACGGACAACGTACGAATCAACGCCGCGCGTTGTCGCATGCCGCCCGATAGCGCGTTCGGATAGCTTTTCAAAAACTGTTTTAAACCGTATTTTTCGGCGAGTGCCAACGCACGCGCACGCTGCGACGGCGTATCCCTGCCTTTGATTTCCAACGGCAAGAAAATATTTTTCTCAATCGTGCGCCACGGGAATAATTCGTCCTTTTGCAACATGTATCCGAACGTACCGTGCGAAATCGCTTTGCCGCGCGTCGGTTGCAATAGCCCTGCCGCCAAGGACAATAACGTCGTTTTACCGCAACCCGACGGCCCGATGATCGCGACGAATTCGCCCTCTTCCACGTGCAGGCTCAGATCTTTTACGGCAACGGTTTCTCCCTGCCGACTGTGATAGTGCATGGAAACGTTTTCAAATCGTAAAACCTCTTTCATTTGCGTACTTCCGTCCTCGTGTGTTTTTTTCGTTCGTTTTATGGATATACTTCGTCATATACCCCTTGTGCGAGCGTGTTGTCGACCATTTCACTCATCTTGGCGCGCCTCGTCAATTCGCCTGCGTTTTCTATGACGTCTTGCAATCGGTTGAAACTCGCCTCCGTCATCGTCAACGAAGTGCGCCAAGCGTCGATCGTCTTATACCGCTCCAACGAGGCGGCTAACGAGGCTTGCGTCGTTCCGTCGAAATAGGAAGTCAACTTCGCGGCGGCGGTATTGGCAGGCGTTTCCCGTACGTATTTCACCGCTTTCGTTACGGCGCGTAAAAAGCCTTGCGCCGTCTTTTCGTTCTTGCGCAACCACGAATTTTTCGCGAGGAAACAGGTATAGGGGACTTCGCCCGAAGCTTCGCCGACCGAGGCGACGACGTATCCCTTTCCTGCGGCTTCGTATTCGTACGCCACGGGATCGAACATCGTGCAATAGTCCGCCGTTCCCGCCTCGAACGCGCTCGTCATCAGGTTGAACGCCACGTCGTAATTGAGCGTTACGTTTTGAACGTTTCTCTGCGTGAGTACGTATTCGAACGTCATGGCGGGTACGCCGCCCTTTCGCCCGGCGAGTACTTCCTTGCCTGCCAAATCGCTCCATTGAAAGTTCGGTTCGGGCTTTCGGGAAACTAAAAACGAACCGTCGCGCTTGGTCAGTTGTCCAAATACGGTCGGAACGTCCGTCGAACCGCCGACGAGTACGTACAACGCCGCTTCGGGACCGCAAAAACCGATATCGGCGTCGCCGGAGAGTACGGCGGACATGACGTTATCCGCGCCGCCGCCGTTCGTCAATTCGATCTTGATGTTTTCAGCTTCAAAATATCCCAACGCGTCGGCGAGATATAAGGGCGCGTAAAATACCGAATGGGTAACTTCGTTGATTTGCAATGTTTTCATTCCGTCTTCCTTACAGGCGGAAAAGGGAAGCAGGGTGCAGCACGCGGCAAGTGCCGCCGCCAACCTGCGGTTGCGTTTCGTCGTCATAGATAGCCTCCGTAGCTAAAAAAATTAGAATAATATATTATATGACAGGGCGTTAATAATTGACAAAGGGGCAAAAAAGTAGTACAATAAAGGAACTATTCATTGTTAAAATGGTTAATTGCGCGCTTTGCGCGGGGAAAATAAAGAAAAAGACGTACGAAGAGGACTAAGCACTATGGAAATGCAAAAGACGTATAATCCTAAAGAATTTGAAGACCGCATTTATGCCGAATGGGAAAATTCGGGATATTTTCGCGCGGAGGTAGACGAAAATAAAGTGCCGTTTACCATTATGATGCCTCCTCCCAACATTACGGGGCAATTGCACATGGGGCACGCTATGGACGCTACGCTGCAAGACACGCTCATTCGTTTTAAGCGTATGCAAGGTTACGCCGCTTTGTGGTTGCCCGGGTGCGACCACGCTTCGATCGCTACCGAAGTGAAGATCGTAGAAAAGATGAAATCGGAGGGCTTGACGAAAGCCGATCTCGGTAGAGACGGCTTCTTAAAGCGCGCGTGGGAATGGAAGGAACAATACGGCAACCGTATCATGTTGCAACAACGCAAGATGGGTACGTCTTGCGACTGGTCCCGTCAAGCGTTCACGATGGACGAGAAGTGCTCGCACGCCGTTCGCGAAGTGTTCGTCAACCTCTACGAAAAGGGCTTGATTTATCAAGGGGATAGAATTATCAACTGGTGTCCTTGCTGTAAGACCGCGCTTTCCGACGCCGAAGTCGAGTACGCGGAAGAGGGCGGACATTTTTGGCATTTGCGCTACGTCGCTACGGACGGTAGCGCGGAAGTCGTCGTGGCGACTACCCGTCCCGAAACGATGCTCGGCGATACGGCGGTGGCGGTACATCCCGACGACGAACGCTATCGCGCGTTGGTGGGTAAAACGCTCGTTTTACCTTTGGTCGGTAGAGAAATTCCCGTCGTGGCGGACGCGTACGTCGATCCCGAATTTGGTACGGGTTGCGTAAAAATTACGCCTGCACACGATCCGAATGACTTTGAGGTGGGCACTCGTCATCAGCTGCCCGTGATCCGCGTTATGAACGACGACGGCACGATGAACGCTCTTGCCGGCAAGTACGAGGGCTTGGATCGTTACGAAGCGCGTAAGCAAATCGTCGCCGACTTGGAAAAATGCGGCAGCTTAGTCAAGATTGAAGCGCATACGCATAACGTAGGACATTGCTACCGTTGTCATTCCACGGTAGAACCGATCGTTTCCAAACAATGGTTCGTGAAGATGGAACCGCTCGCAAAACCTGCGATCAACGCGGTTATGCGCAACAAAGTGCGTTTCGTTCCCGAACGCTTCTCTAAAATCTATTATAACTGGATGGAAAACGTCCGCGATTGGTGCATCTCCCGTCAACTTTGGTGGGGACACCGTATTCCCGTTTGGTATTGTCAAGACTGCGGCGAAGTCATTTGCGCAAAAGAAGATCCCACCGCTTGTCCGCACTGCCACGGTACGAACTTGAAGCAGGACGAGGACGTTTTGGATACATGGTTCTCTTCCGCGCTTTGGCCTTTCTCCACCCTCGGTTATCCCGAAAACACGGCGGATTATAACTATTTCTATCCGACCGATGTACTCGTTACGGGCTACGATATCATCTTCTTCTGGGTTGCGAGAATGATTTTCTCGGGTATCGAGCATACGGGCAAAGTACCCTTCCACGACGTGCTGATCCACGGTATCGTTCGCGACGAACAGGGTAGAAAGATGAGTAAATCGCTCGGCAACGGTATCGACCCGTTGGAAGTTATCGATAAATACGGTGCGGACTCTCTCCGCTTGTCCTTGTTGACGGGCATTGCCGCGGGTAACGATACGCGCTATTCCGACGCCAAAGTCGAATCCTGCCGCAACTTTATCAATAAGCTTTGGAATGCGGCTCGTTTCGTGTTGATGAACGTAGGGGATAGAAAGATCGCGCCGATCGAGAGCGTCAAGCTTTCGCCTGCCGATAAATGGATCGTTTCCAAATTGCAAACGTGTATCCGCGACGTTACGACGAACTTGAATAAGTACGAGCTCGGCGTTGCGAGCGATTTGGCGATGAGTTTCGTTTGGGACGACTTCTGCGATTGGTATATCGAGCTTTCCAAACCCGCGCTGTACGCGGAGGACGAAAAGAAGAAGTCGGACGCGCTCTCCGTGCTTTGCTACGTGTTGGAAAACGCGTTGAAGCTGTTGCACCCGTTTATTCCTTTCGTTACCGAAGAAATCTATTCCAACCTGCCCAACGTAACGGGTAGCATTATGGTGGCGGAATTCCCTCGCTACAATTTCAAAGCGTCCTATAAGAAGGAAGCAAAGGCGTTCGAGGGGATCATGGAAATGATCAAAGCGGTACGCGTCATGAAAAAGGACGCCGATTGCCCTCCCTCTAAAAAGGTAGAGTTGTTCGTCGTAACCGAAAACAAACGGCTCGTTACGCTGAATAAAGATTGCATCATGAAATTGTCGGGCGCGAGTGCGCTTACAATCGTAGACGACGCGACGGCGGCAGGGGATAAGACGGTCTCCGCCGTTACCGAAATCGCACAAATCTACGTGCCGCTCGGCGAACTGGTCGATTTGGAAAAAGAAAAGTTGCGCTTGCAAGCGGAAATCGAACGTATCGACGGAGAAATCGCTCGTGCGGAGGGCAAACTTGCCAACGAGAAGTTCGTCAGCAAAGCGCCCAAGAAGTTGGTCGACGACGAACGCGAGAAGTTGAAAAAATATTGCGAAATGAAAGCGAAGTGCGTCGTGCAGCTGGAAAACTTATAAGAAAAACGCAAAACGGAAGGGAAACGCCTCTTCCGTTTTTCACGTCTTAAAAAAAGTGAAAAAAGTTTACGAAAAACGGCGTTCAAACGTTTGACAACGCAAAAAAAAAATGCTAAAATAATATGGCTAATGCGATAGGGGATACTATGCC
>CAZDCO010000023.1:0-11999 GCA_964504025.1 uncultured Clostridia bacterium
ATTTTGATATAATTTTATATATAAAATTTTTTCAAAGGAGTGTACCGTGCTGAAAATTTTGCCGAAATCGCTGATTGCTTTGGCAGGAGTTTGCCCAAAGCCGCTCTACGTAGTGGGCGGCAGCGTGCGCGACTACCTCGCAGGCCATCCCCTGCGCGCGCCCGATTGGGATATTTGTTCTCCCATGCGCGCGGACGAATTCGTAACCGTTGCGACGGCGCAAGGGTTTCGCGTGCAAGCCGTCTACCAAACAACGGGCACGGTCAAGCTGGCGGACGAAAGGGGCGTCGGCTACGAGTTTTCCTGTTTCCGCTCGGACGCCTACGTTCGCGGAAAACATACTCCCGTTGAAATTTTCTTCACCGAAGATATGCTCTTGGACGCGCGGCGGCGCGACTTCACCGCCAACGCCGTCTATTACGATATCCGCCGCGGTCAAATCGTCGATCCGCTCGGCGGCATCGCCGCCATCGCCGAAAAACGGCTGACTACCGTTACCGACGCGCGCAAAGTCTTTTCCGAAGACGGTTTGCGCTTGATGCGTTTGGCGCGACAAGCGGCGCAGCTCGGTTTCACCCCCGACGAAAACTGCATGCGCGGCGCAACGGAAAACGCCGCCCTCATCGACGATATTTCTCCCGAACGCGTCTACGCCGAACTGTCGTTGCTCCTCACCGCCGACGCGCGCTACGGCAACGAATACGGACAATATCACGGCTTGAAAATATTAGAAAAGACGGGCGTACTCGCGCGGATCTTCCCCGAACTTACGTCAGGGGCAGGTATGCAACAACGTCCCGATTTCCACGATCACGACGTCCTCGAACACTCCCTTCGCGCCGTCAAGTACGCCGAAAGCGACGTCCGCCTCGCCGCGCTGTTGCACGACGTAGGCAAACCGCAATGTATGCTGCAAGACGGCAACTCCATTGCCCACCCCGTCGTCGGGAAACAGCTCGCCGAACGCATTTTGCAACGACTCAAAGCCCCCAAACGGGTAACGCAAACGGTATGCGCGCTGATCGAATGGCACATGTACGATTTTAACTGCCTCACACGCGAAAACAAACTGCGCAAGTTCTTCGTGGAACATTACGCCCTACTCCCCGAGCTGATGAAAGTGAAACAAGCGGACTTCTCCGCCTGCAAAGACGTGTTATCCCCCGCACCCACCTGTGAAAAGTGGAGAACGATCCTCGAAAAGATGAAACGCGAGGGCGCGCCCTTCACCAACAGGCAATTAGCCGTCAACGGCAACGATTTGCTCGCCTTAGACTTGCCGCCGAACGCAATCGCGTCTACCTTGCACGCCCTGCTCGTACACGCCGCACAAAATCCCAAAGACAACGAAAAGAATAAACTTTGCAGGCTCGCTCTCCGTTTCAACTAACGTTGACGAACGCAAAAAAACGCGCTACTCCCTCGCTTTCGCGACGGTTTGCGCGTTTTTATTTTTTACGTCAATCGTCCAACGCCCATTCGCGGCAACGTTCTACCGCCTTGCGCCATTTTTTCAACCGCTTCGCCCGTTCTTCCTTCGCCATCGTCGGCGCATACGCGCAAATGTTTTCGCGCCGTGCGAACGCCTCTTCCTCACTCTTCCACACGCCTACCGTCAACCCTGCCAACAACGCCACGCCGAGTGCCGTACTCTCGTGTATGTTCGGTTTCTCGACCGTCGCGCCCAAAATATCCGCTTGAAATTGCATCAAGAACCCGTCGCGCGACGCGCCGCCGTCCGCTTTCAAGCTACGGAGTTTCAACCCCGTATCCCGTTCCATCGCGAACACCAACTCCGCCGATTGATAGGCGATACTCTCCTGCGCAGCACGAATGATATGTTCGCGCCGCGTACCGCGCGTAATGCCGAAAATCGCGCCGCGCGCGTACATATCCCAATAGGGCGCGCCCAAGCCCGTAAACGCCGGCACGACGTATACGCCGCCCGTATCGGGCACTTTTTGCGCGTAATATTCCGCGTCCCTGCTCTCCGTAAAAAAGCGCATTTCGTCGCGCAACCATTGAATGACCGCACCGCCGATAAACACGCTGCCCTCTAACGCGTACTGCGTTTTTTGTCCCTTTCTCGTCGCAGCGAGGGTAGCGAGCAATCCGTTCCGACTGACGGGGCGTTCGTTGCCCGTATTCATCAATAGAAAGCAACCCGTACCGTACGTATTTTTCGCTTCCCCTCTACGCAAACAGCCCTGCCCGAACAATGCGGCTTGCTGATCGCCTGCCACGCCTGCTATGGGAATTTCCACGCCGCCAAGCTCCGTGTATCCGAAAATATCCCCCGAACTTTGCACCGAGGGCAACATCGCGCGCGGCACGGTAAACATCCGCAACAGCTCGTCGTCCCACGTTTCCGTTTCGATATTGAACAGCATCGTCCTCGACGCGTTCGTCTTATCGGTAACGTGCCGTTTCCCTTTCGTCAATTTCCAAATCAACCAACTGTCCACCGTTCCGAACAGCAATTCGCCCCGTTCCGCACGCGCACGCGCGCCTTCGACGTGGTCTAATATCCATTTGATTTTGCTCGCCGAAAAATACGCGTCAGGAATCAACCCCGTCTTCTCCCGTACGAGTTCGCCGTACCCGTTTTCGGACAGCGCGCGAATGTCCTCCGCCGTACGACGGCATTGCCATACGATCGCGTTATACACGGGCACGCCCGTGTTTTTATCCCACACCACCGTCGTTTCCCGTTGGTTCGTGATCCCGATCGCGGCAATATCCCCGACGGCGACGCCGCTCTTGGCGATCAATTCCATCATCACGCCGTATTGACTTGCCCAAATTTCCGTCGGATCGTGTTCCACCCAACCGTCTTTCGGATAAATTTGTTCAAACTCTCTCGAAAGAAAACCTACGATATTTTGTTGTTCGTCCACGAGCACCGCACGCGACGACGTCGTGCCCTGATCTAACGCTAATACGTACTTCACTTCGTACCTGCCTGCCTCTTTTTTCGTTCACGGAGTATCATTACCGCCGCATACGCCGCGCCTGCCAAAACGCACGCAATCGCCGTTACCTGCGACGGAGTGAAACAGGGCAAAAGAGACGCTCCGCGATCGTCCCCTCGCCAAAATTCGATACAAAACCGCCACGCACCGTACGCGACGAGATAGATCGACGCCAACGGCACGCGCCGACGTCCGTTCTCCTTCCTCTTAAACAATAGCGCGAACAATACGCCCGACAGCAAAAAGAGGAACGCCGACTCGTACAACTGCACGGGGAGTACCTTTTGCCAGCCGCTTTCCGTCCACGACGACACGCCGAATACGCTTTCCGTCGTCCATCCGTGGCAACAGCCTGCGAAAAAGCAACCAATCCGTCCGAACGCGTGTCCGAGCGGTACGGCACACGCCGCAACTTCCGCCACTTCGCACGTTTGCTCGCCCGATCGTACGCCGCAAACTCTACCGCCCGACGTCCATACGACGAGAAACGCCGCCACGCCGACCAAAAATCCGCCGTAAAACGTCATTCCCGTACCGTCGTTCACCTGAAAGACGCCCGTTTTTAGAAAATCGTAAAACGCTTGGAAGAGTACCGCGCCGACGAACCCGAACGCAATCGCCGCCACGATCGCCACGGTGAACAGCCTCCGCAAAGCCGCGGAAAACCCGCGCTTTTCCAACGCCGAGTACGCCGCTACGAACGCGATCGTCAGCCCTGCCGCCACGCATATTTCGTATAGATTGACCGCACCAAACAGCACGGGATAGGGATACATAGCACGCCCTCCGACCTTTCTACACGTTAAGTATACACGAACGCGCGCCGTTTGTCAACGCCGCACGGGAATATTTTGCATTTTCGTGATAAAACGAAAGCGGAGTCGCTTTCCGTAGCGAACTCCGCCCCATTCTCAATTTTCTTCTACCGTAACGTTGGCAGCGCGCAATTTTGAAGCGTTTTTAGGATCGGACTCCGTTTCAAACGACACCCGTTGTCCCTCTTTCAACCGCTTGTAACCCTCCATCACGATCGCCGAGAAGTGCACGAATACGTCCTCGCCGCCCTCGTCTTTCGAGATAAAGCCGTAGCCTTTCTCCGCGTTGAACCATTTTACCGTTCCTTTGCTCATCTTTCTCCCTCCAAATATATACTTTTCCCCGATAAAGACAAGGAAAAACCGTCCTTTCGTCCGCTCTCCCCTTCCCTTACCGATACATACAGTATACCATACCTTTTTCAAAATTGCAATACCGACTTTCGTTTTTTATTCGTTTTTTTACTATTTTTTTGCTTTTTTCTATAAAATAATAGACTTTCTATGCCGATTATGTTATAATTTCATTGTTAAGAAAGCATAGAATACTGCAAAAGCGCGGAGGGCACTGTCGTGAGCGTTATCGAATTGTTAAAAGTGATTTGTTTGGGTATCATCGAGGGTATCACCGAATGGCTGCCCGTATCCAGCACGGGGCACATGCTCCTCTTCGACGCGCTCTTCCCCCTGCAAGTTTCCGAAGCGTTCATGGAAACGTTCAAGGTCGTCATTCAGTTGGGCGCGATCCTCGCCGTCGTCGTACTCTTCTTCAAAAAACTCTTTCCGTGGCGTTTGGAAAAGAAGGAAAGCGAAAACGGAATGAAAACGGTCGTACGCACGGACAAGAATATTTTGATCCTTTGGTTAAAAGTGATCGTCGCCTGCTTGCCTGCCGCCGTATTCGGGTTGTTGCTCGACGATATTTTGGAAGCGTATTTGCAAACGCCGCTCGTCATCGCGTTGGCGTTGATCGTCTACGGCGTGGCGTTTATCCTCGTGGAGAACGCCAACGAAAAGAAAACGTTTATCACGCAAACGACGGACGAAATCACCTATAAACAGGCGTTGTTGATCGGCGCGTTTCAGGTACTCTCCCTGATCCCCGGCACGTCCTGCTTGCCTGCCGCCGTATTCGGGTTGTTGCTCGACGATATTTTGGAAGCGTATTTGCAAACGCCGCTCGTCATCGCGTTGGCGTTGATCGTCTACGGCGTGGCGTTTATCCTCGTGGAGAACGCCAACGAAAAGAAAACGTTTATCACGCAAACGACGGACGAAATCACCTATAAACAGGCGTTGTTGATCGGCGCGTTTCAGGTACTCTCCCTGATCCCCGGCACGTCCCGTTCGGGCGCGACGATTTTGGGCGCGCTGCTGATCGGCGTATCCCGTCCCGCGGGCGCGGAGTTCACCTTCTTCCTTGCGATCCCCGTCATGCTCGGTGCGAGCGCGTTAAAGATTTTGAAATTTATCCTCGGCGGCAACGCGCTGCTCGGCACGGAAATCGCCTATCTTTTGATCGGCTGCGCCGTCGCGTTCGCCGTATCCATGCTCGCCATTCGCTTTTTAATGAATTTTGTCAAAAAACACAGTTTCAAGGCGTTCGGTTGGTATCGTATCGCACTCGGTGCGGTCGTCATCGCCACCCTCGTTTTGCCGACGTTTTTTGCATAAAATATAAAAAAATCACGCTAAAAAAGGATTATTATGAACATTTCACAAATCGACGAAAATTTCAAGTTGCCGCAATTAGACGAACCGGACATCGAATGGTTAAACGCCAACGAAGCACCCTTTGATTTGCACGGCGTGTTCTATTCGCAAGAAGAGGGAAAATATTTGCGTATGCCCTCCGACGTTGCCAAGTCGGTTTCCGACGGCGTTGCGTTCTTGAACACGCAAACTTCGGGCGGCAGACTCCGCTTTATCACCAACTCTCCCTACGTCGCGATCAAGTGCGTAATGCCCAAGGTCTATCCCATGGAACAATACAGCATTTTCGGCAGCTACGGCTTTGCCATTTACGAGAACGGCAAATACGCCGCCCCCCTCGCACCCGACGCCGTGAGTTTCGTGGAAACGAAAACGGAGAAGTACGCCTTCCAAAGCATTTGCCGCTTCCCCGATCATTTGTTGCAGGAAATGTGTTTGTATTTCCCCCTCTATAACGGCGTATTCGAGCTGTATATCGGCGTCAAGAAGGGCAGCACCGTGCAAACGCCTACCCCGTACCCCCTGTCGCGCCCCGTCGTATTCTACGGTAGCTCGATCACGCAGGGCGGTTGCGCCTCCCACGCAGGGAACGAATACGTCGCGCAACTCTCCCGTAAACTCCATTTCGATTATATCAACCTCGGCTTTTCGGGGAACGGCAAGGGCGAGCCTGCCATTGCGGAGTATATCGCGAAACTGCACCCCTCCGTGCTCGTACTCGATTACGATTATAACGCGCCCGATGTGGAGCACTTGCAAGCGACGCATTACGGTATGTACGAAACGTTCCGCAAGGAAAACCCTACCGCGCCCGTCGTGTTTATCAGCAAGCCCGACTTCGACACGAAGCCAGAGGAAGCGTCCAAACGCCGCGCCGTGATTTACGCAACCTACGTCAAAGCGAAGCGCAACAAGGATAAGCGCGTCTATTTCATCGACGGCGAACGCTTATTCGGCAAAGAGGATAGAGACGCGTGCACGGTGGATAGATGCCACCCCAACGATCTCGGTTTCAACCGCATGGCGACGACGATCGCGCCTGTGCTGAAAAAGGCGTTAAAAGCTTGTAAATAATAAACGATAGGTAAAAAAGTACCCCCGTGCGAATATTCGCACGGGGGTTTCGTCGTCTATCGACGCTTACTTCTTATAGAGAGGACCGTAAGTCGCGCACGCGCGGTAGTCCTGTCCTTCCTTGTCCATACCGAACGCGTTCCAGCATGCAGGACGGAAGATCTTTTCCTCGGGTACGTTGTGCATACATACGGGGATACGGAGCATGGAACACATCGTGATCAAGTCCGCACCGATATGACCGTAGGAAATCGCGCCGTGGTTTGCGCCCCAGTTTTGCATAACTTCGTACGCCGTCTTGAACGGGCTGCCCTCTTTGCCGTCGCAACGAGGCGCGAACCAAGTGCAAGGCCATGTGGGGTTCGTTCTTTCCATAAGCGTATCCGAAACGTCGTCGGGAAGGTTCACCGTCCAACCTTCGGCAATTTGCAACACAGGACCCAAGCCCTTGACGAGATTCAATCTGATCATCGTACAAGGCATTTCCGCTTTCGTCGTGTAATGGCTGGAGAAGCCGCCGCCACGGAAGTTGTCGAAGCCTGCTTCGCACCAAACGGTAGCCTTCGTCATCTTTTCGATATCCTCGTCGGTAACTTCCCACCACTTCTTCATCACGGCGTTGCCGTTTTCGTCCTTACATTCGCCGCAAGCGTCCAAGCACGCCGCGCCCGAATTCAACAGGTGAATGATACCGTCCGATTCTTTCGCTTTGCCCTGCAATTCGTAACCGGTAACGCGCTTCGTCGCGTCGCCGCTCCAATACGTTCTCACGTCGGCGAAAATTTGCGCACGGTGCGTCAACAAACGCATGAACAGCATACCGAGTCCGTTCAAAACGTCGTTCTCCGTCGCCAAAGTGTACGGTTCTCTCGCCCCTTGATAATCGAAGCTCGAAGAGAGGAACGCTTCGGGATAATCGCAATTCGGCCAATGATCCGTCCATTGTCTTTGTCCTTGGAAACCGCCCGCGATCGCGTTATGACCTACTTTTTCTTCCTCGAATCCGTCGGGCAAGTTCTTGTTGCCTGCCATCAAGTCTTTGATGATGCAGTACATCTTAACCGTGAATTCCCATTGCTTTTCTTTTTCTTCGTCGGTGAACTTGATACGGCGTTCTTTACCCAAGAACTCTACCGATTCGGGGTTGTCGTCTCTACCCATCTTGCAATGTTCTTTCGTCCACTTCAACGCCTTTTGATATTCTTCCTCGTCGTAGATTCCCTCTTCCATACGACGGAGAATTTCCACCTCGTCTACGCTTTCTACGCGCATATCCAAGTAGGATTCCATAAAGTCTTGATCGATGATCGAACCTGCGATACCCATACATTGCGAACCGATTTGCAGGTACGATTTGCCGCGCATCGTCGCCACCGCAACCGCCGCGCGACCGAAGCGCAACAACTTTTCTTTCACGTCGTCGGGAATGGTTTCCACCATATCTCTATCCTGCACTTCGTGGCCGTAAATACCGAACGCGGGCAAGCCCTTTTGCGCGTGGCCCGCGAGCACCGCCGCCAAGTATACCGCGCCGGGACGTTCCGTGCCGTTAAACCACCAAACCGCCTTGATCGTCGTGGGATCCATATCCATCGTTTCGCTGCCGTAGCACCAGCAAGGCGTTACCGAAAGGGTAATGCTTACGCCCTCTTTCTTAAACTTGTTCGCGCAAGCCGCCGCTTCGGGGACGCGACCGATCGACGTGTCCGCCATAACGACCTTTACGTGCTCGCCGTTCGAATAGAATAAATTTTCCTCAAACAGCTTCTTCGCCGCGTTCGCCATTGCCATAACCTGTCCTTCCAAGCTTTCGCGAAGCTGCATAGGACCTCTTCTTCCGTCTACGATCGGACGGATACCGATGACGGGATATTCACCCACGTATCTGTTTTGTGCCATTTTCTTCTCCTTAAAAAAATTAAAATATTTTATCGTTCAGGTTGATTTTCACGCCGTAGCGTTTCCTTTTCAATATTATATCACGCGCGCAACCGAAAAGCAATACTTTTTTCGTTTTTTCTCCCACGATTTTTTCACCCCGCGCATAGCGAAAAACTCAATCGTCCTCCGTGCTTTGGAAAATTTCCAACTTCGTGTACAACTCCCTTCGGCGTTTCGCCGTCGGCGCGAGTTTCCCGAGCGTCGGTTTCTTGCCCGTCAGCATTTGAAAGAGATTTTTGATCACCTTGCCGACGTAAATAAAGGGATAGAGTATCCACACTTTTTTGACGATCGGATATTGCAACAAAACGATACGGTGTAGCGTGGTTGCCAACGCCGCCACCGTGCCGCGTTGCTTATCGCCGTCTTGCGCGATCATCCAGCTACTGCCCGAACGCGTACCGTCCTTGCGTCCGAAATTGCCGCCCGAAAACATATCGTCGAGCAACGCCGCGCAAAGCGTTTCATCCGTATCTTTCGCCCAAACGGGACAGGGTACGCCGAGGTAGAGTTCGCTCATCTTCGTTACGACCGAAGCGTATTTGATCATGCCGATTGCACGGAGCAACGGCAACAACTTCTCTTCCCAAAACGGACAGCCGTCCGTGCGGCGCACGTACGCCGCCCAATCGCATAAATGGCGCAAACCCAGCCCCTCGCTTAAATTGTGATGTTGCATGTGCAACAACATAATCAAGCCGTGGCACTCGTCCGACGGCGCGTTAAACGTCGTCAAACCGCCCTGCTTTTCCACGCCATCCGCCACGGCGTTTTGCAGGAAGGAACGCACCCGTTCCCCCTTTTCGCCCGTGGGGATACCGAGCACGCGATAATGCATTTCCAAATGCTCGTTCGGTTTATCGAAACATATATGGCAGTTATGCGCCGCAGGATCGCGCGCGTAGCCCTTTTCCGTCAACGCCTCTTCGATTTCCGACTGATAGCGCGTATCGATCAAAAAATCGACGTCGCCGAGCGCGCGGAGTTCGGGTTGCGGATAATAGGACGCGGACACTTCGCCCTTGAGGACGATATACGGGAAATTTCCCTCGCGCATAATCTCCACCAAATTCGCCTGCGCCTGCCACACGTGCGCATTCGTTTGATACGCCTGATAAAAAACGATTCTCCACCGCGCGAACGTTTCTTTGGGGATATACGCCTCGTACGCTTTCGCCGCTTGAAAGGAGATCATAGGCAGCGTTTGCGTCAACGCCTCGTTCAACACGCTTTCCCATTGCACGCCCGTCAACTCCTCATCGGACAGCGGCAAATACCGCAAATCGCCCGACAATCCCGTCGCCGTCAAGCGCAACAATACGTTTTGTTCTTTCGTTAACATAGCCTATCCTCGCCCGTTCCGTTATCCTATTTATTATACCACGCCGCGCCCCGTTTGTCAATACCCGATTTTTTTCTTCCGCACGCAAAAAAACGCCCTCGGCGCACGAAAATGTGCAGCGAAAGCGTTTTTCTCTCTTCGGTATTCGATTATTTTTCTTCCAGCGTTAAATACACCGCGGGATCTACGCAAACGTCGTTCTTCCGCATTTCAAAATGCAGGTGCGCGCCGTCCTTATACTCGTTGCCGTTCGCCGCCGCGACAGTTGCGATCTTTTGTCCGCGTTTCACGCTCGCACCCGCTTTGATCCCGTCCGCTTCCGTTACGAAACGGTAGACCGATTTCAAGCCGTCGCCGTGATCCACTACGATTTCCGTGCCGAGCAGAATATCGTCTTTATACACGCTTTCCACGACGCCGTCGTCCACGCAAAGAACGCCCGCCCCGACTTCCGCGGCAAAGTCTACGCCGCTATGCTCGTAATAGGTATTCAGCGTTTGATTGTGATAAAAGCCGTACTCGTTCAAGACGGACGCCGCTTCGATCGGCATCGTCATTCCGTCCGGTTTCGACACCGTTTGATCGCCGTTACCGCCGTTCCCCTGCTCCCCGTCCGACGGTTTCGAGGGCTGTTGCACGCTACTCGACGACGAATACGAACCGTTCGCAACGCCCTGATCGACGTTGCCGCCACCGCCGCTTACCGCCACGGCGACGACTACGATCGCCGCAACCGCCAACGCGCAACCGATCGCCGTCCACATATAAAAACGCTTCTCGCCGTTCATACGCACCTTCTTCTTTTCCTTTTCCCTTTCGTTTTGCTCTTTCATACTTGACCTCCGAAAAACTTTGTATGTAAATGTTTTCCCCTTTTTCCGTTTTTATACCACACTTTTTTCTTTTCTTCAAAATCCGTCGAAAAGGAGTGGCGTTCCCACCGCGCAAGTCCGCTCGCGCAGGGCAATATGCAAATTGACGGTACTTCCGTCGACCGTACGCCCGACGCCCAACTCCGAAGCGTACGCGTAAACGGAAATCGTATCTGACGTCCGTTCCACGCACGCCGTTACGCCGCCGTAGAGCGCGACGATCTCGTTCGCCAAGCCGAGCAACTCCTCTTCCGTTTTCGGTTCTTCCCACGAAAAGCGCACCGCCTCGCCCGTAACGTAAAACACGTCCCGAACGCCTAACGACGATTTGCAAACCGCCTGCGACGAGGGCATATACAGATAGAAGGTACGCGCGCCCTGCAACGCCGACAAACGACACACGTACGCGCACCGTGAACACGCCAACGCCGCCGTCAACGCTACCGCCGCCGCGATCGTACCGCCTATCCGTCCACAACGCAAAAATCGCATAAGAAAATCCCCTCCGTACCGTTTACGGAAGGGATTATAGCCTGATTTTTCACTTTTATACGCCACATGCGCAACTTTTTATCGGTAGTCGATTAAAAATCGCTCAACTTCTCGCCGCCGAGCAAGTGGATATGCAAATGGTGCACCGTTTGACCGCCGTTTTCGCCCTGATTGACGATAACGCGATAGCCGTCCTGCAAGCCGAGTTCCTTTTCCAGCTTGGCAACCTTGCCCAAGCAACGCCCCACCAACCGTTCGCGTTCCTCGTCCATTTCGGACAGCAACGCAAAGTGCGTTTTCGGAATACACAAATAGTGCAATTTCGCTTTCGGTTCAACGTCCCTGATGACGATCATATCGTCGTCCTCGTACAGACGCGGAGAGGGAATTTCCCCGGCTATAATTTTACAAAAGATACAGTTTTCCATAAGAATTTATCTCCTTTTTTCAATTTTTCCGTATTCGATATAAAGCGTTTCGCTCGCGCACACCCGTTTGGGGCGCAGAGTTCTACGACGTTTCCCCACACACCGTCATTGCGAGGAGTTTCTCCCTCTTCCCCGTCATTGCGAGGAGTGTAACGACGAAGCAATCTCTCGTTGCATTGCCGAAAACCCGACGCGAGATTGCCGCGCTTCGCTCGCAATGACAATGCAGAAATCGCACCGCCAAGCAACTTCCCCCGAAGTAAAAGTGTTGATTTGCAAGCAGGTTAAGGAGTTGTGAGGGAGCGTACACGGAAGTACGCGACTGAGCAACGACGAAGAATTGCCGTTAT
>CAZDCO010000023.1:12099-22159 GCA_964504025.1 uncultured Clostridia bacterium
GCCGTTATACCACTTCACTAACTTCCCCCGAAGTAAAAGTGTTGATTTGCAAGCAAGTCAAGTAGCGTTGAGGGAGCGTACACGGAAGTACGCGACTGAGCAACGACGAAGAATTGCCGTTATACCACTTCACTAACTTCCCCCGAAGTAAAAGTGTTGATTTGCAAGCAGGTCAAGAAGCGTTGAGGGCGCGCACGAGAGGTGCGCAACCGAAACGCGACGAAGAATTGCGCCGCAAATCAACGCTTTTACACCTCTGCAATTACGCCATCGGAGTATAGCCCCTCCACCCGCACTACGGTCGGCTCTTTTCCCAAGTCCCCCCGTACGTATACGCGGATATAATTCTCCGAATAGCCTTCGGTGTACCCGTTCGCATACCGTTCGGGAACGATTTGCAACTCCTTGCCGATAAACGATTGCAAGTACCGCTCTTTTTGCCTCGCGCCCACCTCTAAAATGCGCGACACCCGTTCCTTCTTCAACGAAAACGGCAGTTCGGCGTACTTCTTATACGCGTTCGTGCCCTCGCGCGGAGAATAGGGAAAGGCGTGAATTTGCGAAAAGCCTGCCTCTTCCACGATCGAAAGGGATTGTAAAAAATCTTCCTCCGTCTCCGTGGGGAAACCGACGATAATATCCGTCGTGATCGCGGCGTTCGGGAACGCCTCGTAGATCATCTTGCATTTTTCCAAATACGTTTCGCGCGTGTACCGCCGGTTCATACTCTTCAACACGGCGTTCGAGCCGCTTTGCAAGGACAAATGGAATTGCGGCGCAAAGTGCTTCACCTGCCGCAAGGCGGTTAAAAACCGATCGGTAATCAAACTCTCTTCCATCGATCCCAACCGAATCCGCGTATCGGCGTCCTTGATCGCGAGCATCAAATCGGTCAGATCGTGCCCGTCCTCATCGCGGTAGGAAGAAATATCGATACCCGTAACCACCGTTTCGTACGCCGTGCTTTGTAAAATTTCCGTTGCCGCACTCTCCAACGATCGCGAACGACTCCGTCCGCGCAGGTAGGGAATCACGCAATAGGAGCAAAACCGATTGCACCCGTCCTGAATTTTCACGAAGCTTCTCGTTTTCAAACATTCGGGCGCGAGCATCTCCTCGTATTTCCGTTCGTCGCATACCTGCCTATCGGCGATACCGTTATCGAAACCGCTCTTTACCCATTCTAACAGCCTGTTTTTCCCCTTCGCGCCGACGACGAACGCCTGCGGAATTTTCTCGCGGAACGCCGCCGCCGATTTTTCGGACGCGCAGCCGCATACCGCGATCTTCCCGTCGGGGTTACACTTCAACGCCTTGCCGACCGTTTGCCGACTCTTCCGCTCCGCTTCCGCCGTTACCGCGCAGGTGTTGATGATATACAGATCCGCGTATTCCATTTCACGCGACACTTCGTAACCGAGTTCTTCCAAACCGCGCAAGATCGAACCGCTCTCCACGTCGTTTACTTTACAACCGAGTGTATATACGACCGCTTTCATTGCCATTCTCCCACGGCGTACGCCACCACAGCAGTCAAGCCGACCGCCGCCGTTTCCGCGCGCAAAATGCGCTTTCCGAGGGTAACGAACGCGTAGCCGTTCTCCTTGGCAAGCGTACCCTCTTCCCGTGAAAAGCCGCCCTCGCTCCCCACGACGATCGCCGTATCACCGCGCAACGCCGACAATTCGACGTCGCTCTTTTCGGCGTATTCGCAAGCGAACAACTTGTTCGTATACCCGTTTGCCGCCGACAACGCACTCTCCAACGTCGGGTAATATTCCACCTTCGGTGCGACCGAACGCAGGCATTGCTTCGCCGCCTCTTTCGACACTTTGTTCAAGCGTTCCAGCTTGTTCTCGTTGATATACGCCGACGAAAACGCGGAAGAGAACACGCCGATTTTCTTCACGCCGAGTTCCACCGCCTTTTGCACGATAAATTCGTTCTTGTCCGCGTTTTTCAAGTACCCGAACAGCAAACAAATATCGGTTGCCGCCTCGCGCGCGCCCACTTCCTCGCGCACGACGTTGAGCAACATACGCTTCTTCTCCACCTGCGCGACGACGGCGGTATATTCCTTACCGCTGTTGTCCAGCAAGATCACCTCCGCACCGACGCCCAAACGGAGTACGTTTCGCGCGTGCTCGAACTCTTCGCCGCAAAGCTCCGTTTGCGCCGCTACGTTATCCACGAAAAATCGTTTCAATTCAGACACGGTATACTCCTTTTCTCGTTATACGCTCTCCGCGTGCTTCAACACGAGGGCAAACCACTCGCCCTTTCTTCTCTCTTTCACGACCGTCATTCCCACGGCTTCGTATGCCTCTTTCACCATTTGCAAACGGCTTTCGATGATACCGCTTAAAATCAGCACACCGTCCTTTTTCAGGTTTTTAGGAATGGACGGTGCTAACAACCGCAACACTTCGCCCGTGATATTCGCCATCATCACGTCCGCGCAAATGGACGTATCGTCCAGCAGGTTCGAATGGGCAACGACCGCCTGTTCCGCCACGCCGTTCAACGCGCAATTATGCAACGAACTCTCCACCGCGACGGGATCGATATCCGTCAAATACGCCTTTGCCGCGCCCAACTTCAACGCGGAAATACCCAAAATGCCGCTGCCGCAACCCACGTCGATACAGGTGCAAGAGGGCGTGATATACGCCTGCATTTCCTCCACGCACATCGATGTCGTTTCGTGCTCGCCCGTACCGAACGCCATATTCGAATCGAGCAGCACCGTCTTTTCTTCGCCGACGGGAGTATACTCTATCCATTCGGGTACGACGACGATATTGCCGAGATGAATCGGACGGAAATGCTTTTTCCACACGTCGATCCAATCGTCCCCGTCTACCGAACGTTTGGTATCCTCCAACGTACCGAACGCGATCGCGCCGTTCGCCCGTTCCTTGGCAAGGTCGATATCCCGTAAAATATCACCGATCGTTTGCGCCGCCACGTCTTCGGCGATATAGCATTTCACCAACGCCTCTCCCGTTTTATCGGCGATCAACTCGTCGTCCATATAGTCCCAAAAGGTAGTCTCTTTCGCCGTTTGCAGGGCGATGACGTCGTTCTTGTCGCAAATCGTTACGCCGTAGTCGGTGTATCCCCACATAATATCGGAAATGATTTCACTCGCCTCGCTCGTCGTATGTATAGTCAGCTCGATATATTTCATAACTCTTCTCCCGTCGTTCTTACCCGTGCGCCGCGGCGGTAAAACCGCGCCGCGCCTTTTTCGTTATTTTTCATTATTATAACACGCAAAAGAAAAAAAGTCAACCGCCCTATACGAGCGTCGTTGACTTTTCTACGCTTTTCTGTTTACTTAAACGGTTTCGTACCGTACAACGCCTCTACGCCGTCCGAATATTTCTTCATGCGTTCAAACTGCTTCAAGTCGAAAGAAGAGTCCAGCTTTTCGATCTCTTTCTTTTGATCTTTGGAGAGTTTCGTAGGCACTTCCACGATCACGCGCAAGATCAAATTGCCCACGCCGCGGTTCGCCGAACGAATACCCTTTCCGCGCACGGTAAAGACTTGACCGCTTTGCGTACCTTCGGGAATCGTAAACTCGAACGTGTCGTCGATCGTAGGCACTTTCACCGTACCGCCGAGTGCCGCCGTCTTAAAGGAAATGGGAAGATCGAGCTTCAGATCGAATTTATCCCGAACGAACAGTTTATGCGGTTCTACCTTGAACACGATGATTAGATCGCCGGGAACGCCGCCCATGGGTGCGGCTTGCCCGTACCCCTTCTTCTTCATGTAGCTGCCCGTATCCACGCCTGCGGGAATATCGATCGTGAGCGTCGTTTCTTTGCGTTGCGAACCCTTGCCTTTACAGTCGGGACATTTTTCCTTGATCAGCTTACCACTACCGCCGCAATCGGGACAAACCGTTTGCCGAATCGTCCTGCCGAACATGGTGTTTTGTACCTGTTGCACGATACCCTGCCCGTTACATTTGCTACAAGTGGTATATTCCGTACCGTTCTTTGCACCCGTACCGCGACACGCTGCGCAAGGCTCGTTACGCATATACGAGAAGGTCTTTTTGCAGCCTTTCGCCGCGTCCATAAAGGACAAACTCATCTCCCGTTGAATATCCTCGCCCACTTCGCTTTGCGCCGTTCTTCCGCCGCCGAAACCGCCGAAGCCGCCGCCGAAAATGTTGCTGAAAATATCGGAAAAATCGCTAAACCCGCCACCGCCGCCAAAGCCGCCGCCGAAACCGCCCATGCCGGGGTGTTCCAGCTCGTAATCGTACGCGGCGCGCTTTTGCTCGTCGGACAGCGTTTCGTTCGCCTCGTTGATCTCCTTGAACTTCTCCGCCGCCGCCTCGTCGCCCTGATTGCGATCGGGGTGATATTTCATCGCGAGTTTTCTATACGCCGATTTAATTTGCTCGGGCGTCGCCTTTTTATCCACGCCGAGTATGTCGTAATAATTTTTCTTGTCTGCCATACGTAGTTACCCTTTATAAGCGTGTACGGGCTTGGTTGCACCAAACCCGTCCGCGCATATCGTTTATTGCTTATTGATGAAATTCGGTATCGCCGTCGGTGCTTGCACCGCTGTCGTTGCCGCCTGCCGCGCCGCCGTTCGCTTGATACAACTTCGCAAATACCGGTTGTACGTCTTGCATCAGCTTGTCGTACGCCGCCTTAATGCGATCGTCGTCTTCGCTCTCCAACTCTTTCTTCGCTTCGTCGATCGCAGCGTTCAAAGCGGACTTGTCGTTTTCGTCCAACTTGTCGCCTGCTTCCTTGATTGTTTGCTCTACCGAGAAGATCATACCGTCAAGTTTATTCTTGTTGTCGATCTTTTCCTTACGCTTCTTGTCTTCTTCCGCGAATTGTTCGGCTTCTTTCACCGCTTTGTCGATTTCTTCTTCACTCAAATTCGTCGAAGAGGTGATCGTAATATCCGTCGATTTACCCGTGCCCTTATCTTGTGCCGTTACGTGCACGATACCGTTCGCGTCGATGTCGAAGGTAACTTCGATTTGCGGAATTCCGCGAGGTGCGGGAGCGATTCCCGTCAACATGAAGTTGCCGAGCGTCTTGTTGTCCTTGCAGAACTCTCTTTCGCCTTGCAACACGTGAATGTCCACGCTCGTTTGATTGTCCGCCGCCGTCGAGAACACTTGACTCTTCTTTACGGGAATGGTGGTGTTTCTATCGATGATACGGGTGAATACGCCGCCGAGCGTTTCGATACCCAAGGACAGAGGCGTAACGTCCAACAACAATACGTCTTTCACTTCGCCCGTCAATACGCCGCCTTGTACGGCTGCACCGATCGCAACGCATTCGTCGGGGTTGATGCCCTTGAACGGTTCTTTGCCCGTTACTTCCTTTACCTTTGCCACGACGGCAGGCATACGGGTAGAACCGCCGACGAGGATAACCTTGTCGATGTCGTTATACGACAAACCTGCGTCTTTCATAGCCGCACGCATAGGTGCAACCGTTCTATCCAACAAGTCTGCGGTCATCGCTTCGAATTTTTGCTTCGTCAGGGTGATATCCAAGTGTTGAGGACCTTCCGCGCTCATGGAAATGAAGGGAAGATTTACGTTGGTGGAGTTCATGCCCGAAAGCTCGATCTTCGCCTTTTCCGCAGCTTCCTTCAAACGTTGCATCGCCATCTTGTCTTTCGACAAATCGATCGCGTGCGATTTCTTAAATTCGTCTACGAGGTAGTTGATGATCTTGTTATCCCAGTCGTCGCCGCCGAGTTTCGTATCGCCGTTCGTTGCAAGCACTTCGAATACGCCGTCGGAAATTTCCAAAATGGAAACGTCGAACGTACCGCCACCGAGGTCATAGATCATAACCTTGCCGCCCTTGTCTTTATCCAAGCCGTACGCAAGTGCCGCCGCCGTCGGTTCGTTGATAATACGCAAAACGTTCAATCCTGCAATTTTACCTGCGTCCTTCGTCGCTTGACGTTGGCTGTCGGAGAAGTACGCGGGGCAGGTGATAACCGCCTCCGTTACCTTTTGCCCGAGGTACGCTTCCGCGTCCGCTTTCAATTTTGCCAGCGTCATTGCCGAAATTTCTTGAGGGGAATAGTCCTTGTCGTCAATTTTTACTTTATAATCCGAGCCCATATGTCTTTTGATGGAGATCACCGTCTTATCGGGGTTAGCAACCGCTTGACGCTTTGCCGCTTGCCCGACGACACGAGAGCCGTCCTTTTGAAAGGATACCACGGAAGGAGTCGTTCTCGCGCCTTCCGCATTTGCGATTACCACGGGCTCGCCGCCTTCCATAACCGCCACGCACGAGTTCGTCGTACCAAGGTCAATACCAATAACTTTTCCTGCCATAATGTTTACACTCCTTTGTTTTCGGTGCTTCCTTGCACCGCCGATTTTATTTACAGTTATATGTACCCGTCCGAAAACACGCTTAAACACAAAAACAAAATTTTTTTCGCATTTTTTAATCAACCTTTTCTTTTTGCCGTCATATACTGTAAAAGAAGGCGGTGAATGGGTTATGGAAATCAGTTTTTCTCAGCTGCGCGCAAAGGAAGTGATCAATACGCAGGATGGTAGAAAATTAGGCAAAGTGTGCGACGTCGTGCTGTGCTATCCCGAAAACAAGTGGGTGGGGATCGTCGCGCCCAACGGCAAACCGTTCGGATTTAAGAAAAACGGACTGTTTATCGATCTACGGCAGATCGTGAAGGTGGGCGACGACGTCATTTTGGTCAACGTCGGCGAAGCACGCGCGCACGGTTGTAAGCCGAACGTCTGTCCGCCGCACGCGCCGCCCTGCGAACCGCGTCGCTCGTTTGAGGAGTACGAGTAGTCCGCTCGCGCGTCGCTCTTCCCCGTCCTTGCGAGGATGTTCTCCCCTTTTGTCATTGCGAAGAGTTTCTCCTTCTCCCTCGTCATTGCGAGGAGTGCAACGACGAAGCAATCTCACGCGGCATTGCCGAAAAACCGACAAGAGATTGCCACACTTCGCTCGCAATGACAACGATATAACGAAAAGCGTTCAGTTGCAAGCAAGACGAGGAGCGTTGAGGGCGCGCACGAGGGGTGCGTAACCGAAACGCGACGACGGCTTGCGCCGCAAATCAACGCTTACCCAAAACGAAGCAACACGGCAATACCGTCATTGCAAGGAGTTATATAACGAAGCAATCTCGCACGGCATTGCCGAAAACCAACAAGAGATTGCCACGCGGCGTGCCGCCGCTCGCAATGACATTCTCCCCATCGCGCCTGCGGCTCGCAATGACAATAAGGCGACGAAGCATTGCGCCGCAAATCAACGCTTTATACAAACAACAAGTCCGTCGACACCCCGACGGACTTGTTTTACGCTTTCTTACTTACTGCGTAACGATAACCTGCGCGTAACGCAACACTTTATCGCCTTTCTTGTACCCTTTGACGTACACTTGCTTCACGATACCGCTCGCCTCGCCCTCTTCGGCAGGCATCGCCATAATCGCTTCGGCAACCGCCGCGTCGAACGGCTCGCCAACGGGATCGATCTCTACGACGCCCTCGCCCTCCAACACTTTTTGAAAGGCTTTGAGTACCATATCCACGCCCTGTTTCGTGTTTTCGTCCGCACAAGCGGCAAGCGCGCGCTCCAAATTATCCCCGATCGGGAACAACGCGGACACGACGTCGTTTCTACCGTCCGCATACCGCTGCGCCGATTGATTTTGCGTGCGCCGACGATAGTTTTCATACTCCGCCGTAACCGCGTACCACTTCCGCTTATTTTCTTCCGCTTCGGCAATCGCCTTGTCCAGCTCTTCCTGCAACTTTTTCGCGTTCTTCTTGACGGGCTTTTCCGCTTGCGTTTGCTCCGCGCTTTCTTTTACTTCTTCGTTTTCCATACTTTTCACTCTCTCCAAAAGGTTTTCGTACCTTTTATATATAACGCAGTTTTTCCCTTTTCAAACAACTTTTTTCGTTATACTTCCAAATGCACGAATTTATCCCTGCGCGAATAGCGGTAAAAAATCGCCTTTCTGCCGATCACGGCAACGGGAACGGCGTCCAACAAGTCCGCAACGTTCTCCGCAAGGTTGCGCGCGTCCTCGTCCGCCGTTTCCAAAATATTCACCTTAATAATCTCGTGCGCGTCCAACGCGTCCGACAACGTCTTTAACAAATTGTCGGTGATACCGCCCTTGCCGATTTGGGTAACGGGCGACAACGTCGCCGCAATCGATTTCAATTTACTACGCTGTTTGCTGGTAATCGTTTCTCTCGTAATCATACTCTCTACCTCGTTTTTTCGTATTTTTATCCGTTCGCCGCGCGTGCGGCGCGCTCCCCGTTAGGGAATAAAGTCAAATTCCACGTCCCCGATCGACACGGTATCGCCCTCTTTGCAACCTTGCTTGGCAAGTTCCTTGATCACGCCGCGCAACCGCAATACCTTTTGGAAGTATTGCATGGAATCGGGGTTGTTCAACACGACGTTGCGGCAAAGCAAGTCGATCAAGCCGCCCACGACGACGAATACGCCGTCCTCGTCGCGGAAAATTTCAAAACTCAAATCTTCGTTCGGCAGGTACGCGAATTCTTCGTCGCACGGCACGGGTTCTACGGGCGGCAACGTATCGAGAATTTCAAAAATGCCTTCGATCAACTCTCTCGTACCCTCGCCCGACACCGCCGTAATCGGGAAAATTTTATACTTCTTGCCGTATTTTTTCTTAAACGCTTTCAGGTTGTCCTCCGCGCCGTAAATATCGCATTTGTTGCATACGATAATTTGCGGCAGGTCGGCGAGTACCTCGCTGTACTCCCTCAATTCGTCGTTGATTTTTTTGAAATCTTCGATCGGATCGCGCCCTTCGCAACCCGAAACATCCACCACGTGGCAAAGCATACGCGTACGTTCGATATGCCGCAGGAAATCGTGTCCCAAGCCCGCGCCCTGCGCCGCACCCTCGATCAACCCGGGAATGTCCGCCGCCACGAACGATTTTTCATAATAGCGCACCACGCCGAGGTTGGGCGACAACGTCGTGAAATGGTAGTTGGCAATCTTCGGACGCGCCGCGGAAATTTTCGACAAAAGCGTACTCTTTCCCACGTTCGGGAAGCCCACCAAACCGACGTCGGCGATCACTTTCATTTCCAAAATGACGTAATGCTGTTTCACCTTTTCGCCCTTTTGCGCGAAGTTGGGCGCGTGCCGACGAGCCGTCGTAAAGCGGACGTTGCCCTTGCCGCCGTTGCCGCCCTTCGCCACGAGTACCCGTTGTCCGTCCTCGAACACGTCGCAAATTAGCCTGCCGCTCTCCTCGTCGCGCACGAGCGTACCCAAAGGCACTTTGATCAGCACATCTTTACCGCTCTTTCCGAAACAGCGATTCGTACCGCCCGTTTGTCCGTCCTCCGCCAAAAAACGCGAAGTAAAACGGAAGGGGAAGAGATCGTTCATGTCCTTATCCCCCACGAAATAGACGTCGCCGCCCTTGCCGCCGTCGCCGCCGTCGGGACCGCACGCAGGCTTGCCCTTGAACGCCTTAAACGAGTTCATTCCGTCGCCGCCGTTACCTGCTTTGATTAAAATTTTCACTTTGTCGGTAAATTCGCCGTTTGCCATAGTTGAAAAACCTTTCTCTTTCTTTTTTTATTTAGTATAGCAAAAAAACGGATAAAAAGCAATAAAAAACGACGGCATACCGTCGCAAAATCTACGGAAAACGAAAAAAGAAGAAAAACGGCGGACGAACCGTCGTCTTTCCTCTTCTCTTTCTTTTCTTTACGGAGTTTTACGCAAGCGTAGGCAACTTGATCGTTTCCGTTTCGCCGTAGGTAACCGTAGCTTCCGCCGCGATCGTCGCACCGTGAGCAGACATCGTCATCGAATAATACGTGAACCGTCCGTCTTCAAATTTGAACACCACGTCGGTATACGTCTCGGTGACCGGCGTACCATTCGATACAGAACTACATCTTGGCTTTTAGTCGGTTTAGCATTATCTAAATTCTTAAGAGAGTTTCCGTCGGAATCCTTTAAGGAATACTTTATTCGCTGATTTCCACCGCTTT
>CAZDCO010000024.1:0-19748 GCA_964504025.1 uncultured Clostridia bacterium
AGTGGGGATACAAACGGAAGAGGGGATTGCTCTTCCTTGCGGAGCAGGAGGTATATTTGTCAATGACGGAAACTAAGCAAACGACGGAAGAACAAAAGGCAACGGAATCTTACCGCCCCCCTTTCACTATTTTATACGAAGATAATCACGTTATCGTAGTTTTGAAGCCGCAAATGACGGCTTGCTGCCCCGACGAGAGCAAGGACGATAACCTCTTCGATCAAATCAAGCAATATTTGAAGATCGCCTACGACAAACCCGGCAACGTTTACGTGGGTTTGGTACATCGTTTGGATCGTCCTACGGGCGGCGTTATGGTATACGCGAAAACGAGTAAGGCGGCGGCGCGCTTGACGGCAGGTTTGCAATCGGGCGATTTTGAAAAGAAATATCTCACCGTGTTGTGTGGCACGCCCGACGAGGAACGCGGCACGCTGCGCAACTATTTGCGTAAGAATACGGTAAACAATATGGTTTACATTTGTACGCCGTCGGAAGAGAACGCCAAGTATGCGGAGTTAGATTATAAAGTTTTGGAAAGCAAGGGCAAGTATTCGCTGGCGGAAGTCCGTTTGCATACGGGTAGAACGCATCAGATTCGCGTGCAAATGGCAGGCATTTCTCACCCCGTGTTCGGGGATATGCGTTACGGCGGCGCGTTGGCGCAAAAGGGTAAGTTGGCGTTGTGGGCGTACGGCTTGTCTTTTTCACACCCCGTTACGAAAGAACGGTTGCGCTTTCTTGCCTATCCGCCCGAAGCGGAAACGCCGTGGAAAGCGTTCGATATCGCAAAAGCGGTGGAAATTCAGTGAAAAATCGTCGAAAATGACAAAAAGAGAAAAAATCGTTTGAAATGCGATTGACAAAACGGTTTTTAATGTGTAAAATAAAAAAGTACGACTATGTAGTAAAAAGCGAAAGTCTACAAAAAATGAGAGGCACGTTTTTATGAAAAAGAGAAAAATGACGACACTTGCACTTATGCTCGGCACGGCGTTGGTATCCGCAACGCTCGGCGGCGCATTGTTGCATACGGTGCAAACGGCGGCGGAAACGACGACAAGCGCGAACGTTCAACTGAGTAGAATTTTCGAAACGTCGGGCGGAACGATTTTGGCTGTAAAAGCATCCGAAAATCCGTTAGAGCGCGTGGCGAGATACCAGTTGCCGAACGGCGGCAGCGTAAAGTTTAAGCGCGATTTGGCGTTGAAATGGTATACTGGAAAAGACGAGGCGAAATACGCGTCCGTCTCTTTTGCGTTCGAGGACATAAACTTTACCGAAGTTACGTTGTCGATGGATACGACCTCGGCTTGGGCGACCGAAGACGAGAAGACGACGAACGTCGTCAAATTCAAAAAAACGGATAGCGGTTTAGAAGTTACCGTCAACCCCGATAACGAAGGCGCGTTGACGCAAACGATCGCGTATACGGCGAATACGAAACTGACGTTGCAGTTGCAAGAGGACGCGACGACGGACGGCGCGTTCAAGGTTGCCGTTACCAAAGAGGGCGACGCGGCGAATTTCGACGCGTTGGACGCCTTTGCGAATATCGGCGCGAACTACGCGAAGTATTTGGCGAAGAACGATTATCCCTTGAATTTTACGGCAAAGACGGAAAACGAGCAAAAGACCGTGCTTTGCGTTTACGACGTCAACGGACAACAATTTACGGGCGTCGATAGCAACAACGCCGTGGCGGATACCGCAGCTCCCGTACTCGTCGTCAACGAAACGTTCGACGGGATCGTGCTTGGCTCGAAGTTCACGTTCAGCGAAGGGGACGACGATTATAAAATCATCGACGTGTTGCAAGATTCCAACCTGACCAAAAAACTTAAAGCGTATCAATATAACCCGACCAAGACGATCGAAGCCGGTAAAGAAAAGGAAGCGTATTTCGATTTGACCACCAGCACGATCTTCTATGAAACTTCCTACCAAAAAGCGGATAGTACGTGGACGACGGTATACGCTGAAACGCCCGATAAGGAAGAATTCGTTTCTGTCTACTTCGATTTGTCGGACGACGCGGGGAAACAAGCGGACTACTTCCTGTCCTGGTACGCTTCCGATGTAACGACGGAAGTTCCCGTAGAAGTCGTTGTGGACGGCAGCACGCGCACCGCGCCTGCCGGCGGCGACTGGATCTCTTTGAATCAAAAGGAAAGCGCGCCCTATTATAAGACGTATACGGAAGCGGCGAAGAACGGTTTCCAAAACGCGTTGAACGAACAGGCGGCGACGAAATACGCAGGCAGCAACGAAGAAATGCAAATTCCTTCCTTGAAATGGTTGATCGACGATAACAACGGCTATCGCGCCATGAAATTTACGATCAGCTACTATACGCCGTCCTCGACGGCAGGCTCGCCGAGCACCCTTTCCTCGTTAGATTTCAACAAGCTTGAAATTCCCGTAGCGACGGAGGGCGCGTACGAATTTAAGGTGTTCGCCACCGATACCGCAGGCAACGCGATGATGCACGATCTCGACGGAAAAGAAGTCAAGATCACCGCTTCTAATATTTGGGATATGGACGATATTCCTTCCTTCAAGTTCACGATCACCGATCGCGGCTTAAAAGTGGAAGAACCTTCCTCCTCCAAATTGAAAGAAACGCAAGTCATGGATAAGACGTACACGCTGTCTTCCTCCGATATGAAGGTTGTTGGCGCGTCGAATTTGAAGAAAGCGTATAAGCTGTATAAAGTCGATTTCAGCAAGTTTGATAGCTTGCAAGTCAGCGACTTGACGAGCGTAACCTACGCGGAGTTGGCGGCAAAAGTCAACGAGATGAGCGGCCTCACGAAGGAGAATGCGCACGAGAAATATTTGCGCGCGTACGCCGAATTGATCGTTTCCAAGAAGAGCTTGCCGACGACCGAAGTGCAAAAGGTTATCGATTGCTTCGCGGAAATTACGGAATACGGCGATACCGTACACGGCTTTGAAAAGTGGGATAAATACGAATGGAATCCCGATTCCGTAAGCTTTAAGACGGCGGACGAGGGCGAGTATTTGATCTTGGCGGACTTCTGGGAAGGAGAACGCACGGAATACCGCGCGGCGGCGTATAAGCTCGTCGTCGTAGAATCGAAGGGCTATCAAACGGTCGGCGAGGATAACTGGCTGCAAGATAACGTCGTATCCGTCGTGTTGTTCGGCGTTGCAGGCGTAATGTTGATCTTGATCGTCGTTCTGTTGATGGTGAAACCGTCGAACGAAACGTTGGAAGACGTAGAGCGTAAGGCGGCGAAAAAGGCGAAGAAAGAACGCAAAGCGGAACAAGCCGAAGAAGCGGAAAACGCGGAAGAAAACGAAGACGAAGAATAACGTTGTAGATTAAGCCGTCCGACCCCGTCGGGCGGCTTTTTACGAACGAAAAGGAGGACTATGACGACGATATTGACGGCGGATAAGCCGCAAACTTTGCGAGAATTTACCGATACAAACTACGCGCAGGCTTCCTTTTGCTTTGATAGGCTGTTAAAAGATCGGGAGATCAAAGTCAACGGCAAAAAGACGGGCGAAAACGTCCGCTTGCAAACGGGCGATTGCGTGCAATACTTCCTCACCGAAAAACAGGCGCGAAAACAGGCGTACGAAGTCCTTTTCGAGGACGAACGCGTGTGTATCGTCGATAAGGAAAGCGGAGTCAACGTCGAAGCCGTCTACGCCGATTTGTTGCGTAAGGACGGCGAATATCGCTTTATCCACCGCTTGGATCGAAACACGTGCGGTTTGTTGGCGTTCGCGCGTACGGACGGCGCGGAACGGGCGTTGTTGCAAACGTTCAGAGAGCGCACGGCGGAGAAGAAATATCACGTCGTTTGTTGGGGCGCGTTTCCCGAAAAACACGACGTGTTGACGGCGTATTTGCAAAAGGACGAGCGTCGCGCGCTCGTGAAAATATACGATACGCCGCGTACGGGTACGGAACGAATCGTTACCGAATACCGAACGCTGTACGAAAGGGACGGGCAAACGAAAGCGGAAATTATCCTGCACACGGGCAAGACGCATCAAATTCGCGCACACTTGGCGCATATCGGTTGTCCCGTCGTAGGGGATATGAAATACGGCGACGCCGCCGCGAATAGGACGCTCGGCGCGGCACGCCAACGGCTGGTGGCGAAGTCGTTGCGCTTCCGTTTTTCGGGCGAATTGTCCTACTTGGACGGAAAAGAGTTTCTTTCGCGCTTCGACGTGGATACGCTTGAAAAAAAAGCTGATAAAAAAGCGTAGAAATTGCCGTCGTACACTTGCTTTTTTCGTCAGCTTTTGTTATAATATAAAAGTAAGGGAAATGGTGGACGAAAGATTAACGACGGAAGGAACGTATGCAACGAGTATTTCAACCAAGTGAAACCGTTTACGGCGCATTGACGATTACTTTGCCAGAGCAAAGTACGCTTTTTTACGGCAAAATTGCATACGAAAAATCTAAGATAGCTGTTTAACGCGATAGGTGCAACCAAGTTGCACCTATTTGTTTTTACAAAATACTTTTTTGGAGAGAGAAACAATGAGTAAAGTCGGTATTTTAATGGGTAGCAAGTCCGATTTCGACGTCGTCAAGCCTGCAGTGAATGTACTGAAAGCGTTTGGCGTAGAAACGGAAGTCCGCGTCATTTCCGCACACCGCACGCCCGACGCGGCGCACGATTTTGCGGCGAACGCCAAGGCGAACGGAATCGAGGTGATCATTTGCGCGGCAGGCAAAGCGGCGCACTTAGGCGGCGTGATCGCCGCGATGACGACCTTGCCCGTGATCGGGTTGCCCGTGAAGACGGACATGATGGGCGGCTTGGACAGTTTGCTTTCTATCGTGCAAATGCCGTCGGGGATTCCCGTGGCGACGGTAGGCGTGAACGGCGGCGAGAACGCAGGGCTGTTGGCGTTGCAAATTTTGGGGCTGAAATATCCCGAAATCGAGAAACAACTCGTGACCTATAAAGAAAACATGAAAAAGAAGATCAACGCCGACGACGAAGCGTTGCAAGCAATGCTGTAACGAGCAGGAGATAAAAACGGTATGGCAGTATTTGGTATATTCGGAACGAAAACCGCAAACGTGGCGTCGAGCACCTACTACGGTTTGTACGCTTTGCAACATAGAGGACAGGCAAGCAGCGGTATCGTCGTCAACGACGACGGCGTGTTCCACGCGTATAAAGATTCGGGCATCGTGAACGAAGTGTTCAACGCCCGTACGCTGGACGATTTGGGGCTGGGGCAAATGGCTCTCGGCAACGTCCGTTACGGCACGAGCGCGACGAAGGATAGAAACAACGCCGAGCCCATGCTCGTCAATCACGTAAAGGGCAGGTTGGCAATATCCCACGACGGCGGCATCGTTAACTATGCGCAACTCCGTCGCGAGTTAGAGTTGGAGGGTGCAATCTTCCATACGGCGAACGAAGTGGAAGTGCTCGCGTATATGATCACGAAAGCGCGGTTGCACGCGTCGTCCACCGAAGAGGCGATCAGTATGGCGATGGATCGCGTCAAGGGCGGCTATTCCCTCCTCGTGATGTCGCCGCAAAAATTGATCGCGGCGCGCGACGAGAACGGTATTCACCCCCTGTGTTACGGTATCCGCGACGACGGCGAATACGTCGTGGCGAGCGAAACGTGCGCACTCAATACGGTCGGCGCGACGCTGGTGCGCGAGTTGGATCCGGGCGAGATCGTCGTGTTCAGCAAGGACGGCGTGAAGAGTATGCGCGAACATTGCGATAAGAAACCTGAACGGCTTTGCGTATTCGAGTATTTGTATACCGCCCGTCCCGATTCGGTGATCGACGATTGTTCGGTGCACCTTGCGAGAAAGCGCGCGGGCGCGTTTTTGGCAAAGGCGTATCCCGTGGAAGCGGATGTGGTCATCGGCGCACCCGATTCGGGTATCGACGCCGCAATCGGCTATTCGGAAGAATCGGGTATCCCGTACGGCTTAGGACTGATTAAAAACAAATATATCGGCAGAACGTTCATCGATCCCGGACAAAACGTCCGCGAGGATAAGGTCAAGATCAAGCTGAACCCCGTCGCGGAAACGGTCAAGGGCAAACGCGTGATTTTGGTAGACGATTCGATTGTGCGCGGCACGACTTGCGTACACGTCGTCAAGTTGTTGCGCGACGCAGGCGCGAAGGAAATTCATATTCGTTCGTCTGCTCCGAAATTCTTGAACCCGTGCTATTACGGTACGGATATCGGATCGAAGGCGGAGTTGGTGGCTTGCAAGTATACGAGCGAGCAAATGGCGGAGTTGTTCGGCGCGGATTCGGTAGGATTCTTGCCCTTGGAAGACGTGGTGAAGTTGGGACAATCGGGCACGTGCAAAGGATATTGCAAGGCTTGTTTCGACGGGGAGTACCCTACGGAGGTGCCGACGGAGTCCGCGGAGCGCAAGTACGATAGCAAAATATCGGATAACAAAAGATAAAAAGAAAAAATTAAACGGAGATAGATAACATGGCAATTTCTTACAAAGACAGCGGCGTAGACGTAACCAGAGGCTATAAAGCGGTAGAACTGATGAAAAAACACGTAAAATCGACGTATAACGATAACGTTATCGGCGATTTGGGCTCGTTCGGCGGTTTCTATTCGATCGCAGGCGAAAACATGAGCGAACCCGTACTCGTGGCGGGTACGGACGGCGTAGGCACGAAGTTGAAATACGCTTTCCTCTTGGAAAAACACGATACGATCGGTATCGACGCGGTGGCTATGTGCGTAAACGATATCGTATGTCAGGGCGCGAAGCCTTTGTTCTTCTTGGACTATTACGCTTGCGGTAGACTGTATCCCGAATCGGAAGCGGACGTCGTCAAGGGTATCGCGGAGGGCTGTAAACAAGCAGGTTGCGCGTTGATCGGCGGCGAAACGGCGGAAATGCCCGGTTTCTATCCCGACGGCGAATACGACTTGGCAGGCTTTGCCGTAGGTATCGTGGATAAGAAAAAGGTAATCAACGGTAAATCGATCGTACCCGGCGACGTCATCATCGGTTTGAAATCGACGGGGGTACACTCCAACGGCTATTCGCTCGTGAGAAAACTCTTCGGCGACGAGGACAAGGCGGCGTTGGAAGCGTACGACGAAGAACTCGGTGCGACGGCGGCGGAAGTGTTGTTGAAACCTACCCGTATTTACGTAAAGAGTATTTTGACATTGATTGAAAAGGTCAACGTAAAGGGTATCGCGCATATTACGGGCGGCGGCTTTATCGAAAACGTACCCCGTATTTTGCCCGAAGGCGTGGCGGCGGAGATCGATAAGAACTCCTACGAAGTACCTGCGGTATTCAAAGTGATGCAAAAGCGTGCAGGCATTACCGACGAACAAATCTACAATACCTTTAACATGGGTATCGGTATGATGGTCGTGGTTGCGCCCGAGGATGTGGACGCGACGTTGGCAAGCTTGAAAGCGACGGGAGAAGACGCCGTGGTTATCGGTAAGACGGTAGCCGGTCAAAAGGGCGTTATCTTGAAATAAGCAAAGGCAATAAGGATCGGGCTATGAAAAAGAAAATAGCAGTGTTCGCGTCGGGCGGCGGTACGGATTTTCAATCGGTTATCGACGCCAACGAACGCGAGGGCTTTTGCGAAATCGCCTATCTCGTGGCGTCTAAACCGAATATCGGCGCGATCGATCGTGCGAATCGTCACGGAATCGCTACGCTGACGTTCGACAAGTCGGTATATGCCGACAAGGACGCCTTTTACGCGGCGGTTGCGGAAACGTTGCTTGCCGCAGGCGTGGAATATATCGTGCTTGCAGGTTGGCTGTCGGTCGTTCCGGCGGAGTTTATTCGCAAGTTTGAAAATCGTATCATCAACATTCACCCGTCGCTCATTCCCTCCTTTTGCGGCATGGGCTACTACGGCTTGCGCGTGCACGAAGCGGCGATTGCGTACGGCGTGAAACTCAGCGGAGCGACGGTGCATTTCGTGGAAGCGGACGTGGACGGGGGCGCGATCATTATGCAACGCGCCGTACCCGTTATGGACGACGACACGGCGGAACGTTTACAAGCGCGCGTGTTAGAGGTGGAACATGAAATGCTGCCTGCGTGCGTGAAGTTGCTTTGCGAGGGGAAAATCGAGAAGAAAGGGCGTACGGTTTGCGTGCGTTCGTAATATAAAGAGGTGCTTATGAACGTTTTGGTTATCGGCAACGGCGGTAGAGAACACGCGGTTGTGCAGGCGTTGAAAAAATCGCCCAAGGTAGATAAGATATATGCAATGAAAGGGAACGCAGGGATCGGCGAACTTGCCGAACTCGTGGACGTGAACTACTGCGACGTGCAAGCGGCGGCAGATTGGGTGGACGCGCATACGGACGTGGCGTTTACCGTAGTTACCCCCGACGATCCTTTGGCTTTGGGACTGGTGGACGAGTTGGAAAAGCGCGGACATCGCGCGTTCGGACCGAGAAAGAACGCCGCCATTATCGAGGCGAGTAAGGCGTTTTCCAAAGCCTTGATGAAAAAATATAATATTCCCACGGCGAAGTACGAAACGTTCGACAGCTACGAAGGCGCGGCGGCGTACGTGGAAACGTGCGATATTCCCGTCGTGCTGAAAGCGGACGGCTTGGCTCTGGGCAAGGGCGTGCTGATTTGCAAGACGCGCGAAGAAGCGCGCGAAGGCGTCAAGGAAATGATGCTGGATAAAAAATTCGGCGCGGCAGGCAATACGATCGTCGTGGAAGAATTTTTGGAAGGGCCGGAAGTGTCCGCGCTTGCGTTCACCGACGGCAAGACGATCGTCCCCATGATCACGAGCTGCGATCATAAGCGCGTATTCGATAACGACGAAGGACTGAATACGGGCGGCATGGGTACGTTCGCACCTGCGCCCTTCTACGGCGAAAAGACGGCGCAAGAGGTTATGGAAAAGATTATGCGCCCTACCGTGTACGCGATGAACGCGGAAGGACGCACCTTTAAGGGCGTGCTCTACTTCGGCTTGATGAAAACGAAAGACGGCATGAAGGTAATCGAATACAATTCCCGATTCGGCGATCCTGAAACGCAAGTCATTTTGCCTATGTTGAAGACGGACTTGATGGAAATTTTCGAGGCCGTCGTCGACGAACGCTTGGACGAAGTCAAGGTTGAATGGGAGGACGGCGCGTGCGTATGCGTAGTGCTGGCGAGCGGCGGTTATCCCACGGCGTATCAAAAGGGCAAAGAGATCGCGATCGGCGCGTTGGAAGAGGATATCACGTTGTGCCACGCAGGTACGAAGCGTAAGGACGGTAAGTTGGTTACGGACGGCGGACGGGTGCTCGGCGTATGCGCCAAGGGCGCGACGTTGGACGAGGCTCGGCAAAAGGCGTACGGCGGCGTGGAGAAAATTTCTTTCGAGGGTATGCACTACCGCAAAGATATCGGCATCAAATATAAAGACGTAGAAAAGGAATGAGCGAGGAAAGTATGATTTACAGAATTTTCGTAGAAAAAAAGGATAACGTACAGGCAAGAAAGGAAAAAGCGGAGATCAAAACGCTTTTGAAGATCGACGCGGAGGACGTGCGCCTCGTGTTGCGTTACGACGTAGAGGGCTTGACGGAGAGTGAACGCGACGCGGCGTTGCCCACCGTCTTTTCCGAACCGCCCGTAGATAACGTATACTTGGAAACGTTGGAAATTCCACAGGGCTATAAGGCGTTCGCCGTAAGCTACTTGACGGGACAATACGATCAACGCGCGGACAGCGCGGCGCAATGCGTACAGCTGTTGACGAGAAAGGCGCGACCCATGGTAAAGTGCGCGCGCGTGTACTTGATCAAGGGCGTTACGGACGACGAGTTGTCGGCGATCAAAAAACATATTATCAACCCCGTGGAGAGTGAAGAAGTCGGCTTCGAGAAACCCGAAACGCTTGCTCGCGCGACGGTAGAGGGCGCGCCCGTGCAGGACGTGGACGGCTTTACGGCGATGTCGGACGAGGAAATTGCGGCGTTCCATAAGGCGACGGGTTTTGCGATGAGCGTAGCCGATCTCGCTTTCGTACGCGACTATTTCAAGGGCGAAAAGCGTAACCCTACCGAAACGGAATTGAAAGTAATCGATACCTACTGGTCCGATCACTGCCGTCATACGACGTTCGCTACCGAATTGAAGAACATGCAAATCCATTCGGAAAACGGCACGATCGAAAAGGCGTACCATTTGTACGAAGACTTGTACCAAGAAATCAACGGCAATCGTCCCGATAAATATCCCTGCTTGATGGATTTGGCGACGATCGCTGCGAAGAAGTTGAAGCGGGACGGCAAGTTGGACAATTTGGACGTGTCCGACGAAATCAACGCTTGTTCCATTTGTATCGAAGCGGAGATCGACGGCAAGAAAGAACCGTACCTCGTTATGTTTAAGAACGAAACGCACAATCACCCGACGGAAATCGAGCCGTTCGGCGGTGCGGCAACCTGTCTCGGCGGCGCAATTCGCGATCCGTTGAGCGGTAGAACGTACGTATACCAAGCGATGCGTTTGACGGGTGCGTCCGATCCTCGCGAACGGTTAGAGGATACGTTGCCCGGCAAACTTCCCCAACGTGCCATCACGCAACGCGCGGCGGCAGGTTTCTCCTCCTACGGCAACCAAATCGGTTTGGCGACGGGTATCGTAGACGAAGTCTACCACGAGGGCTATAAGGCGAAGCGTTTGGAAACGGGCTTCGTCGTCGGCGGCGCGAGAAAGGATATGGTATACCGCGAAGCACCAAAGGCAGGCGACGTCATTATCCTGCTCGGCGGCGAAACGGGACGGGACGGCTGCGGCGGCGCAACGGGTTCGTCCAAGGCGCACGACGCGCGTTCGGTGGAAACCTGCGGCGCGGAAGTGCAAAAGGGTAACGCGTTGACCGAAAGAAAATTGCAACGCTTGTTCCTCAACAAAGAAGTTACGAGAAAGATCAAGAAGTGTAACGACTTCGGCGCAGGCGGCGTATCCGTCGCGATCGGCGAACTTGCCGACGGCTTGGAAATCTACTTGGATAAAGTGCCTAAAAAATACGAGGGCTTGAACGGTACGGAGTTGGCGATTTCCGAATCGCAAGAGCGTATGGCAGTCGTCGTGGCGGCTACGGACGTGGACGAGTTTATCAAGCTCGCCGCCGAGGAAAACCTCGCGGCTACGCCCGTTGCGCTCGTTACCGACACGGGTAGAATGAAAATGCTCTTAAAGGGCAAGGCGATCGTGGACATCTCGCGCGATTTCTTGAATACAAACGGCGTAAAACAGGAAGCGAACGTGGAAATCACCGATCGGAAGACGGAATGGTTCGCAAAGAAATCGGGCGTGGACTTTGCCGAACAAACGAAGAAAACGCTGTCCGATTTGAACGTGTGCGCGAAGAAAGGACTTTCCGAAACGTTCGACTCCACGATCGGTGCGAGAACGGTGTATATGCCTTGGGGCGGTAAAACGCAACGCACGCCTGCGATCGCGATGGCGGCGAAAATTTGCGGCGGTGAAACGGACGTTTGTACCGTATCGGCGTACGGCTATTCGCCCTACTTGATGGAAACGTCTCCCTTCGTCGGCGCGGTATATTCGATCGTTGCTTCCGTATCCAAAGTGGTGGCGACGGGCGCGAAGTATAGCGACGTGCGCTTGACCTTGCAAGAATTTTTCCAACGCATGACGTCGGACGCGAAGGGCTGGGGCGTACCTGCTTCCGCGTTGCTCGGCGCGGTTTACGCGCAAATGGGCTTGGGCTTGGGCGCGATCGGCGGTAAGGACTCTATGAGCGGTACGTTCGAGGATATTCACGTACCGCCCACGCTGATTTCCTTCGCGCTTGCACCTGCAAAGGCGAGCAAGTTGATTACCAACGTGTTGCAAGGCGGTGAAACGCTGTACTACCTGCCGTTGCCGAAAGACGAAAACGCCGTACCCGAATTCGAGGGCGTAAAAGCGGTGTACGAAGAAGTGTATAAACAAATCGAAAGCGGTAACGCAACGTTTGCCACGGTGGTGGAGAACGGCGGTATCGGTGCGGCGGTGATTAAGTCCGCGCTCGGTAACGCAGTCGGCGTGCAATTCGATCTGTCCGCGGACGAGTTGTATACCGAAGCGTACGGCGATCTCGTAATTTCGTTGAAAGACGCGAGCAAGTTTTCTGCGGCGATCGTGGCGAAACGCGTGGGGCAGGTATGCGGTGAAACGTTTACGTGCGGTAACGAGAACGTGGCAATCGAGGACGCGGCGACGGCGTACGTAACGCCTTTAGAAAGCGTGTTCGCAACCACCGCGCCTGCGAACGGCGAAGTCGTCGATTGCGATTACGCAGGCGGCGCGAAGTATACGAATATCGCTACGAAGACGGCGAAACCGCGCGTGTTCATTCCCGTATTCCCCGGCACGAATTGCGAGCTGGATACGGCGAGAAAGTTCATTCTTGCCGGTGCGGAAGTGGAAACCGTCGTGGTGAAGAACCGCAGCGCGCAGGACATCGAAGAGAGCGTAGAAGCGATCGTAAAGGCGATCAAGAAAGCGAATATCGTGGCGTTCCCCGGCGGATTTTCGGGTGGCGACGAGCCGGACGGCAGCGGTAAGTTTATCGCGACGACCTTCCGTAACCCGTATATCGCCGAGCAGTTGGAAGAACTGTTGAACAACCGCGACGGTTTGGCACTCGGTATTTGTAACGGGTTCCAAGCGTTGATTAAGCTCGGTTTAGTACCCTACGGACAAGTGAGAGCATTGACGGAAACGTCGCCCACGCTGACCTTTAACAACATTTCCCGTCACGTTTCCACGATCGTGGACGTGCGCGTGGCTTCGACGATGTCGCCTTGGTTGTCCGCTTGTAAGGTGGGCGAAACGTACAAAGTACCCGTATCGCACGGCGAGGGCAAGATTATCGCGCCCGTTGCCGAGTTGGAAACGATGCGTAAGAACGGACAAATCGCTACGCAGTACGCCGACTTGAACGGCAACGCGACGATGCAATCTCCCTTCAACCCCAACGGTTCGACGTGGGCGATCGAGGGTATCACCTCGCCCGACGGCAGAGTGCTCGGTAAGATGGGACACAGCGAACGTATCGGGGATAACCTGTATAAGAATGTACACGGTAACTTCGATATGAAGATCTTTGAAAGCGGCGTAAAATATTTCAAATAAGCCGTAGAACGAGAATAGAACGATTCGGAGTGCATTATGCTTGATTTTCATACCCACGTGTTGCCCGAAATAGACGACGGCGCGTCGAATATCGACGTCACCGCGGATATATTGCGGTTGGAACGCGAACAGGGCGTGCGAACGATCGTGTGCACTCCACACTATTACGGCAAGAGTGACGTCGAGGCGTTTTTGCAAGCGCGCGCTGCCGCGTTGGAACAAATCGAGTTGTTGCTGTCGGCGGATACGGAGCTTTTGTTGGGTGCGGAGGTGCACTACACGGGGATAAACGCGCCGTCGTACGACGCGCTTTGTCGGCTGTCGATCGCGAATACGCGTTGCGTGTTGTTGGAATTTCCCTTTACGACCGAATGGCAATGCGATTTGGTGGATAGGACGGCGAAGTTGATTTCCGACACCGGTTGCGTGCCGATTATCGCGCACGTGGAACGGTATACGCAATTTTTGAAACATCCTAAACTGTTGACGGAGTTGTCGCGCGCAGGCTGTTACCTGCAATGGAATACGGGCGCGTTCTTGCGCAAGAGTACGCGCAAATTTGCGTTCGCTGCGTTGAAACACGGTTTGGTGCATTGTTTGGGTACGGACGCGCATAACGCGACGCACCGTGCGCCCAACTACGCGGCGGCAAAAGAGGAGATCTTTGCCGCAGGCGGCGGCGAATGGTTTGAGCGCGCGCAGGCGTGTATGCAGGCGTTGTTGCAAGGCGAAACGCCGAAAATGTACGACCGCGAGATGCGTAAGCTGTTCGGTTTTTATCTGTAAGGTAGATATTTCCTGAAAAAGTTGCGCACAAAAGGTTGTGTTTTTTATAAAAAAATGGTACAATAAAAGAAAATGAATAGAAAGGAGAAGGATATTATGGCAAAAATTACGGCTGATACGTTGATTGCGGATTGCCTGCAAATCAACCCCAACGCCCCTGAAATTTTGATGGAAGCAGGTATGCATTGCTTCGGTTGCGCTATGGCGCACGGTGAATCGGTTGCGGAAGCGGTTGCGGTACACGGCGAAGATTTGGACGCGCTGTTGGCTAAATTGAACGAAGGCTTGGAAGACTAACGAGCATGCTATGCGCCCCGTATTCGGTTGCGGGGCGCATATTCGTATACGAAATAAACTCGTGTAAAGGAAATATCGCTTTGCACGGAAGCGTATGGTTTGAGGCAGGTTATGGAAACACGAAAGCAAAATATGCGTAGCGCGGCGTTGCAATGGCTCGCGGATGTGTCGTGGGCGGCACTCGCCGGGTTGATCGTCGGATTTGCGTACTATTTCTTTCAAAACAGCAACGGATTCGCACCGGGCGGCGTAGGCGGTTTGGCGACGATTACCTATCATCTTTGCGACGGCGCAATCAGCTGGTCTCTCTTGATGTTGGCGTTTAATATCCCCATTTTCGCCCTCGTCAGTATCTTCGTCAATCGTAAGTTGGGCATTATTCTAATTGTATATATGCTCGTGCAGTCCTTTTCCACCGACGTATTCGCGTCGTTGGGGTGGTTGCCCTATTGCGCGGCGAATAACGGGGAAGATTTTGAAATTACGTTCGCTTGTATCGCTACGGGCGTCGTATCGGGGATCGGCTTTTCCATGATGCTCAAACGGTTCGGCGCGAGCGGCGGCACGTACGCCGTTTCCGCGCTCATCAAACGGTTTAAGCCTGCGACAAATATCGCCTACGTTTCCTTTTTGATGGACGGCAGCGTAGTGGGAATCGCCTTTTTTGTGTACGGCATGCGGATTACGCCCGTGATTTGTACGCTGCTGAACCTGTTTATCGCGAACATCGTGGTGGATAGCGTGTTGACGGGCGTGCGGAACGGCTATAAATTCGAGATCGTAACGGACAAACCGAACGAATTGTCGGCGGAGTTGTTGGAAAAATTACAACACGGCGTAACGGAAATTCGAGTAACGGGTATGTACTCGCAGACCGAAAAATATATGCTCGTTTGCATTATCCGCAAAAAACAAATCGGCGCGATGATGAAGATTATACAGTCCTATCCGGGGACGTTTGCGAGCTTCGTCAAGGTGAACGAAGTGTTCGGGCGGTTCAAAAAATAAAAATATTTTCCCCGTTCCTATTGACGAAAAGGGGAAAATAGCGTATAATGATAGCGTAGTAAATTTCAGGAGTACTTTTCTATGGGTAAATATATCGTCGGTATCGATTTGGGCGGTATGAGTGCGAAAGCAGGCGTGTTTACGGCGGAGGGCGAATTGCTCGGCAGCTGCAGCCATAAAACGCACCCGTCGTACGGATTCGACGGCATTATGCAAATTTTAGCGGACTTGGCGCGTCAGGTTTCGGCGGAGAACAGCGTATCGTTCGACGACGTGTTGTCGATCGGCGTAGGTTCGCCCGGCGTAGTCGATCGTCGCGGCGGCAGGGTACTGCGTTGGAGCACCTACGGTTGGGACGACGTACCTTTCGCGGAAAGTTTGTCCGCGTTGACGGGGAAAAAAGTCGTGGTAACGAACGACGCGAATGCGGCCGCGTTCGGCGAAGCGACGTACGGTGCGACGGCGAAATATCAAAGCAGCGTATTGCTCACGATCGGCACGGGCGTCGGCAGCGGTATCGTGTACGACGGTAAACTGATCGAGGGATACAAGTGCGCAGGTGCGGAACTTGGACATACGACCATTCGACAGGGCGGTATTCCCTGCGCGTGCGGTAGATGCGGTTGCTTCGAGCGGTACGCTTCGGCGACGGCACTCATTTTACAAACCCGTCGCGCCATGGTAGAGGACTTAAACTCCGCCATGTGGGAAGTCGTCGGCGGTAAAGTGGAGAACGTCGACGGAAAGACGGCGTTCCTCGCGGCGAAGAACGGGGACGCAACGGCGAAAAAAGTCGTCGATCAGTTCGTGGAATATCTCGCCGAGGGTATCGCGAACTTCGTCAATATTTTGCGCCCCGAAGTGGTGGCGTTGGGCGGCGGCGTATCGCACGAGGGTGAGGCGTTGTTAGCACCGTTGCGTAAGGCGGTCGATCGCCGTACGTACGTGGCGATGGACATCGTGCCGCTGAAAATTATATGCGCTTCGCTTGGTAACAAGGCTGGCATGTACGGCGCGTTCGCGTTGGCGAAGGGCGAATGGAGCGTGTAAAAAGGAAAATAGAGTAGAAAAAAACGGGCGTTCGCGCCCGTTTTGCTAATATACGAAAGTAAATCCGCCTGTGCCGCACTTCGACGTAAGTGAACCCGCGTTTTTCAGCAGGTGGGTGCTCTATCTTGACGCGTCGGACTTTCCGTAAAACAGACCTTGCCTATCGCCACGAACCGCGAGCTCCCTATTTGGTAATGTGGATTCCGTTTAGCATCGAACTCCGAACACCGCAGATTTATATCTATTATACCCTTTTCTTTCGGCGTTGTCAACGAAATGACGGCAAAATTACGCGTTGATTTTTTTAACGAGGTAGGGCAACTCCGCCTCGAAGTTTAACCCGAACCGCTTGTCCGTTTCCGTCGCCGAACGCCGAATGGCGGCTGCGGTGAAATCGGAAGCGATCGCAATCGCTTCGCTCTCCGTTTTTCCTTTGGCTAACGCGCCTACGAACGCGGAGGCGAATACGTCGCCCGCGCCGTGGAAAAATCCGTCCACGTTTTCGTGGGTGAGGGAAGATACGCCGTCGTCCGTGGCGTAGTAGGTAGAGATCTTGTCGTCGGATACGATGCCCGTAACGATCGGACGAGCGCAAAGGGAACGCAGTTTTTCTACGATCGCTTCGCCCGTCGGTGCGGAAGCGTAGGAAATATCGGCGAGATAGCACGCTTCGGTGAGGTTGGGCAAGACGTAGGTGGCTTCTTTACAAAGCGTTTTCATCTTCTCCACGTATTCTTTGTTGAAACCGTCGTACAGTTTTCCGCCGTCGCCCATAACGGGATCGACGATAAATACGCCGTCCTTTTCCAAAAATTCGCGCCGCACGGCAAGTACGAGATCGATTTGCTGCGCGTTGCCGAGATAGCCGCTGTAAATATGAGAAAAGCGTAACCCCAGCGCGCGCCAATGCGCCGTGATTTTTTCCATTTCCGAAGAAAGATCTAAAAAAGTATATCCTTGAAAGCCGCCCGTGTGCGTGGAAAGCAACGCCGTGGGAAGAACGTCGCAGGTAACGCCGCAAGCGGAAATGACGGGTAGGGACACGGTGAGGGAACACCGTCCTACGCAGGAAACGTCGTTGATTGCTAATACGCGCATATTTTTTGTCTGCCTTTTGCTAAAAAGTTTGTTAAACCTATTATAAATTTCTTGCTTTTTTTTGTCAAACGGATTAAAATAGTATAGAGAAGAAATTTTTGTAAAAAGGGAAGAATGTTTCCCTTTTTCGACGAAGAGGTAGAAAAATGGTTATGAACGGCGAAATTAAAACGGATACCGTGGCGTACGCCGATTTTGAAAAGTATGAAAATCAGGTCGTTACCGTCAAGGGTATCATTCACAATATTCGTATGATGTCCGATTTTGCTTTCGTGATCTTGCGTACGGCAAGAGAAACGATCCAATGCGTATACGCGGAAAGCTTTTCCGATTATCGCATGGGTGAAGACGTCAAGGAAGAATGTGCGGCGAAAATTACGGGTAAGATCGTTGCAGGCGAAACGAAGGACGGCGGCAAGCGTTACGAATTGCAAATTCACGACATTCAGTTGCTTTCCCACCCTGCGGATATTCCTCCCGTAGTAATCACGAAAAAACAAGTCAACTGCGATTTGTCCACCAAGCTCGACTATCGTCCCGTTACCTTGCGTAACCCCAAGGAGCGCGCGATCTTTAAGTTGCAAGAGGGAATTCAACGCGGTTTTAGAGAATTTTTGATGCAACAGGGCTTTACGGAAATTCATTCCCCGAAGATTAACTTTGCAGGCGCGGAGGGCGGTACGAATGTCTTTAAGCTGGACTACTTCGGCAAACAGGTATACCTCGCGCAATCGCCGCAGCTCTATAAGCAAGCACTCGTTGCCGTCTACGAACGAGTATTCGAGATCGCGCCTGTGTTCCGTGCCGAACACCACGACACGAGCCGACATTTGAACGAATACATTTCCATGGACTTGGAAATGGGTATGATCGACGGCTTCGAAGATATTATGAATATGGAAACGGGCGTGTTGAAGTATATCATGCAACTCTTGAAAACGGAGTATAAGAACGAAGTGGAGTTGTTGCACGTAGACGTTCCCGAAATTACGGAAATTCCCGTAATCAAATTCATGGACGCGAAAGAAGTGATCATGAAGACGTTTAAGTATAAGCCGACGGATATGAAAGACTTCGATCCCGAAGAGGAACAGTTGCTCGGCAAGTACGCGAAAAAGCAATTCAATTCCGATTTTATTTTCGTTACGCACTACCCGTCGAAGAAGCGTCCCTTCTATACGATGGACGATCCTGCCGATCCCGAATATACGTTGTCGTTCGACCTCTTGTTCAGAGGCTTGGAAATCACGTCGGGTGGTCAGCGTATCCACGATTATAACGAACAAGTTGCCAAGATGGAGCGTTTGGGCATGAACCCCGAAGAATTTGCAACTTACTTGATGTTGCATAAATACGGTGCGCCCCCTCACGGCGGTTTGGGCTTAGGTTTGGAACGTTTGACGATGCACCTTCTCGGCGCGAAGAACGTCCGCGAAGCGACGATGTTCCCCAGAGACATCAACCGCGTCAGCCCCTAACGGCGGCTTTTGCTTGGATAAAATCGGCGTAACGCGTCGAAAATCGCTTTACAAAAGAGAAAAAATCCGTTATACTATATATAATAAGTAAATAAGAACGATAAAGCGTTAAACGAGGACAACGTTTTTACGAGTGCCGCCGCAAAGAGAAATTCCGTATCGGTGAAAGGAAGAAGGGGCGCGTAAAAAATATCACCTCATCAGCTGATTCTACGAACGCAATCGATCAGTAGTAGAATACGGTCTCGCCAACCGTTATCCGCGGCGACAAATGACAGTTTGTTTTGGTGGTTTATGAAGCCGTTGTGTTTTTTCCAAAGCATGACGGCTTATTTTTTTAATTTAGTAAAACAGCATAGGAGAAAAAATATATGTCTATGTATAAGAAAGTGGATACTTCTTTGAACTTCGTCGAAAGAGAAAAGAATATCGTTGCTTACTGGAACGAAAATCATATCTTTGAAGAAAGTATGAAAAAGACGGAGGGAAACGCGGAGTTTTCCTTCTATGACGGTCCTCCCACGGCGAACGGCAAGCCGCATATCGGGCACATCTTGACGCGCGTTATGAAGGATATCGTGCCGCGCTACAAGACGATGAAGGGCAACCACGTTTTGCGGAAAGCAGGCTGGGATACGCACGGGCTTCCCGTCGAACTGGAAGTGGAGAAAAAACTCGGCTTCGAGCATAAGACGCAAATCGAAGGCTACGGTATCGAGCCGTTCATCAAGAAGTGTAAAGAGTCCGTTTGGCAATACACGACCGAATGGAAGAATATGTCCGATCGCGTGGGCTACTGGTGCGATATGGATAATCCGTACGTTACCTATCACGACGATTATATCGAGTCGGAATGGTGGGCACTCAAAGAG
>CAZDCO010000025.1:0-17241 GCA_964504025.1 uncultured Clostridia bacterium
CGGTATGTATGTCCGAAACGCCGCGCGAGGGTATGGACTTCTTCCCCCTTTCGGTTGACTACGAAGAAAAGATGTTCGCCGTAGGTAAGATCCCCGGCGGATTCAAGAAGCGCGAGGGCAGAGCGTCCGATAAGGCGATCCTCACCAGCCGTTTGATCGATAGACCGATCCGTCCGTTGTTCCCGAAAGGAATTTTCAACGACGTAGTCGTCGTAGCGACCGCGCTTTCCGTTGATCCCGATATCGCACCCGAACCTTTGGCTATGCTCGGTTCGTCGATCGCGCTGTCCATTTCCGATATCCCTTGGGCTGGTCCTACGGGTTCCGTCGTAGTCGGCATGGTAGACGGCGAATACGTAATCAACCCCAACGTAGAACAAAGAGCGAAGAGCACCATTCATTTGAACCTCGCAGGTACGAAAGACGCGATCCTGATGATCGAAGCAGGCGCGAACGAAGTTACCGACGCGGAAATGGTCGGCGCGATTATGTTCGGACACGAAGAAATCAAGAAGATTTGCGCTTGGATCGAAGAGTTGGCAAAAGAAGTCGGCAAACCCAAGAAGGAAATGGAACTTTACCATATTCCCGAAGATTTGGACGCGGCTGTAAAGGCGTACGGTTACGACAAGTTGTACGCTGCGCTCGATACGTTCGATAGACAAGAACGCGAAACCCGTCAAGCGGCGGCGGAAGCGGAAATCATCGAACACTTCGCGGATATCTATCCCGATCAAATGCGCGAAGTGAAAGATTCCATCTACTATATCGTAAAGGGAATCGTTCGCGCGAAGATTTTCGACAAGGGTGTCCGTCCCGACGGTAGAACGTTGAAAGAAGTTCGTCCGATTTGGTGCGAACACGGCGTATTGCCCCGCGTACACGGTTCGGCGGTATTCACCCGTGGTCAAACGCAAGCCCTCACCACCTGTACGCTCGGCATGCTCGGCGAAGCGCAAAGAATGGAAGGCTTAGACGAAGAAGAAGAAAAGAGATATATGCACCAATACAACTTCCCCGGCTATTGCACGGGCGAAGCGAAGGCACTCCGCAGCCCCGGTCGTCGTGAAATCGGCCACGGCGCGTTGGCGGAACGTGCGTTGGTTGCCGTAATTCCTTCCCCCGACGAATTCCCGTATGCGATCCGCGTGGTATCCGATATTATGTCTTCTAACGGTTCGTCCTCCATGGCTTCCGTTTGCGGTTCGACGATGGCGCTTATGGATGCAGGCGTTCCCATTAAAGCACCCGTTGCAGGTTGCGCTATGGGCTTGATCAAAGATCCCGAAACGGGCAAATACGTCATCATGACGGATATTCAAGGCTTGGAAGACTTCCTCGGCGATATGGACTTCAAGGTAGCAGGTACGGAAAAGGGTATCACCGCGATCCAAATGGATATCAAGATCAAGGGTATTTCCGAAGAGATCATGCTCGACGCCATCGCGCAAGCACAAGAAGCTCGTCGTCATATCCTCGGCAAGATGCTCGAATGTATCCCGACCGTCAATTCCGAATTGTCGGTATACGCTCCCAAGATCGTTACCTTCAAGATTAACCCCGAAAAGATCGGCGACGTCGTCGGTAAACAAGGTAAGGTTATCAACAAGATTATCGAACAAACGGGTACGAAGATCGACATCGAAGAAGACGGTACGGTATGTATCGCTTGCTACGGCGATATCGCGAACGCGAATCGCGCGAAAGCCATCGTCGAATCGATCGCGCACGATCCCGAAGTGGGCGATATGTTCGTGGGCGTAGTCGTTCGTATCCTTTCCAAAGTGGGTGCGTTCGTAGAATTTGCTCCCGGTAAGGACGGTATGATCCACATTTCCAAACTCTCCGAACAACGCGTAAACCAAGTGGAAGATGTGTTGAATATCGGGGACAAAGTCAAGGTAGAAATCATCAAGATCGGCGAAAAGGGAATTGACCTTCGCCTGTTGGAAAAGCTTGACTAAGCGTTAAAAAAATCGCGACGCCGACGAATTTTTCGTCGGCGTTTCCTATTGACAAGACGGGGCGGATATTGTATAATAGAAGAGGTGAAAACGTACGGGAAGCGGAAAAAATCCGTCTTTTCGGTACGGGAGGTTATAGAAAATGGTGAAATATTCGATTATCGTTCCTGCGTATAACGAGGAGAAGAGCTTGCAGCTGTTTTACAACGCCGTAACGCCCCTCTTCGACGGCTTGGGCGAAAGCTACGAAATGCTGTTCGTCAACGACGGCAGCACGGACGGCACGAAAACGATTTTGGACGGGCTTGCCGCAGGGGACGCGCGTGTAAAAGTGTGTCATTTTTCCCGTAATTTCGGACAACAGGCGGCGTTGCTTTGCGGCTTGGAAAACGCGAGCGGCGAGGCGGTGATCGCCATGGACGCCGATTTGCAAGATCCGCCCGAAGTGGCGTTGCAAATGATTGAAAAATGGAAAGAAGGGTACGACGTCGTGCACGGAAAGCGTAGAACGCGCCGCGGTGAAACGGGCTTCAAAAAGGCGACGGCGGCACTCTTCTACGGCTTCACTCGTAAGATTACGGGTTTGAATTTGCCGCAAAACGTCGGCGATTTCAAGCTCTACGATTGCAAGGTGGTGAATGCGATTTTGTCGTTGGGCGAGCACGATCGCTTGTTGCGCGCGCAAACGGTGTGGATAGGCTTCAAACAAACGACGATCGAGTTCGATCGCCCGTCGCGCGTGGCAGGCGAAACGCATTATACCGTGAAAAAAATGGTGCGCTTGGCGCAAGCAGGCATTTTCCCGAACACCGATTATACCCTGACGTTGCCGATCAAATTCGGCGCACTTCTCGCCGCGTTGAGTGCGGCGTGCTATATCGTCTTTATCGTCTTGGCGTGTTGCGGCGTCTATTTCGGCGGTTTGACGGCTTGGTTGTTCCCGACGATCGGCACGGCGACGGCGGCGTTGCTCCTCTCGCAGGGCATGGCGAATATTCATACGAACATGATCTATAAAGAAGTGCAAAATCGTCCCAAATATATCGTGGCGGAACGGAAAAATTTTAACGAATAAGCATAGCAGGTATGCGTTGAAAGAGGTTCTTGCGGAAATTCCGCAAGAACCTCTTTTGCTCGTATTCGTTTAGTATTCTTCCGTCAAGCCCAACCAAAAATCGGCGGAGACGGAAAAGGCTTTCGCTAATTGCCGTAAAATATCGTAGCCCGGTTTCGCCTTTCCGCTTAACCATTCGCTCACCTGGCTTTGTTTGACGCCGACGATCTTCGCAAATTTCGTTTGCGTTAAGCCGTTGTCCTTCAAAAAAGATTGTAATATGTTCGGAAATTCTAACGTGTCCATGTCTTCATTATATAGAAATTTCTATGCTCTATGTTTTATTATAGAAAATTCTATAAAAAAGTGTTGACAAAAGCGTGAAAGTGTGTTATTCTAAATATAGAAAATTCTATATTTAGGAGTGTGTTGGTATGATTTGTCCATATTGCAAACGTAGGACGCCGCATCACGTAGGGTATTGCGTGCGTTGCGGAACGCCGTTCGGCGGCATGCCGTGGGGATACGCGCCCATGGGATATTGTTATTCGCCGTTGTTGACGAACGATTTAGCGATCGTTGCGCTGTTCGCTTCTTTTATCAACTGTATCGTAGGGTTGATTTTGGGTATTATCGCGCATAGAAGAGCTGAAGAGCGTTTTGGCGTGGGGCACGGAGCTTCGGTTGCCGCCATTATCATTTCCGTGATCGGGATCGTACTTACGTTGGCGGTGGTTGCGGTTGTCGTTTTCTTCCTGAATATGCCGCAGTAGTATTCGATAAAAAATAAAAACGCCTTTGCAGTTTGCAAGGGCGTTTTATAACGTCGTAGAACGGACGGGCGGAGAGGGTACTCCTTCCGTCGTTTTTTATGCGTTCGGTTCGTCGTTCGGTTGCGTTTCTTTGGAGGGCGTTTGCGCGGTATCGCAGGAGTTGCGGTAGACGACGAAACGCGAAAAGAGATATTCCAACACGAAATTGCTGAGCATGGAGAGGATAAACACGATAAAATCGTTGACGCCGTTCGCCGTGGCGAGGTCGCCGAGTATCGTGGAAACGGGCGTGAAAACCGCGTAGAACGCCAACACGAGCAACATGGACAGTTTGAGGTTGTTTGACGATTTGAACGTAACCTTTCGGTTGATCGTAAAATTCCACAACACCGAAGCGAGCAACGAAGAAAGGTAGCTGATCCAATATTCGATATGCAAAACTTCGTTGAGTAGGGTGAACAGGACGATTTGGATAATCCCTGCGCTGATGGAAAACAGCGTAAATTTCAGGGTGCGAATCCATTCTTTTTTGTCGATCATATTTTATCTCCTTGCGTGCGTTTACCGTTGCGACGCTAACCAAACCATCAATACGGACACATCGGCAGGGTTGACGCCGGAAATGCGTCCTGCCTGTCCGAGGTTGAGGGGACGAACGCGGTCGAGCTTTTCACGCGCCTCCAACCGCAAACCTAAAATTTGGTTATAATCGATATCCGGGGGGAGTACTTTATCTTCCAAACGCTTGGCTTTTTCGATTTGTTCCAAGCCCTGTTTCAAATATCCCTCGTACTTAACGGTGATTTCCGCCGTTTCCAAGACGTCCTTGCCGTACTCCGTAAAGACGTGAAATTCGTCGACGATATCCTGCAAGGGGACGGAACGCTTGATCATATCGGCGTAGGAAACGCTGCCCGAGGGGGTATCGTAGCCGTATTTCGCCAAGAACGGCGCGGCGTCCTTGGGGGAGATTTTTTCGCGCATGCTGTCGAGTAAGCGTTCGTATTTTTCTTTACGGGCGAGATACCGCTCGTACCGTTCCTGCGTCGCCAAGCCGCAATCGTATCCCTTTTGCGTCAAACGGAAGTCGGCGTTGTCCTGACGCAAACAAATGCGGTGCTCGGCACGGGAAGTCATCATTCTATACGGCTCGTCCGTACCTTTCGTTACGAGATCGTCGATGAGTACGCCGATATACGCTTCGTCGCGACGGAGTACCAACGGGGGTAAGCCGCGCAACTTCAACGAGGCGTTCAAACCTGCGATTAAGCCTTGCGCCGCCGCTTCTTCGTAGCCGGACGTACCGTTGATTTGTCCTGCCGTATACACGCCCTCCACCTTTTTGAATTCGAGGGTGGGCAACACGTCCAACGTGTCGATACAATCGTATTCGATCGCGTAGCCGTAGCGCACGATGTCGGCGTGTTCCAAGCCTGCGATGGAGGCGTACATGGCGCGCTGCACGTCGTGCGGCATCGAGGTGGAAAGCCCTTGCGCGTATACTTCCAACGTGTCCGCGCCCTCGGGTTCTAAGAAGATTTGGTGGCGTTCCTTGTCCTTGAACCGAACCACTTTCGTTTCGATCGAGGGGCAGTATCGCGGACCCGTCGAGGAGATCGTGCCGTCGTATAACGGGGAGCGATCCAAGTTGTCCGTGATGATCTTATGCGTTTCCAAGTTGGTGTACGTAAGATAGCAGGGGAGTTTGTTTTCGGGCGGCGTATCGTGCAGGAAGGAGAAGGGATAAATATTCTCGTCGCCGTCCTGACGTTCGCATTTGGTATAGTCGATCGTTCTGCCGTCCAAACGCGCCGGCGTCCCCGTCTTAAAACGGCGCACGCGGAAACCGAGGGCGAGCAGGCTTTCCGTCAAGTGGTTGGCAGGCGCAAAACCGTTCGGACCCGATTTTTGCACGACGTGTCCCGTGATCGTTTCGCCGTTGAGGTATACGCCCGTGCACAGTACGACGGCACGGCAGCTAATCACGCCGCCGTACGTCGTTTTTACGCCCGTACACTTCCCGTTTTCGGTGAGTATTTCCGCCGCTTCCGCTTGAATAATGCGTAAGTTTTCGGTGTGTTCCAGCACCCGTTTCATTTCGCGGTGGTAGGCGTTTTTATCCGCTTGTGCGCGCAAACTTTGCACCGCCGCGCCCTTGCCGACGTTGAGCATACGCAGTTGTAACGCCGTCTTGTCCGCGTTGATCCCCATTTCGCCGCCGAGTGCGTCGATTTCGCGAACCAAGTGTCCCTTTGCCGTGCCGCCGATCGACGGATTGCAGGGCAAGAAAGCGATACTGTCTAAATTGAGGGTGAGCAGGGCAGTCTTTAAGCCCGTGCGCGCCAACGCGAGTGCCGCTTCGCAACCTGCGTGGCCTGCGCCGACGACGACTGCGTCCGCCGCGTATTCTAAAAAGGTAACGTCTTTTTCCATAGTGTAGCCTACTCTTAAAAAGTGGGAGCAGGTATGCGTTGAACGCGCCGTTGCTCCCGTTTTCGTTTATTTTTTCAAGATGATGTTTTTGATATCGTCGATTTCTTTCGCGATATGATCGTTGAGTTTTTCCAGCTTTTCCATTTTATCGCGCGCGTACATAATGGTGGTATGATCGCGACCGCCCAACGCCTTGCCGACGGAAACAAGGGGAAGGGAAAGCATTTCGCACATGAGATACGCGCAAATTTGCCGCGCTTTCGCAAGATCGGCTTTCTTGCCCTTGCCGAGCAAGTCTTCCTGCTTTTGCTTGAAATATACGCAGACCGCGGAAATGATTTTTTCGGGCGTAACGTCCTCTTGCTCCGCCGTTTCGTTGACCGATTGATTGAGCGCGAGTTGCGCCAACGACAGCGTGATCGGCTCTTCGTGCAACTTGCTCGCGAAGATGACTTTCGTCAATCTTCCCTCCAATGTTCTCACGTCGTGTCCCGAATTTTGCGCTAAAAATTCTAACACTTCGTCGGGAACGGAGCATTTTCTATCGAGTGCCTTACGCTTCAAAATGGCAATCTTCGTTTCGGTGGACGGCGGTTGAATGTCGGCGATCATACCGCCCTCGAACCGCGTACGGAGTCTATCCTCCAACGTCGCGATTTCCTTGGGCGGACGATCGGACGTGAGTACGATTTGCTTGTTTTGCGCCGACAGCTCGTTGAACGTGTGGAACAATTCCTCTTGCAGCTGCGTACGCGCCTTCAAAAATTGTACGTCGTCGATCATCAAGACGTCGACGTTGCGATAGTGCATTCTGAACCCCGCGCCGTTCTTTTGGGTGATCGAGGTGATAAACTCGTTCAAGAAATTTTCGCAGGTGGTATACAATACCTTCTTTTTAGGATCGCGACGGGCAAGTTCGTTGGCGATCGCGTGCATGATATGCGTTTTGCCTAAGCCCGATTCGCCGTAGATGAACAGCGGGTTGAACACTTCGCCGGGGTTTTCGGCAACCGACTTCGCCGCGGCGTAGACGAGTTTGTTTCCCGGGCCTACGACGAAGGAATCGAAGGTGAACGCCTTGTTGATGGGGGAGGCCTGGAACGCCTCGTACGCGTCCGTTTCGTCGGCGGTATAGACGGAACTACCCTCTACGATCAGGCAAAAATCGTTCACGCCGAGATCGCATTTTTGAATGGCGTCGCGGAGTTTATCCGCGTGCTTGTTCATAACGACGTTCGCCGCCATATCGGTGGCGGCTTTCAAAACGATCTTTCTCCCGACGATATCCACCGCTTCCAACGGCTTGATGAACGAATCGTACGAAACGGGCGACACGAGATTTTGCACTCTGTCGCTGATTTGTTTCCATACGAAATGTAATTGCGTGCTTTCCGACATAACTTTATCCCCTGTTCGTTGATTATTTTTTCAGTATTCGCCTTCTACAAGTTGAAATTTGCAAAATTATTTGCTATAATTATAATACAAAACGCGCGGAAAAGAAAGCGATTTTGGGCGGTGTTTTCGGAAATTATGCAAATAAAAAAATTATTTCTCCAAAATTTCAGAAATTACGAGAACGAGCAGTTCGTCTTCGACGACGGGCTGAACGTACTCTTCGGGAAAAACGCACAGGGCAAGACGAATTGCGCCGAGGCGGTCTTTTACCTTTGCACGGGCGCGTCGTTGCGTATCCGCCACGATAAACAACTGATCAGGCTGGGCGCGGAGTGCGCCTATATCCGCGCGGAAGCGGAAAATCGGTACGGCAACGTAACGATCGAAGCGAACATCTACGAAAACAAGCGCGAAATTCGCGTCAACGGCAGTAAAATTTCCAAAAACGCCGATCTTATGGGACATTTGGGCAGCGTATTTTTCTCGCCCGGGGAATTGCGACTCATTCAAGACGGCCCCGACGAACGGCGGCGGTTTATGAACCTCTCCATTTCTCAAAACTCCCCGTCCTATTATACCGCGCTGTTGCGGTACAACAAAATTTTAGATCAACGCAACGCCCTGTTGAAAAACCCCGACGTGTCGTTGGTGCTCGATACTTTGCCCGTATGGGACGAACAGCTTTGCAAGTACGCCGCGGCGATCGTGAAAAGGCGCGCGGAGTTCTTGGAAAAACTTTCGCCGTATGCCAAGGAGTCGCACGCCTATTTGACGGACGGCGCGGAAGAGTTGGAAATTGCCATGGACAAGCGGTACGACGGCGACGAGGAAACGATCGCGAAAACGCTTTTGAAACGGCTGTCTAATTCGTACGAAAAGGACTTGCGTTTGGGCTTTACGACGGTAGGACCGCACCGCGACGATTTGTCGGTGCTGCTATCGGGGGTGGACGCCAAAGCGTACGCCTCGCAGGGGCAAACGCGTACGGCGGCGTTGGCGTTGAAACTTGCGGAAGTGCAAATTTTTAAGGACGTTTCGGGGGAATACCCCGTGCTGGTGTTGGACGACGTCATGAGTGAGTTGGACTTGCCCCGTCGTAAAAAATTGCTGCAACGCGTACACGGTATGCAAACTCTGCTGACATGTACCCACGCCGAACGGGTACTCTACGGCGCGGATTGCCGCAAGATACGCATTGAAAACGGGCGCGTAAAGCCCGATTCCAAGTAAAAAATAGAGATTTACAGCTCCGACGGGGAACGCGAACTCCCGTCGGGACGTTTTTTTTGCTCTTTTTACGCGGAAACGGGGGTATACCTTTTGCCGACGGAAGCATACTAATCGTAAAAACGGGCGCATCAGGTATGCGTTGAACGAAAGGGGGCGAGGGAAGAGATGCAAAGTCGGAAGATCGCGATTGCGACGGCGTTCGCACTTTTTTTCTACGGGATAGCCTCGATTCCGTCCGCGCGCGCGGCGGCGAAGGAGGACTGGGTAAAGTACGCCTCGTTCGTTACCTATTTCAACGCGGAAGAAAGGGGGCGCAGCCGCAACATTCAAACGGCGGCGGCGTTGATCGACGGCATTACATTGCAGGCGTACGGCGAATTTTCCTTCAATCAAACGGTGGGAGAACGCACCAAAGAGGCAGGCTTTCAACAGGCGAAAATTATCGTGAACGGCGAGTACGTTTTGGGCGTGGGCGGCGGCGTTTGTCAGGTGAGCACCACGCTGTATAACGCGGCGTTGAAAGCCGGGTTGGAAGCGGTGGAGTGGCACGCGCACTCTTTGCGCGTGGCGTACGTTCCGCCCTCGCGCGACGCGATGGTGTCTACGCATAGCGATTTGAAATTGTATAATCCGCACGCCTATCCCGTGCGTTTGCGCACGCAGGTGCAAGAGGGAAGCGTGCGCGTTTGTTTTTACGCGTCGAGCGCGGCGGTCAAGACGTTCGATCGGTACGAACTCTCCTCCGTCGTCGTCGAAGAAATTTCACCGCCGCCGCCCGTCGTGAAAGAGGGGGAACGGGAGGAGATACTCCGCTCGCCGAAGAACGGCGTGAAAAGCGAGGGGTATATCGAACGGTACGCAGGCGACGCGTTGCTCTATAAAAAGCGGATACGCTCGGACGAGTACCGCCCCGTGCAAGGGATCGTCGTCAAAAAAAGCGAGAAAACTACTCCGTAAATAGCGGCGAAACGCCTTTGAACGCTTGTCTTTTCTTTCGGAAAATGGTATAATATATTCGATATATTATAGCCACGAGCCGTGCGGAGCGCGAAAACGCGTCGAAACGGACGTCGCTCGTGAGAAAAGGCAGGTTTTATCATGGAAAGATTGCAACTGAAAACGCTCAACGAAAACACGGCGGCGTACAGCGGCCAAACGGTTACGGTGGCAGGCTGGGCGCGTACGATCCGCGATTCTAAGGCGTTCGGCTTTATCGAGCTGAACGACGGCAGCTGCTTTAAGTGCACGCAAATCGTATTCGAGCGCGCGAACTTGGCGAACTACGACGAGATTGCCAAAGGCAACGTCGGTATGTCCCTCGTCGTCGAGGGCGAAGTGGTACTCACGCCCGAAAATAAACAACCGTACGAAATCAAGGCGAAGAGTATCCGCATCGAGGGTGCTTCCACGCCCGATTATCCGTTGCAAAAGAAACGCCATTCGGTAGAGTTTTTGCGCGAAATCGCCTATTTGCGTCCGAGAACGAACTTGTTCTCGGCGGTATTCCGTATTCGCAGCGAAGCGGCGTTTGCCATTCATAAATTCTTCAACGAGCGCGGCTTCGTCTACGTGCATACCCCCATCATCACGGGTAGCGATTGCGAGGGTGCAGGCGGTATGTTCCAAATTACGACGTTAGATTTGGAGGCGATTGCCAAGTCGAAGACGTTGGACGGAATCGATTATAAAAAGGACTTTTTCGGCAAGAAAGCGAGCGTAACGGGTTCGGGACAACTCCACGGCGAAACGTTCGCGATGGCGTTCTCCAACATCTACACGTTCGGACCGACCTTCCGCAGCGAAAACTCCAACACGTCGCGCCACGCCGCGGAATTTTGGATGATCGAACCCGAAATGGCGTTTTGCGATTTGAAGGGGGATATGGACGTTGCGGAAGCGATGGTAAAATCGATCATTCGCCACGTGCAAACGACCTGCGCGGACGAGTTGGCGTTCTTAAATCAGTTCGTGGATAAAGGACTTTCGGAGCGTTTGGATAACGTGGCACAAAACGAGTTTGCGCGCCTGTCCTATACCGAAGCGATTGAAATTTTGAAAGAAAACGCCGACCGCTTCGAGGATAAAAACATTTTCTGGGGCAAAGATTTGCAGAGCGAACACGAGCGGTTCTTGGCGGAAGAAGTATACAAGAAACCCGTGTTCTTGACGAATTATCCCAAGGAAATCAAGTCCTATTATATGAAGCAAAACGACGACGGAAAGACGGTTGCGGCGGCGGATCTTCTCGTGCCCGGCGTGGGTGAGTTGATCGGCGGTTCGCAAAGAGAGGACGATTACGACAAGCTGAAACAAAGAATGGAAGAATGTGGCGTTCCTGCGGAAGACTGGTATTTGAACCTTAGAAAGTACGGCGGCGCAACGCACGCAGGCTTCGGTTTGGGCTTCGAGCGTATGGTGATGTACTTGACGGGCGTAAGCAACATTCGCGACGTCATTCCGTTCCCGAGAACGGTATCGAATTTGGAATTTTAAGGGGGTATCGGTATGGTAAAGATCGTCATAGACGCAATGGGCGGCGACTACGCGCCCGTCCAACAAGTGGCAGGTACGGTGAAGGCGTTGAACGAGGACAAAGATTTGTCCGTCGTTCTCGTCGGGGATCGGGAGCAGATCGAACGGGAGCTGGCGACGCATACCTACGACCGTTCGCGCGTGGAAATCGTGCATACGACGGAAACGATCGGCATGGAGGAAATTCCTACCAAGGCGGTGAAGGGCAAGAAAGATTCTTCCCTCGTCGTGGCGTTCCGCTTGCTCAAAGAGGGTAAGGCGGACGGCTTGGTGTCCTCCGGTTCGACGGGTGCTGTATTGACCGCAGGCGTGTTGATTTTGGGCAGATTGAAAGGGGTGTCCCGTCCCGCGCTTTGTCCGGCTATCCCCAACCATAAGGGCACGACGACTTTCCTTTGCGATTGCGGCGCGAACTTAGAGTGTAAGCCGATCAATTTGGTGCACTTTGCCTTGATGGCGACGGCGTACGCACAATCTGCGTACGGCGTGCAAGCACCGAAAGTCGGTTTGCTCAACAACGGTACGGAAGATCATAAAGGCTTGGCGTTGCAACAGGAAGCGAACGTACTCCTGAAAGAAACGCCGAATATTTGCTATGTAGGCAACGTCGAGGGCCGCGATTTGATGTACGGCGACGTGGACGTCATGGTGTCCGACGGCTTTACGGGCAATATCGCCATGAAAGCAGTCGAGGGCTGCGGCAAGGCGGTATCCGAAATTTTGAACGGCGAATTCAAGCGCAGCTTGTGGACGAAACTCCGCGCGGCGTTGTCGATGGACGTTTTGAAAAAGATTAAAGGCAGATTAGATTACGAGGGCAAGGGCGGCGCGATGTTCTTGGGGCTTTCTAAGGCAGTCGTGAAAGGACACGGCAACTCTAAGGCGCGCGGCTTTGCGGTGTGCGTGCATCAAGCGGCGAACGCGGTGCGCGGCGATATGGTCGGTAAGATGAAAGCCATGATCGATAAGTTCAACGCCGAACAAACGGCGGCGCAGGCGGCGACGGACGGAGTGCAGTGATATGGCGTTTTCAAGATCGGAGATCGAGCGAAAGATAGGGTATACCTTTCGCGACGAGGACTTGCTTCGCGAGGCGTTCACGCACGTTACGTACGTCAATCGCCACGGCGGCAAGCATAACGATCGGCTGGAATATTTAGGCGACGCCGTGTTAGAGTTGATCGTAACGAATTGGCAATTTGCCAACGAACCGACGGCGACGGCAGGGAAACTCACCGCCGAACGGCAACGGCTCGTTTGCCAAAACGCGTTGGACTCGGCTGTGGACGCGCTGGATATTTGGCAATACTTGCGCTACGAGGGTACGGAATATAACCTGAACGGCAAACCGAAATCGAGTTTGTTCGAGGCGGTAACGGCGGCGATCTATTTGGACGGCGGCTACCGTGCGGCGGAGAAGTTCGTTTTGGAACACGGTAACTTGCAGGCAGGACGCGTGGCGGATAACCCGAAAGGGGACTTGAAAGAGTTTTTGGAGGCGCGCGGAGCGCAGCCGCCGCGTTACGAAACGGAAAAGTCGGGCAAGGATCACGCGCCGATCTTCCATACCACCGTGTACGCGTTGGGGGAGAACGCCAAAGGCGAGGGCAAGAGTAAGAAGGAGTCGGAGGGCTTAGCCGCCGCAAGACTGCTTTGGGAATTGAAAAACAATCGAAAGTAACGAAAAAAATAAAGGGAAGGAGTACGTTGTGGACTTAAAGGAAATACAACTAGTCGGCTTCAAATCGTTTGCCGACAAGACGACAATTCGATTCGAGAACGGGGTTACTTGTATCGTCGGGCCGAACGGTTGCGGAAAGAGTAACGTGGCGGACGCCGTGCGTTGGGTGCTCGGCGAACAATCGGCGAAATCGTTGCGCGGTTCAAACATGAAAGACGTCGTGTTCGGCGGTACGCTGGAAAGAAAGGCGCACTCTTTTTGCGAAGTAACGCTGGTATTCGATAACGGCAACCGCATTTTCGATATCGACGCGGAAGAGGTGGCGATGACGCGCCGCTTGCAAAAGGTGGGCGAGGATAAATACGAGAGCAAGTACCTCATCAACGGACAGGCTTGCCGTTTGCGCGATTTAACGACGCTGTTCCACGGCATTGGTTTGGGTAAAGAGGGCTATTCGATCATCGGACAGGGCAAGGTGGAACAAATTATGAACGCCCGTCCCGAAGACCGTCGTTTAATTTTTGAAGAAGCGACGGGGCTTATGGTATACAAATCGAGAAAGGAAGAAATCGAACGGAAGATCGAAGATTCCAACGCGAATTTGTTTATCTACCGTCAGCGTATCGACGAAGTCGAGGGGCGTTTGCCGAAGATGAAAAAGGCGGCGGAAGCGGCGATCGAATATAACGACTATTCGGAGAGCTTAAAACGCAACGAGGCGAATACGTATATCTACCGCTACGAGAACGCGGAGTCGGAAAAGAGCAAATTCAAGACGGATATTTCTCGCATTTCCGATAAGATTATCGAGTTGAACACGGGGATCGAGCGTATCAACCGTCGTTTGGACGAGAACAGAGAACGGATCAACGCCGCCGATATTCGCTTGACGGAGTTGAACGACAAGCGCGTGGAGTTGTCCGTCGGCAACGAGCGTAAGGACGGCGAACGCAAACTCGTGGAAGAGCGGATCAAGACCTATCGTTCGCAAATTGCGGCGGCGACGGAAATGCTTGCCGCGAGCAAGACGCGTATCGGCGAAATCGACGACGAAATCGCGCGAACGGAGAAGAAGACGGCGCAGGACGAACGACGGGTAAGCGAGCTGGAAACACAAACGGAAGTGTTGCGTGCGGCGGTAGCAGCGTTGGATAAAAAGATCGAAGTGTTCGAGCGGTTGTCGGACGAAAACCGTATGAGTCAGCTGTCGAGCGCGGACGACTTGTCCGAGTTGAAGAAGAACTTGGGTACGCTTGCCGCCCGTATGGAAGCGACGAAAGAGCGTGCGGCGGAGTTGGAGAGCACGCTCGCCAAGACGAAGGAAAGAAAGGAGCGTTTGCAGGACGAACTCTCCTCCGTACATAAAGATTTGAAACGGTTGCAAGCGTTGACGGCGGACGGCACGCGCGAATTTGAAGAGAAGCAAGAAGAAGCGCGCGAAATGCAGTTGACGGTCAACGATTTCAACCAAGAATTGTTCAGCGCGAACGGGCAAATCGCTTCGTTGCGCGATAATTTGGAAATGTATATCAGCCTGAAAAACAGGTTCGAGGGGTATAAGGAATCTGTGCGCCGTTTGTTGTCGATCGCAAAGACGAACAACGAAGTGGGCAAGCACTTGCGCGGTGCGTTGGCGGACGTCGTATCCACCGAACAGCGGTACGAAACGGCGATCGAAACGGCGTTCGGTGGCGCGATGCAAAACATCGTAACGCCCACGGCGGACGACGCGAAGTATTTGATCGAATACTTAAAGCGTACTAACGGCGGCGTGGCGAGCTTCTTGCCCGTAACGAGCATGCGCCCTCGCCCCGACTCTCGCGAAATTCAACGCGCGTTGAACGAACGCGGCGCGATGGGCTTGGCAACGGAGTTGGTGAAGTACGACGAATACTACTATAACGTCATTTCCAACTTGCTGGGCAACACGCTCGTGTGCGATACCATCGCCAATGCGACGGCGATTGCGAAAAAGTACGGCAATATGTTCAAAATCGTTACGTTGGACGGGGACGTGATCGCGACGAGCGGTTCGATGACGGGCGGTAGCCGCGCGCGTTCGGCAGGCTCGTTGTTGTCCAACGAACGAAAAATTCAAGAATGTAAAGAGAATATCGCCAAGAAGCAAAAATATATCGAAAAGCTGAAAGCGGCGATTGCCGAAAGCGAAAAGGCGAAGCGCGAAGCGGAAGAAGCGGTAGAGGCGTTGCGCGAGAAATATCAGGGCGCGAACAGTGAAATCGCCGCACTTATGCAACGGGAAACGGCACTCCGTCAACAAATTTCCGACGCGGAAACGGACGGCGAAACCTATCGCGCGGCTTTGGACGAATTGAATGCGAAGTTGGAACAGCTCCGCTTCGAAGAAGCCAGCTCGTCGATGAGCGAAGAGGAAATTCGTTCGCGGAAACTTGCCGCGCAAGAGCAGTTGGAATCGCAAAAGGGACAATGCGAAGCGTTCAAGGAAGAACGCGCGCAAAAGAACGAAACGTTGCGTAAAGCGGAGATCGAATACACCGCGTTGCGCTCGGCGATCGAAACGCAGACGGACTCCGTCGCGCGCTTGACGGTGGAGAAGGAAGACCTCGTCAAACGTATTTTGGATATGGAATACGAAAAGACGGATACGCAAACTCGTTTGAACGGTTTGGAGGCGGAAGCGCAGGAAAAGGAATTGACGGAAGAAGAGCGCGCCGCGGTACAAGCGATCGTGGACGAGATCGCCGCACTCAACAAGGAAAAGGAAACGGTCAACGGCGCGCAAGTGGCGTTGGAAGCGGAAAAGACGGAGTTGCAAACGACGCTCACGACGCAGTCGGACAAGCGGTACAAGTGCGAGTTGGAAATTTCCAAGATCGATACCAACCTCGAAAACATTCGTCAGCGTATGGAAGAGGCGTACGAACTCGATTACGAGGGGTGCTTGCCCTTGCGCGAAGAGGGATTCAACGTAACGGAAGCGGCAAACGTCATCGCGGCGTTGAAGCGGAAAATTACGATGCTCGGCGCGGTCAACCCCAACGCCGTGGAAGAATACGAATACGAAAAAACGCATTGCGACGAGATGTTGACGCAGCGCGACGACTTGCAAAAGGCGATCGACGACTTGCAATCGGCACTCGATCAAATTCGTGCGGAAATGTTGCGTATCTTCAACGAGGGCTTCGATAAGATCAACGAGAATTTCAAAATTACGTTCAAGGAACTGTTCGGCGGCGGCAAGGCGGAATTGCAAGTCCATTACGTGGACGGGGAAGATCCGTTGGAAGCAGGCGTGGAGATCGTGGCTTGTCCTCCGGGCAAGAAACTGACGAAGATTTCCCTGTTGTCGGGCGGCGAGCGCGCGTTGACGGCGATTGCGATTTTGTTTGCGATCTTGCGGTCGAACCCGATGCCCTTCTGTATCTTGGACGAGATCGAAGCGGCACTCGACGACGCGAACGTGGATAGATTCGCTTCCTATTTGAAACGCTTTGCGGAGGAAACGCAGTTTATCGTCATCACGCACAGAAAGCCGACGATGAACCAAGCGGATTCGCTCTTCGGCGTTACCATGCAGGAAAAGGGCGTATCGAAGATCGTTTCCGTCAAGCTTGCGGACGTGGAAAGCAAGTTGGGTAAAGGAACGGTAGAATAAACGGAAAAAACGGCGTTTTTGCGCCGTTTTCCTTAAAAATAAGGAAAGGCGGTAGTATCAGGTGGGCATTTTTAACAAGTTGTTCGGCGCGCTGAAAAAGACGAAAGACGGACTTTCGGAAAAGCTGCGCGTACTCTTTTCTAAAAATAAATTGGGCGACGAATTTTACGAGGAGTTGGAAGAAATACTCATTTCTTCCGACGTCTCGGTAACGACGGCGGAAGAGGTTGTCGCGCGCGTACGCGAACGGGCGATCGAAGAAAAGGTTAAGGACGGCGACTACGTCGTAAACGTGTTGCGCGGCGTCTTGGTCGATATGTTGCAAGAATCGGAGGTCGAACCGCCCGAATATCCTTGCGTGATTATGCTTGTCGGGGTGAACGGCGTGGGCAAGACGACGACGGTGGGCAAACTCGCGCACTATTTCCTCTCGCAGGGGAAGACGGTTACGGTGGCGGCGGCGGATACCTTCCGTGCGGCGGCGAGCGAACAACTGTCCGTGTGGGCGGAGCGCGCCAAAGTGCGTATCGTCAAGCACG
>CAZDCO010000026.1:0-17154 GCA_964504025.1 uncultured Clostridia bacterium
GGCTCGAACCGTCGACCTCCAGCGTGACAGGCTGGCGCTCTAACCAACTGAGCTATTGGGCCATTTATTTTATAATATGAAATTTGGTGGGCCTTCACGGATTCGAACCGCGGACCAATCGGTTATGAGCCGACAGCTCTAACCACTGAGCTAAAGGCCCGTTTGCACGGCGTACCGCTACACAACGCCTATATATCATAAACGATTTATCTGTAAAAGTCAAGTGATTTTTGCAAAAATTCCAAAAAAAGTTTTCGACAATATATATTTTTTTTCTTTCGCTTTTGACAAAAAAATCTCGCAGTCTTTCTTGTATAATATGGCTATTCTTCTTTGCGAGGAGGCATGACATGAAAATTTCAGCGGAAGCGCGTAAAGATACGCTGTATATCCGTTTCACGGGCGAGTTGGACGAGCATACCGCCGCTGCCGCTCGGCGCGAAGCGGACGAGTTGTTGTCGCAATACGTAAACGTTTCGTACGCCGTGTTCGATTTGACGGGAATTTCCTTTCTCGATTCCACGGCGATCGGTTTTTTGTTGGGACGGTATAAAAACTTTTTGCGGCGCGGCGTACGTTCGTACGTAAGCCGTCCGTCCGAAACGGCGGATAAAATTTTGCAAATGAGCGGCGTGTATACGCTGATGCCGAAAATTTGAGTGGGAGTGTAAACGATTATGGAAAATTATATGAAATTAGAAATTGCGGCGATAAGTGAAAACGAAGGGTTTGCGCGCAGTGCCGTTGCTGCGTTCTCTTTGGCGTTAAATCCGTCTTTTGCTGAACTTTCGGACATCAAAACGGCGGTAAGCGAAGCCGTTACCAACGCCGTCGTACACGGTTACGATCACGGTAAAGTGTCGGGACGGGTAACGATCGAGTGTCGTATCGCTCGCGAGTACGCGAAGAACGAAAGAGAGTTCGCAGGCGTTTTACATATTCGTATCAGCGACGACGGCTGCGGTATTGCGGACGTCGAACAGGCACTGTTGCCGTTTTTCACTACGCTTGCCAAGGAAGAACGTTCGGGCATGGGATTTACCATTATGCAAACGTTTATGGACGGTTTTTCTTTGCAAAGCGAACGCGGAAAGGGTACGGTGGTTACGATGACCAAGAAAATCGGTTTTGCGGATAACGAAAACGTAAGGGAAAGGGCGAATGCTTGACGATAAAAGCACAATTGAATATATCCGTTTGGCAAAAGTCGGGGACGAGGCCGCGAAAGAAAAGTTGATCAACGAGAACGTTTGCCTTGTGAAAAGCATCGTAAAACGCTATTTAGGCAAAGGCGTCGACTACGACGACTTGTTTCAAATTGCCTGTATGGGCTTTTTGAAGGCGATCGCAGGGTTCGACGAAAGTTTCGGCGTCAAGTTCTCCACCTACGCCGTGCCCATGATCGCAGGGGAGATCAAGCGGTTTATGCGCGACGACGGTTCGGTGAAAGTATCGCGCAGTATGAAACAGGCGGCAAAGGAGATCAACCTATTCGTGGAAGACTATTCGTTGCAGCACGGCACGTCGCCGTCCATTTCGGTGATTGCGCAACGCTTTCACATGGAGGAGGCGGAGGCGGTGTTCGTGATCGGCTCGTCGAAAATGCCCATTTCCATGCAAAGCGGCGCAAGTTACGATAAGGACGGCAGGGAGCGAGAATTGATAGAAACGTTGCCGTCGCAGGACAATCAAGACGATTGGTTGGATCGAATGTTGTTGCGCGGCGCGATCGAAGGGCTTTGCGAACGGGATAGAAAAATTATCGTCTTGCGCTATTTTCGCGATATGACGCAAAGCGAAGTGGCAAAATGTATCGGCGTCAGTCAGGTGCAGGTCTCTCGTATCGAAAATCGAATTATTAAAGAGTTTCGTGAAAAATTGGTCGGTTGATAAAAAAATGCGCGTAGGCGCGTTTTTTTTGTTGGCATTCTGAGGAAAATTTGTTATAATAGGGATATGAATACGAAACGAAACGATTCCATATCCTTGTCCGAACGCCTGTTCGGTAAAGCGACGCCGTCGAAAACTTCGGGGGTGGCGTATAGCGTTGCCGCGCTGTTGCCCAGCGTAGCGGCGGTTCTCGTCGTGTTCGCGCTCGCTTTGTGCGGCTTATCAGCGGAAGAGTATCAATCGGCGCAATGGTACGCCTATTTCGGCTATTTGTTACCGCAGTTTTGTTACGCGTTGGTTGCGCTTTGGGCGTTGTTTTATAGCAAACGTTCCTTATCTAAAACGCTCGTCGAGCAAAAATGTTCTTGGCGATATTTTGCGATTGCCCTGCTTTTGCAATGCGGCTTGTTCGCTTTTGCCGAACTGAATACTCTCTTTTTAGAGTTTTTGCAACGGTTCGGGTATACGCCGTCGGAAATGCGTTTGCCGAATATGGATACGCCGATCGAATTTCTCGGCGTAGTGCTTGCCGTGGCGGTATTGCCCGCGATCTTCGAGGAAGTTCTTTTTAGAGGTATTTTACTCAACGGAATCAAGGGGTTTGGCGAAGTTGCGTCCGTCTTGCTTTGCGGTGTGTTGTTTGCGTTGTATCATCAAAATCCGCCGCAAACGGTTTATCAGTTCGCGTGCGGCGCGGTGTTTGCCGTCGTTGCATTGCGTTCGGGAAGCGTGTTACCGACGATCGTATCCCATTTTTGCAACAATTTGCTCGTATTGATTTTATATAAAATCGGTTTAACCGAATTTTCTTCCACGGGATATATTGTATATATCGTCGTCAGCGTGGTGTGCCTTGCGGCGGCGACGGCGTGGCTGATTTTCGATCGGAAGAAGACGGGAAAACGGACTTGCGAACGGGAAAAAGAGGCGGGTAAGACCTTTTTTAAGTACGCGTTCGTTGGGATCGCGGTATGCGCGTTTACTTGGTTGGCGTCGTTGTTTACGGGTATGTAAGAGGTACGTATGCAAAAGATCACTTTCGTCGTCGTCGGAAAAATTAAAGAAAGTTTTTATCGCGAAGCGGTGGCGGAGTACGCCAAACGGTTGTCGCGCTTTGCAAAAGTGGAAATCAAAGAACTTGCCGAAGGTGCGAATCCCGAAGCGGAAGCGGACGACGTATTGCGCGCTTGCAAGGGGTACGTGATCGCGTTGGCGGTAGAGGGAGAAAAACTGTCTAGCGAGGGCTTGGCGAAAAAAATGCGCGGCTTGTTCGATTCGGGTAAGGAAATATCCTTCGTGATCGGTTCGTCTTGCGGTTTGTCCGATCGCGTGAAACGTGCGGCGGATTATAAACTCTCCTTTTCCGATATGACCTTTCCGCACCAACTGATGCGCGTGATTTTAGCCGAGCAGGTCTACCGCGCTTGCATGATCAACGCAGGATCGACCTACCATAAATAAACGAACAGCACGCTTTTTTGCGATACGGCGTATCGTGTAGCATGGATATATATGAAACGGTTACGAAGTTTTACGAACGCGTAAAGACAGAAAAACGAGTGATAGGCAAAACGCTGTTCGGTAGAAATATCTACGCCGTAAAGATAGGAGACGGCTTTCCCGTCGGTATAGCGCAGTACGCGATACACGGCAGGGAACGGATCACCGCAAAACTCGCGTTGCACCATTACGACGTCGGCGTTTGCGGTACGCTTTGGCTCGTACCGTTGTCTAATCCCGACGGCGCGCTGCTTTCCCAACGCGGTTTGGATAGCGTGGAACGGGATAGAGATAAACGCTTTCTCCTATCCGTTTGCGCGAACGGCGATTTTACGCTGTGGAAAGCGAACGGCAGGGGTGTGGATCTAAACGTCAATTTTGCCGCTCGCTACGGCAAAGGAAAGCAAAACGTTCGCGTCGCCGCTTCGGAAAATTATATCGGCAAACGCGCCTTTTCCGAATCGGAAACGCGCGCCCTGAAAAGATTTACTTTACGAGTTCGCCCCGATTATATGGTGAGTTATCATACGAAGGGCGAGGAAATTTATTGGCAGTTTTATCAACCGCCGCGCGATCGCGAACGCGATTTTCGCTTAGCTTCCGCGTTGTCGAACGCCACGGGGTATCCGCTCGTCGAAACGCACGGTAGCACGGGCGGTTATAAAGATTGGTGCATACGCGCGATGCGTATTCCGTCCTTCACCGTCGAAGTCGGTAACGACGGGCTTTCGCATCCGTTGGACGAGAACGCGTTACCTGATATTATAGAAAAAAACGGCGACGCTTTGCGGCGTTTGTCTGTGGAATATAAACGATTATGAAAAGATTGACGAGAGAAGAAAAATTTATGCGCGAAGCCTTGAAGTCGGCGAAGAAAGGGCTGTCGGAAGGGGAAGTGCCGATCGGTGCGGTGATCGTATACCAAGATAAAATCGTGGCGAGGGGGTACAATCGGCGTACGAAGTTGCAACTTGCCTCCGCGCACGCGGAAATGGCGGCGATCGATCGCGCTTGTAAGAAATTTTCTTCGTGGCGGTTGCCCGTCGGGTGCGAATTGTACGTTACATTAGAACCTTGCCCTATGTGTATGGGTGCGTGTTTGAATGCGCGCGTGGATAAAATATATTACGGCGCGCCCGAACAAAAGGGACGCTCGTTGACGAAAGAACTTGCTGAAGCGAATTTGTTGAACCATACCGCTGAAATTACGGGCGGCGTGCTGGAAGAGGAGTGTTCCGCGCTGTTGACGTCCTTTTTTGTGGAAATGCGCCGCAAACAAAAGGAAGAAAAACGCCTGAAAAAGCAAGCGGAAGAAAATCTCAACGAGCAAATTTGAAAAACGCCCGTTTTTTAATTGACTTAATTTATGAAAACGGGTATTATATAAACGAGAGCGGAACGTCCTACGGGCGTTATGCGGCTACGACGGAAAAAGACGCACGGCGTACGCGGTAAAGCGGCGAACGGCGTTAAAAACATAAAGGAAGGTTACATATGATAACTCACGGTAATGAAATCAAGTTATTCTCCGGTAACTCTAACCGCCCCTTGGCGGAAGCGATCGCTAAAAAGCTCAATACCGAGCTGAGCGGCATCGAGGTTACCACGTTCTCCGACGGGGAAATCAGCGTTCACATTGAGGAAACCGTTCGCGGTAGAGATTTGTTTATTATTCAATCTACTTGCTCGCCCGTAAACGACAACTTAATGGAATTGTTGATCATGATCGACGCAGCGAAGCGTGCTTCCGCAGGTCGTATCACGGCGGTTATTCCTTATCTTGGCTATGCTCGTCAAGACAGAAAGGCGCGTTCTCGCGATCCCATCACGGCAAAACTCGTGGCGAATTTGATCACGGCGGCAGGTGCCGATCGCGTTTTGACGATGGACTTGCATGCGGAACAAATTCAGGGCTTCTTCGATATTCCCGTAGATAATTTGCTCGGCGGACCTACCCTTTACAATCACTTTGCAAAGCAAGGCAACATCGACGTAGTCGTTGCGCCCGATCTCGGCAGTGTAAAGCGTTCGAGAAAGGTTGCTGAAAAATTCGGCGTGCCCATCGCGATTATCGATAAGCGTCGTCCCAAAGCGAACGTTATGGAAGTTATGAACATTATCGGCGACGTAAACGGCAAGAGATGTCTTATGATCGACGATATGATCGATACCGCAGGTACGCTTTGCCAAGGCGCACAAGCTTTGAAAGACGCAGGCGCAACTGAAATTTACGCAGGTTGCACGCACTCCGTTTTGAGTGGCCCTGCAATCGAAAGATTGAAGAACTCGGCGATCACCAAGCTCGTTATGCTCGACACCATTCACCTTCCCAAAGAAAAAGAATTGGATAAATTCGAGGTGCTTTCGGTGGCGGATATTTTCGCGGCGGCTATCGAAAACGTATATCTCGATAAGCCTATGTCGAAACTGTACGATTAATTATAACCATATCAACGCCGCCGCTTGAAAAAACGGCGGCGTTTTTAACGAAAAAGGAAGAATATATGTATCTTATCGTAGGACTCGGCAATCCCGAAAAACAATACGAGAAAACCTTTCATAACATGGGGTTTATCGCCGTGGGGGACGCGGCGGAGCGTTGCAACGCAAAATTTAAGAAAAAGGAATGTGAAGCTTCGGTCGCCGAGGCGTTTATCGGCGGCGAAAAGGTAATTTTCGCGCGCCCGTTGACGTATATGAACAATTCGGGCAGAGCGGTGAAACAGTTGATGGCGAAGTATAAAATCGATCCGTCGCAACTGTTGGTGATCTACGACGATTACGACCTGCCCAAAGGCAAAGTACGTATCCGCGCGAGCGGTAGCGCAGGCACGCATAACGGTATGCGTAGCGTAATCGCGGAAACGGGTTTGACGAATTTCGCCCGTATCCGTATCGGCATCAAGGACGAAGAAGTGCGGATTCCCATTATCAATTACGTGCTTTCCGAGGTGAGAAAGGACGATTATACGTTGTTTGCGGACGCTTGTGCGAAGGCAGGCGAAGCCGCCGCTGCGTTTGCGAGCGGCACGGATATTGAAAAGGTAATGTGTCAATTTAACGGATAACGACGGAATGAAACGCAATTTTTTCACTTTTGACAACTTGGGAGGGGAATTTCCCTCGTTACGGGACGAACTCCGCCGCGGTACGCCGACGGCGGTTTTCGGCGTTTCCGATAGCCTGAAATATATGCTCGCCGCCGTTATGGAATCGCCCGTCGTCTACGTGGTTGCCGACGGAGTAACCGCGCGCCGCGCCGCGCAAAATATTCGCGCGCTCTCCGGGAAACGAGTGGAAATTCTTGCGGCGAAAGACGAAGTTTTGCTCTATCGTAAAGCACTCTCCAAAGACGCGTTGTTCCGCCGTTTGAACGGTATTCACGCGCTTTATAGCGGTTGCGACGTCGTCGTGGCGGAGATCGACGCGCTGTTGCAAGCCTTTCCGAAACGCTTGCCGACGTTTACTTTGCGTGAAAACGAAGATTTTGACTTTCTTACGCTGCCGAATTTGTTAACGAGTATGGGGTATACCCGTTGTTTCGAGGTGGAATCGAAAGGCTCGTTTGCCATTCGCGGCGACATCTTGGATATTTATCCGATCAACGCCGAGCACCCTGCGCGCGTCGATTTCTTCGGGGATACCGTGGAGAAAATCAAGCCGTACGACGAAACGAACGGCAATAGACTGCCCACCGTGTCCGCGTTGGAGATCGTATCCGCTACGGACGTCGTCGTCAGTGAGGGGGACGTAGAGCGTATTCACGCGGCGTTAAAGGACGGCTTAAAAAGCTTTACCTCGTCGGAGTCGTATACGCGCGCCAAAGAGATTGCGGACGAAATCATTTCCGAACCGACGATTACTTCTTCGTACGCGTTGCCCTTGTTGGAAAACACGGTCGATTTCTTTTCCGTTTTTCCGAAGGACGGCGTGTTGGTATTCGACGAAAGCAAAACGATTTGGGATAAATGGAACGGGCTGCATAAGGAACATGAAGAGCGTTTTCGCCGTTTGAAAACGGGCGGCGAAGCGTTTGATTTTTGCTTGTCGCAATACGTGAATAAGGAACGCTTTTTAAGCGGCGTACAAGGGGTGCGGCGCGTGGCGTTGCAAACGTTTACGGGCAATCCGTTTTTCTTCGAGCCGTTAAAGATATATAATATCACGGCAACGCCGACGACGAAATATTTGAACGGTTTTCCCGTGCTGCTCACCGACCTGAAAAATTGGTTGCGCGGCGGTTATCGCGTACTACTTTTTTGCGGCGACGAAGCGCATGCGGTGAAGATGACGGAAAACTTGTCGGAGGCGTACCTTTCCACGACGAAGTTGGAGGACGAATTGTCCGAACAAAGCGGCGTGTGCGTGTTGAACGATACGCTCGATCGGGGCATGGTATTGCACTCTTGCAAAACCGCCGTCTTGGGCACGGGCGATCTCTACGTCAAAGCTCCCGACACGCGTCGTATTCGTCGTAAACGCGGCGAAATGTTTTCCGCGCCCGAAGTGGGCGACTTCGTCGTACACGAAACGCACGGTATCGGTAAGGTTGTCGGCACGAAAAAGATAGAAACGACGGACGGCACGAAAGAATACGTCGCGTTGTCGTATAAGGACGGCGATATGCTGTATGTACCTGCGGAATGCATGGACGTACTTTCCAAATACGTCGGGGATAGCGATCCGACGCTTAGCAAAATCGGCGGTGCAGACTTTGAACGGGTAAAGGCGCGCGTCAAAGCTTCCTTGAAAAAGTTGGCATTTGATTTGAAACAACTGTACGCCGAACGTGCGGAAAATAAAGGGTACGCATTCCCTGAAAACGCGCCGTTCATGCAGGAGTTCGAGGACGCGTTCGAGTATGAACTCACGCCCGATCAAGCGGCGTCCGTCCAAGAGATCAAAGAGGATATGCAAAGCCGAAAGGTAATGGATCGGTTACTTTGCGGCGACGTCGGCTTCGGTAAAACGGAAGTGGCGTTCCGCGCGGTCTATCTTTGCGTTTTGGCAGGCAAACAAGCGGCGTTGATGTGTCCGAGTACGGTCTTGTGCCGTCAGCATTTCCAAACGGCGCAAAAACGCTTTGCCGAATTCGGCGTGCGTATCGCTACGCTCAATCGTTTTAATACGCCGAAAGAAACGGAGAAGATATTGTCCGATTTACAGTCGGGAAAAATAGACTTCGTAATCGGTACGCATCGACTGCTCTCCAAGGACGTGGCGTTCCGAGATTTGGGCTTGCTCGTGTTGGACGAAGAACAACGATTCGGCGTGGAACACAAAGAGCGGATCAAACACTTGCGGAAGAATATCGATTGTTTGACGATGACGGCAACGCCCATTCCTCGCACGTTGCACATGTCCTTGTCGGGAATTCGGGATATTTCCACGATCCATACGCCGCCCGTGGAACGGTTGCCCGTGCAAACGTACGTCGTTGAAGAAACGGAAACGCTGATTCGCGACGCCTGTATCCGCGAACTTTCTCGCGGCGGTCAGGTATTTATTTTGTATAACAAAGTGGAGAGTATTTTCACCTTTGCGGCAACGGTGCGTCGTATCCTTCCGGAAGCGACGTTCTCCGTCGCGCACGGCAGAATGGATAAAAACACCCTTGAAAACGCCGTGCTCGATTTCTACGGCGGTAAGACGGATATTTTGATCACGACCACGATCATTGAAAACGGAGTGGACTTGCCGAACGCGAATACGATTATCGTAATCGATAGCGATAAACTCGGTATTTCTCAACTCTATCAGTTGAAAGGACGGGTAGGGCGCGGCGCAAGGCTCGCGCACGCCTATTTTACCTTTAAGCCCGAACGGGTGATGACGCAAAACGCTTCCGCGCGGTTGAAGGCGATTATGGAATTCACAGAGCTGGGTTCGGGGTATAAGCTCGCCATGCGCGATTTGGAAATTCGCGGTGCGGGCAACGTTTTGGGGGCGGAACAGTACGGACACATGGATAAAGTGGGTTACGAGCTGTACGCAAAACTACTCAAAGAAGAGTTGACGGGCGAGCATTACGAAGAAGTGGAACTCGACGTTCGCGCTAACGCCTATATATCCGAAAAATATATCGAATCGTCCGCAGGGCGGTTGGATACCTATAAGCAAATCGCGGAAATTCAAACGATTGCCGATTATAAACGGGTATACGCTTCTTTGGAAGATACGTACGGCACGGTGCCGCGCGCAGTGGAAAACTTGATGGTCATTGCCGTTTTGAAACGGTACGCTATGAAATTCCACGTCAATAAAATTTCGGTCGATTCGGGGTTGGGCGCGCTGCAATTCGGCTCGCTTGACTTCTTAAAGGATAAATGTATGCAAGCCGCCTTGGATAAATACGCATCGGAAACGCGCTTGAATATGACGGAAGCACCCGTCGTCGAGTTTACGAAAGGGCGCGGCGCGGCGGAAATTATGGCGCAAATGACGAAATTTTTGAAATTTGCTTTAACTTTCACCGCATTATAAGGGAAAAACGTTTGCAATTTACGAAAAAATCGGTTATAATAAAACATAATGAGCGTAAAAGGGTGTAATGCGCCTTTTTGCGCCACGTAAACACGATACGAAAATCGGAGCGATTTTATGAGCAAGAAAAATACGGCAAAAAAGACTACGGCTATATTCCTCACGCTGGCAACGGCGGTCGGGGTGGCAGGTTGTAACTTTATCGTTGCGGACGCGGAGCGCGATATGGCGCAAACGGTGGCGACGGTAAACGTTTCCGAACAACTGAAAAAAGACGACGAATTGCGCGGCGTGTCCACCGACGTGCAAACTTTGATCGATAAGGGCTACTTGTCCGCTTCGATCCCCAAGCGCGATTTGGTTGCGTCCTTCTTGACGGCGGGTATCACGTACGTACAAAGCTACGGTTATACGTATACCGACACTTTCAATATGTTGATGGACGGATTGGTAAACCGTAAGATGCTCACGCAGTACGTCGTGGCGTATAAGTTGAGTAATACGGACAAATACGACGTTACGTTGGATGGTTGTATGACGTACGTCAACGACGCAATCACCGCGGAAGAGGCGAACCAGGACAAAACGTTGTATAATATCTACAACGCAAATCGCGAATATTTGGCGTTAAAATACTTCCTGACGGAAGGCAAGAGCGGCGAGGAAAATATGCGCGCGTATAACGAAGCGGAATACACCTTGCGCTATTCGATCAATAGCTCCCTCGATTCGGCGGAAGCAAACTACGTTACGACGGAGGACGATACGCACACGCACGATACGACGCGTACCACGCCTACGAACGCGAACGTGAAATCTTCCGAATATTATCCGATCAGCGGCGATTCGATCGATTATCAAGTATATACGGGACGTAACGACGCGACGGACTGCGGCGAATACGAAACGATAGACGGTTCGACGAAGACTTCGCGTAAGAAGGCGTATAACGCGTTCTTGACGAACTTGCAAAGCTACGGTTTGATCGGCGAAAACGAAGATACCGCGGACGTTACGAAATTGAATTATTACTATTTTGAATTGACGAATACGCTCGGTCAAAAACTGATCAGCGAATACGCGGAAGAGTTGGAAGAAACGGCGATTAGCAATTATACCGACGAGGAAGCGGCAGCCGATTACGCCCGTCTTTTGGCGGCGCAAGAGCAAACGTATTCGACGGACGCAACGGCGTTCGATACCGCGCTCGACAGCGTTTCCGACCGTTCGTTCGTGTTGTACGGTTTGGACGGTTTCGGCTTCGTGTATAACATTTTGTTGCCCTTCTCGGCAAGTCAAAACTTGGCGTACACGGCGGCGAAAAACAAATTCGGCGACGATCAAGAAGCGATCTATAAAGCTCGTGAAGAAATTTTGAACGGCGTAAAAGCAACCGACTTGCGCGAGGCATGGTTCTGCGCGGACAACGAGGACGAACATTACGCGTATAAGACGGAAGACGATAAATATTTGTTCTTCAAAAACACGACGGATACCAAGGACGAATACGAAAAGCTTTCGCATTATCTCGGTCAATATCCGTATAACGGCACGGTAACTGGCGGCGAAGGGGACGAAGAATATTCGTTCACGCCGAACAAAGTGGGTATTAACGATTTTATCGATATCTTTACGGGCTACGTTGAAACGGCTTCCGGAAAGACGGTAAGCGGCGCGTACGGTGCTTCCTACGGCGGCGCAACCAACTATATCGACGGCGAAGATACCAATTACGATAAATTTATCTACTATTCGGGTAAAGTCAACCTGGAACAAACGGCTGCGAAAGACTATTTCAACCGTGAAACGGACGCGTATAAAGCGTTGTCGGCTGTAAACGAATTGATGTTCGCGTACAGCACCGATACGGCTTGCTTGAACACCTATATGGGCTACGTCGTTGCACCCGATAAGACGGACTTCGTTCCGGAGTTTGAATACGCGGCACAAAAAGCGGTGGCTGGCGGCGTCGGTTCGTACGTAGTCGTGCCTTCCGATTACGGCTGGCATATCATTTACTGTTCGTTCGTGTATGGCGACGGCGAAGTGTACGGCGGTTATAACGCGGCAGAAAAGGAAGTTGAGGGAACGTTCTCGTATACCTTCTACGAAGCGTTGAAAGCGAACGTTGCGTCCACGACGGTAACGAACAAGCAAAACCAAATTTTGAACGATTATAAAAATTCGGCGACACTGCATACGAAAGCGTATCAAGACTTGTTAGATCTTGATAAACAATAAAGCAAGTGAAAAACCCCGACTGTTGAATGTTTCGCGGTCGGGGATTTTTATGGGATAAGCTATATGGCAAGAATTAAACTTTCAGAACGTTTCAATTACGGACGACTGTTCCGTTTCGTGCTACCGTCTATCGTGATGATGGTATTCGTTTCCGTTTACGGTATCGTGGACGGATTTTTCGTGTCTAACTACGTAGGCAAAATTCCTTTTGCCGCGCTGAACCTGATCTATCCGTTTATTATGATTTTGGGCTCGGTCGGCTTTATGCTCGGTACGGGCGGCAACGCCGTCGTTTCCAAGGCACTCGGTGCAGGCGATCCGAAACGCGCCAAAGAAATTTTCTCCATGCTCGTCTACGTGGCGATTGCCGTCGGCGTAGTACTCTCTATCGTGGGCGTGGCGATTGCACCGCTCGTAGCGCGTTGGTTTGCGTCCGGTGAAAAGGACTTAACCGCGGCGGAAATGGAAGAATTGATCGGCTGCTGTACGACGTATGCGCGTATCATTTTGTCCGTGTTGCCTGCGTTTATGCTCCAAAACGCCTTCCAAGGCTTCTTCGTAACGGCGGAAAAACCTCGGTTGGGCTTGTTCGTTACCGTGGTGGCAGGCTGTACGAATATCTTGCTCGACTGGTTGTTCGTTGCGGTATTTCAGTTGAGGCTTGCAGGTGCGGCAGCGGCTACGGCGCTCAGTCAATGCGTCGGCGGATTGCTGCCCGTGCTCTACTTTGCTCGTAAAAACGATAGCTTGTTGCAACTCGGTAAGACGAAATTCGACGGGAAATTGCTCGTCAGCGTTTGTATCAACGGTATGTCGGAATTGATGACGAACATTTCTCTTTCCGTCGTTACGATCGTATACAACGCGCAACTGTTGCGGCTGATCGGCGGCTTGGACGGCGTTTCTGCATTCGGAATTATGCAATATATCGGTTTAATCTTCGTGGCGGCGTTCTTGGGATACTCGGTCGGCTGTGCGCCGATTATCGGGTATAACTACGGCGCGCAAAATAAAGAGGAGTTGCAGAGCATTTCCAAAAAGAGTATCGCAATCACGGCGATTGCAGGCGTCGTAATGACGCTGATCGCGTGTATTTTTGCCCGTCCGTTGGCTTCGATTTTCACCAAAGGGGACGAGGAATTGCTGAAATTGACGACGGAAGGCATGCGCGTGTACGCCCTGAGTTTTTTGGTTTGCGGCTTCAACATCTTCGGTTCGGCGTTCTTCACTTCACTTTCCAACGGCGGCATTTCGCTTTTGATTTCCTTTTCGAGAACGTTCGTGTGCCAAATTATCGCCGTGCTCGTTTTGCCGCTCTTTATGGGCGTAATGGGCGTTTGGGCGTCTTTGTTTGCGGCGGAAAGCATTACGCTCGTGCTGACGACGTGGCTCTATTTTTCTCAAAAGAAGCGTTACGGCTACTAAATCGGAAAAAATCTCAAAAAAAGTAAAAAAATCTTAAAAAAAGTATTGACAAACGACGAAGAAAGCATTATAATATATAGTGCTTTGGGGTTATGGCTCAGTTGGTAGAGCGCCTCGTTCGCAACGAGGAGGCCAGCGGTTCGAATCCGCTTAGCTCCACCAAAAATATCCATCGGTTACGCCGATGGATATTTTTTTACGAAAGCGAATGTGAAAAAAATTTCATTATATTTTCATTTTCGACGATACGAAAGACATTGAAAAATCTTGTGTTTTGTTGTATAATCAATCCATAGTAAAAGGTTATAACAAATCTGATTATGCTCAATGCTTTGCGAGGTTGATATGAAAAAGATTATCGCTTTAATTTTATCCGCTTTAACGTCCTTGTGTTTGATTGCCTGTGGAAACAACTCGAAATATGCTATCGACGATTACGCTTGGGTAATGTCGTCCATACAGTCGGTGGAACAAAACGGAGATTTCGTTGCTTACGCTCCGTCTAACGATACTTTTGATAAAACGGCTTATCCCGACGCCGTCGCCATGGAGATGACTTGCACCGCGAAAGACGGCGTATTGTCTATTTTAGATAAAACGAATAATAAAAACTATAACGGTTCGTATCAAATTACGGACAGCTCCTCGCAAACGGTGATATATAAAATTGTACTCGAAGATAAAAGCGGAACGGCGGTCGTATCAGTTACGAACGGACAGGACGGAACGGTGATTCCTACTATGATACTTTCAATAGGCGATTACGCTTTGAATTTTCAATCGAAATAATTTTCGGTATGCGATCGTCTAAAAAATCGTGGCTACATCGCGCCGATTTTGGCGTCTTCTTCTTTCTTGCTTCGCTTTTTTAGCACTTTTCACTTTTTTTAACGCATTTTTTGCGATAGTGCTTGACAATGCGCGCGTTTTAAGGTATACTTGACCATATAACAACGATACGGTTCCCGTATCAAAAAAGAGGATGAACGATTATGGAACAAAACGGATTTTTTAACGATCGGTTGGGCGGCTATACCATTACGAAATTGCCTAAAGCCGGCTTGTACGAATACATATACAAAAACGGCGAAATTCTATTGAAACTCGATCAATACGGTATTCAAACCTGTCAAATCGACGCGCCGTCGGGCATTGCCACGATGAAACGCGAGCGTCGCGAACTTTCTTCGCCTGCAAAACTCTATTTTTCGGTGAACGGTAAAGTGCACGACAACTTCGACGTATTCGGTGCAGACGATTTCTCGATCGATTTTCAACCGCAAAAAGCGGTGTATACGCTCCGCTTCGGCACGATTCGTGTGGCGACGGAAATGCTCGTACCCGTAAGCGGCAGAAAGGTGATTATGCACGTTACCTTTGCCAACGACGGCGATGAAAACGTAGATGTCAAGGTGATGCCTTGCGTATATCCCTACGTCAACGAATTGATGATGGCGCCGTGGGACAAACCGGAGTGGTACACGCGTACGAAATACGCAGCAGGGGAAACGCCCGTGTTCACGACTACGCGGTATAGCGTTGCAGGAAAAAAGGAAGAGCGTAGATACTTCTCGCTCGTAACCTCTTTGCCTGTAGCTTCTTTCGAGTTGAGCGACGAACGCTTGGCGTACGCTACGAATAATTTTACCGCAATTCCCGACGCATTCAGCGGTGAAACGGAAAACGAGTTATACGCGTTCGGTCAATGTTTTGCAGGCGTAGCCACGGTTACGGTTGCCGCACACGGCGAAACGAAGGTGAAGAACGTATTTACGACGGCACTCTACGGCGAAAACGTGGAAGAGGATATTGCCGCGGCAAAGACGTATTTTTGCGAGAAGAAATTGCAAGAAGAAACGGCGGCTTTGCAAGCGAAATTCGATAAGTTGTTCTCCGTTCGCACGGTGGAAACGGCGGATAAGACGTTTGACAAATTCGTCAACGGATTTTTGCCTTTGGAACTTGACTGGGTGAGTGCGCTTGACAGAGGTTGGCCTACGGGCATGCGCGGCGTGCGCGACGCGTCCAACGACTTCGAGGGATATATCGACTACGATAAAACGGCTTGCCGCGCGGTCATTGAAAATATTTTCTCCAAACAGCGTAGCGACGGTTGGTATCCTCGTCAAGTACCGTTCGGAGCAGGCGAAAAATTCGACTTGCGCCATTTCGTAGACAGTGCGTGCTTCTTTACAGAATACGTATACGATTATCTTGCTTCCACGGACGACTACGGCTTGTTAGACGAGAAATTTGCCTACTACGACGCGCCTGAACGGTTGGAAAGCGGCTATACGCACCTGAAAAAGGGTATCGAATATTTGACGGACGCGAACAACCTCGGTGAGCACGGACTCGTAAAAATGCAAGGCGGCGACTGGTTGGATTGTTTAAGCAGTGCGGGAATCAAAGGCAGAGGGGAAACGGTTATGGTTTCCTGTCAGCTCGTGATGTGCTTGCGCTACCTTGCGGAAATCACGCAAAAACGCGGCGGCAACGGCGACGGATATTTGCAATTCGCGAAAGAATTGACGGAAACGATCAACGCGGCTTCGTACAACGAAAGCGGCTTCTATAACGGCGTATTTACCGACAACGGCGAATGGATCTTCTCGGAGAAAGATTCGGACGGCGAAAAACGTATCTATGCGCCGACGAACAGCTACGCGATTATCAGCGGCGTGGCGTTTGGCAAGGAAAAATCGGTCGTCAACCACTTGGAAAGCTTGAAGACGAGCGACGGATATAAACTCTTCTCTACCCCCTTCGGCGTAAAGACGATCGACGGAATCGGCAAAATGGGTACGGGCGACTTCCAACCGTACTTCGCGGAGAATGCAAGCGTATATAATCACGGTTCGCAACTCTTCTACGCGCGCGCCTTGGCAAAAGCAGGCGAACACGAAAAATTGTACGACGCGTTGAACTACGCTATGCCTTTCAACGGCGAGTTGCATAAGGAAAGCTCGATTTGCGCCGCACCGTATGCGATCACGAATTGTTATCACCTCGTGCCGTCCTTCTACGGTAGAACGGGATTCTCGTTCTTGACGGGTAGCGTTGCAATGATCGAACGCGCCGTATATAACTGGTTGTTCGGCGTGCAGTACACGTTGGATACCGTTGCTATTCGTCCTTGTATTCCCGAACAATATAAAGACGCTAAGATTAAACTCTCCTACGGCGATACGGAATTGTCGATTCGCTACGAGGGCTACGGCAATACCGTCATCGGGGCAAGCCTGAACGGTAAAGAGCTTTGTACGGCGAACGGCGAAGTCGTCGTGGAAAAATCGGCGTTGCAGGGCGTCGCGAATGCAGTAATCGTCGTGCGCGTAAAATAAGTATAGAATATACGTTCGTAGACCGTCGGCACTTTCTTGCCGACGGTTTTTACAAACAGACTTGCGCAAATTTTGCGCGTGTACGTGCGGTTTAACAAAAAATTTCTCAAAAAACACGGAAAGTGCGCGTAAAAACAGTTGCTTTTTTCAAGCGGATAGTATATAATATAAAAGCTGTTTGCAGAGATGGCGGAGCGGTCGAACGCGCACGATTCGAAATCGTGTTATGCAGGAATGTATACAAGGGTTCAAATCCCTTTCTCTGCGCCAC
>CAZDCO010000027.1:0-16299 GCA_964504025.1 uncultured Clostridia bacterium
CGAACCGCACTTGCAAACGGACGACGAGGGCAGACCGAAGGACTTTTTCGCATTCGCCGTCAAGGACGGGCGCAGTACGCCCTCGCTGTGTAAGGCGGAGGACGAGTTGTTCTACTACAAGGAAACGCGCCGTGCGTTCGAGAACGAAACGCGACGTTTGGAAAGCGTGGTGCGCGCGTTGAAGAAAAAGGCGACGAAGCGCTTGCAGGACGTGTGCGAACGGTTGCAAGAGGCGGAAAACGCCGAGGAAAATCGCGTAAAAGGCGAGTTGTTGACGGCGAATTTGTACGCCGTGCAAAAGGGCGATCGGGCGATCGAAGTGCAAAACTGGTACGACGAACGGGGCGGCACGATCAAGATCGCCTTGGACGAATCGTTATCCCCCTCCAAAAACGCGCAGCGATATTTTAAGACGTATAACAAGCAAAAGCGCGCCAAGGAAATCTTGACGCCGATGCGCGATAAGGAAGAGGCGGAACTCGCCTATTTGGAGAGTATTTTCGCTTCGTTGTCGGTGGCGGAATCGCGCGAGGACTTGGCGGAGATCCGCACGGAGTTGATTGCGCTCGGCGCGCTGAAACCGCCGCAAGTGCGGACGGGCAAGAAGAACGCGAAGCCGACGGAAATTCCCTTCCGCGAATACGAACACGACGGACATCGTATCCTCGTGGGAAGAAACAACGTGCAAAACGATCGTTTGGTGCGATTCGCCTCGCCCGAGGACGTGTGGTTGCATACGCAAAAATACCATTCTTCGCATGTGATTATCGTGGAAGGTGGCAGGCAGATACGAGATGAAACGCTCGTTTTCGCCGCGGAGTTGTGCGCGTACTATTCCGACGGACGGAACGGGGATAAAATTCCCGTGGACTATTGCAAGCGGAAGTTCGTCAAAAAACCGAGCAAGAGTAAGCTGGGGTTCGTAACCTATACCGAATATAAAACGCTACTCGTTACGCCGAACGCCCACAAGACGGTTTAACGGCGGTGTTGCACGAGATTGCCACGCTACGCTCGCAATGACTGCGTCTATGCGTTACGGCGCGAAAGGGCGGCGGCGCGCAACGGCGCGTTACTCCCGACGAAGACAAACGAAAACGGCGCGTCCCGTCGAAGGGCGCGCCGTCCTTATATCGAAAAAATTATAACACGACGATATTCTTTTCCTTGAAGAGTGTTTTCAACTCGTCGGGGAAAGCGTCGTCGGTGATCAAGACGTTGATGTCGTCCGCACGGGCGAAAGTGTACGGCTTGATTTTGCCGATCTTGGAGCTGTCCAGCATCATATAGGTATACTTCGCCTTTTTGCATACGATCTTGAAGAGGTCGGATTCCATTTGCGTACCGCAGGAAAAGCCGCTTTCCGCCGTGAACGCTGCCGCGGAGATGATTGCCAACTCGAAATTGTTGTCCGTGAAGTACATGGACGAGAGGGAAGAAGCGGTGGATAAATTCTCCTTGATGAGCGGTCCGCCGAGCAAGTTGACTTGCACGTTCTTCTTCTTGCAAAGTTCGGTTGCCACGGCAACGCCGTTGGTGAATACGTTGCATGCCACGTCGGGCATTTCCTTGGCTAAGTATAACGCCGTCGTACCTGCGTCTAAAAATACGGTCGCGCCCGGTTCGATTAGACTCGCCGCCTTTTGTGCGATTTCAATTTTCTCGTCGGTGTGGGTAGCGGACTTTTTGGTGTACGTATCCCCCGACGTTTTTTGTACGTCCTTGACGGACATCGCGCCGCCGCGGACGCGAATTACCCTTCCCTCTTCTTCCAAAGTCAACAAATCCCTGCGGAGGGTCATTTGCGAAACGCGAGGGAAACATTCGCCGAGTTGGCGAAGGGATAACTTGCCGCGCTTGTCGATCAGCGTGGCGATTTTATCGATACGTTCTCTTTTCATACAACTTCTCCTTATACAGATCACTAACGCCTATAAGTATAGTCGTTACCTGCGAAAAAGTCAAGCGTTTTGTGAATTTATTACAAAAAGTTTTTTTTCATGACAGGGTAAAACGTGAACGAAAAGCACAAAAAAACGAAAAGTTCACAAGAAAATTATGAAAAAAGTGTGAAGAAAAGGGCGGAGATAGAAAAAACGTTTGCATTTTCGGGCGCGGTATGCTATACTAAACGCAAGACGTTGGAAAGGAAGAGAGAGTATGCTCGATTTTATAGCCGATTTGGACGAATATTTTTGCGAGAAGTACGCAAATTACGATAGACTTTGCGTGTTGAAAGGATACCGCATGCCGAAGATGCAGGACAGCCGCGTGGACGAGTTCGGCAGGACGTATGCCTATACGTTGCCTGCGGAAACCATGCGCCTTGCGTTGCAGGAAAACAAGACGGAGCTTTTAGCCGAATTGAAAGAAAAGTTGCACGATCGCACCTTTTCCTTTTCGTTTGTCCCCCTTTCCTTCTTCGCGCGTATGCGCAGTCGGTTTGGAAAATACGGCTTTTGGCGCGTATTCCGCGCCGTTGCCGAGCGGAATAAACTTCCCTTCGACGAGATCGGCAAGTCGTTGAACGTAGAGGAAAAAATTTGGAAGCGAATCGCAAACGGTCGGTTCGCGCCCACGAAAAACCTGTTGTTCACGATCGCACTCACGTCGCATCTTTCCATGCAGGATACGACGTTGCTGCTCGTCTGCGCCGGTTACGAATGGAACTACGCCGAGGTCAAGGACGTCGTCCTGTCCTATCTACTCGCTCGCAAGGCGTTCAACCGCTCGATGGTCGAAACCGCCTTGCGCGAATATAAGGTGGAAAATTTGTTTTTCTTGCCCGAAGAAACTGCCGAAAAATAAGAAAAAACGGTTGCATTTTTGCGCGCGGCGTGTTATAATACGAATAAGTTGAATATCCGAGCAGGAAAAGAGTACCTCGTTTCGTGGCGAAGCTAAGGAAAGAGAGTCGCGCCGTAGGCTGAAAGCGCGTACCGTTCGCGAACGAACTTGGGAAAGTGCGTTTTTGCGTGATCAGGACGGAGTAACGATCCGCGGCCGCCCCCGTTATCGGGCGATACGAGGAAGGGCTTTTTCGTGCCTTTCAAAGTAAAGTGGAACAGCGTATGCCAACGCCTTTACGTCTATGCGGACGGGAGGCGTTTTTCTTTGTCTGCGGACATATACTATGGGTAGAGTAGTTGCCGTATCGTTTGGTTGTCGCGAAGCGTTGATTTGCTGCGCAAGCCGTCGTCGCGGTTCGGTTACATACTTCTTGTACGCTCCCTCAACGCTCCTTGACTTGCTTGCAACCGAACGCTTTTCGATACCGTTGTCATTGCAAACGGCGTTGGTTTACCTTGTCATTGCGAGCGGCGGTACGCCGCGTGGCAATCCCCTGCATAGAGCGTAGTCGCGGCAATCTCCGCGACAATTTCCTGAAACACTCCGACGGAAGTCGAAAAAACGAACGGGAGGAAAGATTATGTGGTTCAAAAATTTAGCCGCCGACGTGCGCGCGGCGAAAATCAACGATCCTGCGGCGCGCAACGCGTTGGAGATCGTACTCACCTATTCGGGCGTGCACGCGCTGATGTGGTATCGCTTGGCGCGCTTCTTTCATAAAATCAAACTGAAATTGCTGGCGCGTATGATTAGTCAGTTCGCGCGCTTCTTGACGGGCATCGAAATTCACCCTGCGGCGAAGATCGAAGGCGGCGTGTTTATCGACCACGGCAGCGGCGTCGTAATCGGCGAAACGGCGGAAGTGCATAAGGGCACGGTGATCTATCAGGGCGTAACGCTCGGCGGTACGGGCAAGGAACGGGGCAAACGCCATCCGACCATTATGGAAAACGTAACGCTGTCGGCTGGCGCGAAAGTCCTCGGCGGCTTCACCGTCGGCAAGGGCGCGAAAATCGGCGCGGGCGCGGTAGTCCTCAAAGAAGTGCCCCCTTACGCCACAGTAGTGGGCGTACCCGCGCGTATCGTGCGGATACGACCGCCCGAACACGAGCATAGTCTGCGCGAGGGCATCATCGGCGTATGCGCGGCGGAGTTGAGTATCGAAGAGGCGGCGAAGCGAGAACGGGAGGCGATCGAAGCGGCGAAAGAGGCGGAAGCAAAACGCGGTAAAAAGGAAAACGACCATACCATGTATGAGAATAACGAAGAAAGAACGGAGGAAAAAGCAAATGAAAATTTATAACTCGTTGACCAAGAAAAAGGAAGATTTTATCCCCCTGCACGACAATCAGGTAAAGATGTACGCCTGCGGTATCACCGTATCGGGCGAAGCGCATATCGGACACGGCTATCAAGCCCTCATCTACGATATTATGCGGAAATATTTGAAGAAAAAGGGGTACGACGTTACGTACGCGCGCAATTATACCGACGTGGACGATAAAATTATCGCAAAATCGCAAGAAACGGGCGTGCCTGCGGACGAATACGCCGAAAAGATGATCGAAAAAATCAACGAAGTGATGGGTGAATTTTGCGTGGACGATCCCGACGTGTGGTTGAAAGCGACGCAAAATATCGACAATATCATTCAATTCGTATCCGCACTCGTGGAAAAGGGCAACGCCTACGCGACCAAGAAGGGCGACGTCTACTTCGACGTACTCTCCTTCCCCGGCTACGGCAAGCTGTCCAACCGCAACGTGGAAGACGCGCTCGACGGCGTGCGCGTGGATAACGACGACGAGAAGAAGAACGCGTACGACTTCGCGTTGTGGAAGAGTGCGAAAGCAGGCGAAATTTGCTGGGATTCCCCTTGGGGCAAGGGTAGACCGGGTTGGCATATCGAATGTTCCGCGATGAACCGCGCGGCGTTCGGCGAACAAATCGACATTCACGGCGGCGGCAGAGATCTGATCTTCCCCCACCACGAAAACGAGATCGCGCAAACGGAAGCGTTGACGGGCAAACCGTTCGTAAAATATTGGACGCATAACGGACTGATCAAAGTCAACGGACAAAAGATGAGTAAATCGCTCGGCAACAGCCTTTTGATGAAGGACTTGTTGGAAAAATATTCGAACGAGGCGATCAAGTTCGCCCTGTTGCAAACGAATTACCGCAACGACATCAATATCACGGACGAGCTTTTCCCCGAAGCGGAAAGACACTTGTGCGAATTCTATTCCACCCTCGTGCTCGTGGACGGCGTCATGGACAAATTGCGCGGTATGGAGTTGACGATCGATAGCGACGCGGCGATTCGCGCGGCGGAGCTTGCCCACCGCGTGGATAGCGAATTCGACGGGTGCATGGACGACGATTTCAACACCGCTCTCGCCCTTTCCAACCTCTTCGGCTATTTCAAGGAAATGAAGAAAATGCTCTCCGCAGGCAGTACGGGCGACCTGTTCGGCGCGCTCGCGTACGCGGTGCAGATCAAAAAGACATATGGCTTGCTCGGCTTGTTCCAAAAGGACGCCAAGGCGTATTTGGCGCAATACGGACGGAAGGAAGAGGAAATTCCGAGCGAAGTGCGTGCGATCGCGGAGGAGCGTTGGCAGGCGCGTACGGAGAAAAATTGGGCGCGGAGCGACGAACTGCGCGCGAAGCTGTCGGAACTGGGCTATACCGTAAAAGATAGCAAAACGGGGTACGAGCTGACGAAAAACGGCTAAAACCGCTTGACAAAAACGACGACGAACTATATAATGTAAATAAAAAAACGATAGATAGAGGCTATGGTATGAAATACACCGGACAATCTTTACGCGAAATGTATTTGAACTTCTTCAAGGCGAAAGGGCATAAAGTCATTCCCTCGGCGTCCTTGATTCCTGAAAACGATCCTACCGTACTGTTCACGACGGCAGGTATGCACCCTCTCGTGCCCTACTTGCTCGGCGAGAAACACCCTTCGGGCAACCGCTTAACGGATGTGCAAAAATGCGTGCGTACGGGCGACATCGACGAAGTGGGCGACGAACGGCATTGTACCTTCTTTGAAATGCTCGGGAACTGGTCGCTCGGCGATTATTTCAAGGAAGAGATGATTCCTTGGAGCTACGAATTTTTGACGGGAGAGGACTATTTGAATATCCCCTCGGATAAACTTGCCGTAACGGTATTCGGCGGCGACGATACGTTGCCGAGAGATACGGAAGCCGCCGCGCTTTGGGAAAAGGCAGGGATCAAGAAAGAGAATATCTATTTCATGCCGCGCGAAAACAACTGGTGGGGACCTGCGGGTACGACGGGCCCTTGCGGTACGGATACGGAAATGTTCGTCATTCGTAAACCGAAATGTTCGCCGACTTGTAACCCCGATTGCAGCTGCGGCGCGTTTTTGGAAATTTGGAACGACGTGTTCATGCGTTTTAACAAGACGGCGGAAGGCACGTACGAAGAACTTTCGCAAAAGAACGTGGATACGGGTATGGGCTTAGAGCGCGCGCTGTGCGTGCTGAACGGTAAGTCCAGCGTGTACGAAACGGATATTTTCGAGGGCGCGATCGCAAAAATTGCCGAATTGACGGGCAAGACCTACGGCAGTGACGAGGAAACGACTAAATCGTTCCGCGTGCTGCTCGATCATACGCGTACGGCGACCTTTATGCTCGGCGACGAAAAGGGAATCGTTCCCTCCAACACCGATCAGGGGTATATTTTGCGTAGAATTATTCGTCGTGCGGTGCGTTACGGCAGAAAGATCGATTTACCCGAGGGTAGCCTTGCGAAAATTTCCGAAGCGTTCATCGCCTATTATAAGAACGTCTATCCCGAGTTGGAAATCAACCGCGACAAGATCGCGGAAGAGCTGAACAAGGAAGAGGCGAAATTCAACAAGACGTTGCAACAGGGCTTGAAAGAGTTTGAGAAGTGCGTGAACGGAATTGAACGCAAGAACGCGTTTATGACGCAAAAAGATCCTGCGTACGTAGCGGAAAAGCGCATCGGCGGCAAGCAGGCGTTCCACCTCTACGACACCTACGGCTTCCCCGTGGAAATCACGGCGGAAATGGCGAAAGAACGCGGCTTCGACGTGGATATCGACGGCTACAAAGCGGCGTTTGAAGAACACCAAAGCAAGAGTAAGGCAGGCAGTGAGCAAAAATTTGCGTGCGGCTTGGCGGATAATAAAGAAGCGACGACGAAACTCCACACGGCTACGCACCTTTTGCACGCCGCGTTGAAAAAGGTACTCTCCCCCGACGTCAATCAAAAGGGCTCGAACATTACCGAGGAGAGATTGCGCTTCGACTTTAACTACGGCGCGCCCATGACGGCGGAGCAAATCAAAGCGGTGGAAGACTTGGTAAACGGCGAGATCGCAAAGGCGATTCCCGTTGAAATGCGCGAGTTGAGTTTGGAAGAAGCGAAAGCGGAGGGCTTTACGGGCTTGTTTGAAAGCAAGTACGGCGAGCGCGTCAAGACGTATACGATCGGCGATTTTTCCAAGGAAATTTGCGGCGGTCCGCACGCGGCGAATACGGGAGATTTGGGTACGTTCAAGATCGTGAAAGAGCAAAGTTGCGGTAGCGGACTGCGCCGTATCAAGGCGGTTTTGCGTTGACGGACGAAGGACAGTCGGTAGAGAAAATTCGCCAATGGACGACGGCGTTTTTGCAACGCGGATTTACGTTGCAATATACCTATCAAAAGGGCGGCGACAGTTCTTGCGTGTATATCTACCGCTTTCAAAAGGGGAAGGACTTTTTCGATTGGCGCGAAACGTCGGGCACGGACGAGTTGCACTTCGTCGTGTACGCAGGCGGTGCGTACGCCTTTCCGAAATTGCCTAAATGCAAACGCCCCTTTTCGCTTCGCCGATTGCTGAAAGGCAGCACGATGGACGAACGACGGGCGGAGTTTGCCGCCGCACTCAACGCTGCGCTGGAAGCGAGTGAAGATTCCTTTTTCGGCATTCCGCTGTGAGATTGCCACGCGGCTTTCGCCGCTCGCAATGACGGGTGGTTGTCCACACGCCGTGCCTGACGGCTCGCAATGACGATAAAAAACGAACGCGCTCGACGATAAACGACGGGCGCACGATAAAAAACAAAAGAAAAAACCGCCGTTCGACGATTCGTCGAACGGCGGTTTGCTACGTAGTTACCGCTGTAAACGGGGGAAGAACTCGCGTACGGACTTGCTGCGCGCGAGCAATATCACGATCGTAACCGCGCCTACGGCGCATACGACGCCCTGCAAAATGTTAAACGGCGTATTCGCCACCGCCGCGCCGACCCCTGCCAACAGTCCGTCGTACGCGGCGTACCCGACGACCATAACGCACTCCGCCGCGATTGCACCGACGGCGCGAACGAGCGCGTCAAACTTCTCTTTTCGGATCGCTTTTTTCAAAAACGACCATACCGTGTACGCGACGAACGCGTCCATACCCTTGATGAGAAAGGTTGCAGGCGCGTATACGGGGAAGCCGACGACGACGTCGGCGAGCGCGCTGCCTACCGCCGCCGCCACGCTGCCGTACAGCGGACCTAAACACCACCCTGCCAGCAAAACGAATACGTCGCCCGCGTTCAAAAAACCGCCTTGCGGCGCGGGAATTTGCACGATCGCCGTACCCACACAACAGAGCGCGGCGAAAAGTGCGGCAAACGCGATTTGTTTGGACGGCGAAAGCGCGTGCACGGAAACGGCGTATTTCATAAGTCCTCCCCAAAAACGATTTTCACAAGTATACGCCTTTGAAAAGTCGTTGTCAAGCGTACGAGAGAAACTTTTTTGAAAAAATTTTACGCCTTTTGCGGACGAATACACTCCCCTGCCAGCAAAACGAATACGTCGCCCGCGTTCAAAAAACCGCCTTGCGGCGCGGGAATTTGCACGATCGCCGTACCCACACAACAGAGCGCGGCGAAAAGTGCGGCAAACGCGATTTGTTTGGACGGCGAAAGCGCGTGCACGGAAACGGCGTATTTCATAAGTCCTCCCCAAAAACGATTTTCACAAGTATACGCCTTTGAAAAGTCGTTGTCAAGCGTACGAGAGAAACTTTTTTGAAAAAATTTTACGCCTTTTGCGGACGAATACACTCCCCTGTGGCGGCACTTTGAAAAATGACGAAAAAACCCTGTTCGTCGTCGTAGGGGGATACGGGCACGAAGGTGCACGCGTCGGCGATTTCCTTGGGCGGCGTCCTGCCCTCGGCGGCGACGGCGTAGCAAACGTACTTCGCGCGCCCGTCGGCGTACACCACGCCCACGAGATACTCCTTCCCCGTCCGATCGTTGATTTTCACCCATTCGCTGCACGAAAACGCGCCCTGCAACCGCTCGTCGCGCGGATATTTCCTCATCAGTTCGTCGATTTCGTGCTTGACGGAGAGGTAGTACCCGTCGCCTTCCGTCGCAAACGGGCGGAGTACGCCGTCAGCATGTTCATTTTCCGTAGCAACAGACCGCGTTTTCTCGTCTTGTTTTTCAGCTGCGCTTTGAGCGTATGCATCGTCGTCAGCTTGATAAAACGGCTCTCGTTCATTTTTCCTTCCTCCTTCTTCGCGCGCGTAATAGTTTTCCGCGCTGATTTTCTCGTCGTCGTAGCCGCGCGCCGTGCGTTCGTCGTCGGCGGTTGCCGTTTGTTCTTCCGTCGGCGTTTTCAGGGTGCTTTTCACCACGCCCTGCACGATCTTTTTCCAATCGTACACGCCGTCCCCGTTCACGCCGTACGCCACGGGCACGACGTCGTTTTTCACGTAGCAAATCACGCCGCAAAACCCCTGCGCGATCTCCATATCCGACAGTAGGTTGAACATACTCTTGCCGCGCAAGGGCAGCATTTCCGCCCGACCGCGCGCGTCGGAAAGAATACAATAATACTCCCCCGATACGAGGGGTGCGAAGTTGATTGCGGACACCTCGACGGCGAGATTTTTGCCGTATTGTTCTACCTTAATCAACCCAGAAAGACTTTTTCCGTCCCCCGAAAAACCTTGCTTGACCTGTCGTAAAATGCACATTTTCTTTACGTATTGCACGTCCGCGCCCTCCGTACTTTCCTTTTTTATGTAAGTATACAGGCAAAACGGACGGCTTGTTTTGGCACGATTTGGCGAAAAACCACCCCTTTCGTCGAAAAAAACGGGGCGCGCGACGAGAAAAAAATGCGCAGAACTATTGACCTGCGCGCCGTTTTGCGTTATAATAGAGAAAAGAGAGAGTGAAAAACCGTTCGTGAGGTGATGACGAGTATGGGAAAGGACGATTTAGAGATCGCGTTGATCCGATACAACAAAAAAACGTGGTGCAAGAGCGCGTTGCTCGGCTTTTTCGTCGGGTTGGCGATTATCGTACCGGGGATCAGCGGCTCGACCGTGGCGATTATATTCAAGCTGTACGATCAGTTCTTGTACGCCCTCGGCAATCTGTTCAAACAATTCAAAAGATGCTTCCTCTTCCTGTTACCGATCGGGATCGGAATCGTGCTCGGCGTGTTGCTCGGCTTTATCGGAGTGAAGAGTTTACTCAAAATTTTGCCGTTCGCGATCATTTGCCTGTTCGCAGGACTGATGCTCGGCGCGTTCCCTGCCGTCTACGACGAAGTGCGCGACGCCAAACGCACGCCGCTCAGGATTGTACTCTTCGCCGTCGGGCTTGCCATTCCCATAGTGATGGGTTGCGTATCCGCCGTAGGCACGTGGAATATGCAAACGAACGGAGTACCGACGGAATCGGGCGGTGCGCTCGTCTTAAAGACGTTTGAGAATATCGGCGCGGGGCACGTGTTCGCCTCGCTCGCGCTCGGCGTGGCGATGGGCATAACGCAAATCGTCCCTGGGTTGTCGTTCAGCGCGGTGATGATGGCGGTGGGTTGGTTTTCCGATTTTATCGCGAGCATCAGCCTGACCTATTGGCAGGCGAATCCGTCTATCTTCCTCGTGTACGGGGGAATGGGAATCGGCTTGATCGCCAGCGTGTTGGCGTTGTCCAAAGGCTTGACGGTGCTGTTTTCCAAAGCGCGACACACGGCGTATTCGATGATCGTCGGGTTGTCGCTCGGTTCGGTGTTGTCCATGTTTTGCAACGGCGATATTATGGAAGTGTATCTGTCGTGGGCGCAAGGCACGGCGGCTAATCCCGTAGTGGATATTATTCTCGGCGTAGTGCTGTTCGCCGTGGGGATCGTATGCGCGTATTTACTCGTCCGCTATCAACGTAAACAGGACGAGGGAAACGCGAACGAGCAAAAATGACGGCGTTGCTACGCGGCTTGACGGACGCGTACAGGCGGCTCATGCGCCGCGTGGGATACGTGTGCGACGGTTGCGGCGCGGAAGTATTCCGATACCCGAAAGAGCGGCTTTGCGCGGCTTGCGAATCGTTGCTCGAAAGAAACGAAAAATGCCTATGTCCGAAGTGCGGTAGACAAACTGTAACGTCGGGCGTATGTTTAAGCTGTAAATCGAAAACGCCTGCGTTCACCGCAGGCGTTTGTCCTTTTGTCTATCAGGGCAGGACGAGCGGCTTTATCAACCGTGTAAAAAACGGAGTGCCGCGTTTGGCACTCTACTTCGGCGAAGTGATGGCGGACGCGTTGTTGCGCCGTTTTCCCTGCCTGAAAGCGCAATTCCCGATGCCCGACGACGCGTCGAACGCCGAACCGCTGCATATTTTGCCCGTACCGTTGCATAAAAAACGCCGACTGCACCGCGGCTATAATCAGGCGGAGGAGTTGGCGCGTAGCGTGGAAGTCCGCTTGCAGGCGTTGGGCGTATACGCCGTAACGACGACGGACGTTCTCTACCACGTCGAAGACGACGAGGCGCAAAAGAAACTCGGCTTCAAAGCGCGCGAAGAACACGCCGCCAAAGTTTACCGCTTGCACAAACGGAATTTTTGTCGGGAGAAGACGCTGCTCGTCGTAGACGACGTCATGACGACGGGCGCGACGAGTAACGCGTGCGCGAAACTGTTGCAAAACGCAGGCGCGGCGGCGGTATACTTCCTCGCCGTTGCCGCTTTGCCCGAACGATTGCGTACGGACGGCTGACCGATCAAAGATACCGTCGCGCTTCCAAAAAATTCGCCCACCGCTCGTCGGAAATTTGCTCGATCCGCGCATAGTCGGACGCGGTATGCAGGATATAGTTGTTTCCCAAATAAATCGCGACGTGTCCCACGCGCTCCACGCCCGTCAAATGCTTCCGCGACGCGTTCGTGAAGAACATACAATCTCCGCGCCGCAAATCGCCGCTTTTCACGCGCGTGCCTTGCAATACTTGCGAACGAGTATGTACCTGCAACAGCTTGCCCGCACCCTTGTAAAAGACGTATTGCACGAGGGAGGAACAATCGAATTTTTGCGCCGTAAACCCTTTTAGAAAATTGCCGTTGCCGTCGTGTAAACGTACCGCGCCGTAGACGTACGGCACGCCGATTAGCTTGTACCCTTCGGCAAGTACCCGTTCTATCTGCTCGTCCTCGCTCTCCTCTAAGGCGAATACCGCGGCGTACGAGGCGTGCAAGTACGCCGTGCGCCCTCGATAATAGGTTTCGTACCAACTGCCCGTCTTTCGCAACAGCGCGTAACGGGTATTCTTTTCCGCGCTGCCGAGAATTTCGTATTCCGTTCCTGCGCCCGTCCGCAACCGCACGCCGTTGCCCGTACAGCGCAAATATTGCGTTTCCTTCTTGATGGGCGGCGCGACCGCACTCGAAGAACTGCTCGAAGAACTGCTTGAAGAACTACTTGACGAGCTGCTCGAAAAACTGCTCGAAGTGCTGCTCGACGACGGCGCGTCGGAGGGTGCGAAGGGCGCGGAATCGGTTGTCGAACAGCCGATTGCCGCCGCCGTGGGGAGAAGTAGAGCTACGGCGAGCAAACACGCCGCCGCTTTCTTTCGTCTTTTCATAATAAACCTCTTTTTTATATATTCGTTTCCCGTGAAACGGGTTGCGAATAGTATACAGGACGATTTGCCGAAAAGCAAGCGGTAACCTTTTCCAAAAGGGGCAGGAAACGGAAAAAACGGCAACGGTTGTCAGTCTTTTACCCCTTTCGGACGAAAAATTTCCAACCGTTACCGCCGCAACCAAAATATCCCTGTATAAAAAACGGGCGGCGCGGTATACTGTTCGTCCCATACCTGCCCTGCGCGTTTATTCAACGCGTACCTGCTATGCCCGTACATATTCAACGCATACCTGCCTGCCGCGTCCGTGTTTACGGCTCGTTTGCCCTGAAAAAAGCGCGAAATTTTCCCTTTGCCCTTGCTTCGCGCTTGCCAAACGCCGCGCGGCGTGCTATAATATAGAAGAAAGATTAAGCAAGAAGAGAAAAAGAGGCGTATTATGGAAAAAATGTTGACGGACGTGCATACCCATTCGACGTTTTCGCACGACGGACGGTCTACACTCGTCGAAATGTTGGCGGCGGCGCATAAAAAGGGAATTTGTTTTTACGGCGTATCCGAACATTACGACTACGACGTGTACGTCGCCACGAAACTGCGTACTTGGACGAACGCGAACTGCGACGAGTATATCCACACGGCGCGCCGCTTGCAAGAGGACTACGCAGGCGCGATGAACGTGTTGGTCGGGTACGAATTCGGCTTCACCGACGAGGAAGTTGGCAAAAACGAATATCGTTCGGTCTACGAAAAATTTCAACCCGATTTCATCGTCAACAGCATACATACTTGGAAGGGGGACGACTATTACGGCGGCAAGCCGTACCTCGACGCCGACGGTAACGCGCGCGATAAGGACGAAGTGTACGCCGAGTATTTGGCTCTTGTTCGTCGTAGCTTGGACGCGCCGTACCATTATGATATCGTCGGGCATATCGGCTACGTAACGCGGTACGCGCCGCACGCGGACAAGCGATTGTATTTGGAAAAGCACGCCGCCGTCATCGACGATATTTTGCAAACGATTATCGCCAAGGACAAAATTTTAGAAATCAATTCTTCCAACAAGGGGGGTACTTCCCCCTGCTTGCCGCAACGGGATATCGTCGAGCGGTACTACGCTTTGGGGGGCAGACGGGTGTCCTTTGCTTCGGACGCGCACGCCACCGACAGGATCGCCGACGGACGAGAAGGAATCGTGGCTATGCTGCGCGAGATCGGCTTTACGCACCTTACCGTGCCCTGCCGCGGAGAATATATCGAGGTGGAAATTTAATATGTCGCAATTAGAGTTGTTAAAATTGTTGCAACGATACGGCGAGGAAACCGACCTTTCGGACTTCTCCCCCGACGAGTTGTTGGAAATGTTGCAGGAAATGGAAAACGGGGACGAGCCGCCTGCGGAAAACTTCGCCGCGTTCAAGGAGCGGTATTTCGGCTATTACGACGACGTCAAGGACAAGTCGTTGAAAAAACAAGACTGGTAAAAAGGCGAGAGGCGTGCCTTCCGTGCAGCGGAGGGACGCTTCTTTCCTTTCTCTTTGTCGATCGTCGTCGAAAAAAAGCGTAAAACGCTTGCCAAACGCACGGCGAATATGATATAATACGAAAGAAGAGCGGTAAAGGATCGCTTTTCGGTTGGTGTTTTTTGAGCGCGGCGCGTGCCGCGGCGTGTACTTAGGAGAAGAATAATAGAATATGTGGGAACTAATCGTTAGCATTATGGCACTCTTGACGAGTAGCGGCGTGTTCATCGCAGGCATGAACATGATGAGCGACGGTATCGAGAAGAGTGCGGGTACGGGCCTGAAACAGTTGCTCGGACGGATCAGCGACAATCGATTGGCAGGCGTGGGAATCGGCGCAGGCGTAACGGCGATCATACAAAGTTCGGCGGCGACGACCGTCATGGTTATCGGTTTCGTCAACGCGGGCGTTATGACGTTGGTGCAGGCGACGTCCATCATTATGGGTGCGAACATCGGCACGACGGTAACGGGTATTTTGGTATCGTTGTCCAGCTTGCCAATCAACGAATTTATGGCGCTTCTCGCCTTCGTCGGCGTGATGATGACCTTCTTTAAGAGTACGAAAGTCAAGCGTTTGGGCAGTACGCTCTGCGGCTTGGGTTTGGTATTCGTCGGGTTGGATATGATGAGCGCGGCGTTCGGCGGCGCGATGATCAAAGATTTCTTCGCAGGCATTTTCGCGGCGATCGACTTCCCGTTGTTGTTGATTTTGGTAGGCGTGCTGTTCACCGCGTTGATTCAAAGCTCTTCCGCGGCGACGGGCGTTATCATCGTCATGGCAGGTTCGGGCGCGATCGAGCTGCAAAGCGCGTTGTTTATCGTCCTCGGTTCGAATATCGGTACGTGCGTAACGGCTACGCTTGCGGCAATGGGCGCGAACGTCAACGCGAAACGCGCGGCGTTGATCCACTTGACGTTCAACGTGATCGGTACAGCGATCTTTACCGTACTCCTTTGGATCTTCGGCGATTTTATCGTCGGCGTGTTGCAATCGCTCGTGGACAATCCGCAAATGCAAATCGCTTGGTTCCACGTCATATTCAACGTAACCACGACCCTCGTGTTGTTGCCGTTTATCAAATATTTGGTAAAGTGGGCGGAATTTGCGCTCAAGTCGAAGGACGCTTCGGCGGACGAGTTGCGCTTGAAGTTCGTGGACGACCGCTTGTTAAAGACGCCGCCTATCGCGTTGATGCAGGTAAAGAAAGAAGTGGAATATATGATCGCCTGTGCCAAGGCGAATATGGAAAACGGACTCGTTTGCGCGTTGGAAAATAACGAGGAAATGGCGGAAACGCTCGCCAAGAACGAAAGCGTCATCGACTTTACGAACAGCGCGTTGACGCGCTTCCTCATCAAGTTGTCCGCACTCGTGGACGGCAAGGACGAAAAGGCGATCGGTTCGTATTTCCACGTACTCAACGACGTCGAGCGTATCGGCGACCACGCGATGAACTTCTATGAAATGGGCGTGGAAATGCGTGAGAACGGTTTGGCGTTCTCCCAACTCGCCGTAGACGAATTGCAAATTATGCACGGCAAAGTAACGCGTATGTTCGACATCGCGCAAGAGGCGTTCAACGACGGTACGCCGGCGCATTTGGCGGAGTTGACGAGGTTGGAAAACGAAGTGGACGATATGAAGCGCGAGTTGACGGCGAATCACTTTAACCGACTTGCCAACGGCGATTGCCACGTCGAACTCAGTCCCTATTTCTCCTCCGCCGTGTCCGGCTTGGAGCGTGTGGGCGACCACTTAGTCAACGTCGGATACAGTATCTTGAACCCGACGGGTTCGCAAAGCCAAGCGGTGCGCGAAGCGAAAGTCGTGTTAGACTGAGTAGAAAACGAATAAAAAACAATTCCCCGAACGGTTGCGTTCGGGGAACGTTTTTTAACGATTATGACGTCATTCCGTCGTCGTTATCAGACCGCATTCACGTAGGACTTCCAGCACCCGATTTTGGAAATCGGGCAGACGCTTGA
>CAZDCO010000028.1:0-3249 GCA_964504025.1 uncultured Clostridia bacterium
ATATTTACATACATCCGAACGAATGATACACAGAAATAAGGAATGGTGAATCCTTTAACGAAGAATACGGTTTTACGGATACTTTGGAATACTGCTATCCCAAGATAAGTGTAAATCACGATGTCTATGAGAAAATGTCTAAAGCGAGTAATCCTTATGGCGACGGCTTTGCTTGTAGACGAATTGCCGATATTCTTGAGAACGAGTAAGTGGTTATATATAAAAATTTTCGAGCGCACCTTGTTTCTATAATGAAACGGAAACACTCTTAGGTTTCAACCTACAAACCGACGAATTTTCGTCGGTTTTCGTATTTATTCATAAAAATTCGGAAAATGTCATATAAACTATTGACATTTTCCGCGCAAGTCAGTACAATAGTATTGTCGAAATACGTCGACGAAGGAGAAGAACAAGTATGCGTACGTTTCAATTATTTACCGACACGGACACCGATATCACGCCGGAGGACGCAAAAAAATACGGCTACAAGCTCATCAGCATGCCCTACATAGAATCGGACGGTAAGGAAGTGTATCCTTATCAAGACTTTGAAAAATTCGATTATTCCGCCTTTTACGGTGCGTTGCGCGCCGGAAATTTGACTTCCACCTGTGCGTTGTCGCCCGTGCAATATCAAGAGTATTTCGAGCCCGTTTTGGCGGAAGGCAAGGATATTTTATACGTCCATTTTTCCGCGGCAATGAGCGGTACGTTCAACGCGATGCAGTTGGCGTGGAAGGAGCTTTCGCAAAAATATCCCGATAGAAAGCTGTATACGATCGATACGAAGGGTATCACCATTTGCAGCTACAATATCGTCAAGGCAATCGGCGATTTGGCGAACGCCGGTGCAAGCTTGGAAGAGCTTTTGACGTGGGCGGAAACGGAAGTGGACAAATTCGCCGTCTATTTCTACGCGGACGATTTGAAATTCTTCGGTCGCAGCGGTAGAGTAAGCCATCTGTCCGCCACGATGGGCAATTTGTTGGGTATTCGTCCGATCTTGACGATGAATTCGGACGGCGTAATGGATTCCATTTCCAAAGCCAAGGGCAAGAAAGCCACGTTGAAGAAACTGATGGACTACGTTGCCGAATTGCAGGAGAACATCAAAGACTATCGCGTTATCGTCGGACACGCGGACGCGTACGATTTGGCAAAAGAATTAGAGGGTATGCTGAAAGCGGAATACGGAGAAGATTTGAACACGGAAATTGTCGTCGTTAACCCCACGGCGGGCAGTCATTGCGGCCCCGATACTGTCGGCGTATGTTTCCACGCCAAGCATAGATAAGCGGTTGCGCAGTAGCACACGAATCATCAAGAACGAGGATGTAGCATGGCAGATACGGCAAAAAAAGAGAAAAAGCAAAAGAAAAAACCGACGCGCCCCTATCGCGTAATTAAAAAACTCGTCGGCTTGTTTTATAAAAAACGCACCTTCGTCGGCGTGGAGAATTTGCCGAGTGAACCGTCGTTGATCGTCGGCAATCACGCGCAGGCACACGGTCCGTTGACGTGCGAAATGTATTTTCCTACGAAAAAACAGCTGTGGTGCATAGGACAAATGATGCACGTGAAAGAAGTGCCGTCGTACGCCTATCAAGATTTTTGGTCGCATAAGCCCAAGTTTTGGCGTTGGTGGTATAAACTCCTGTCCTATCTCATCGCGCCGTTGAGTGCATATATATTCACCCATTCCGATTCAATCGGCGTGTATAAAGATCACCGCCTTTTGTCCACCTTTCGCGAAACGGAACGAGCGTTGTCGCGCGGTGAAAACGTCATCGTTTTTCCCGAGTGCCCCGATCCGCATAACGACGTCGTAAACGCCTTCCAAGACAAGTTTATCGACGTGGCGCGGTTCTATTATAAAAAGCATAAGAAAGCCTTGTCTTTCGTGCCTATGTATAACGCACCTGCACTGCGTACGGTGCTTTTCGGCGAGCCGCTCGCCTTCCGCCCCGAGGCGGATATAGAAGAGGAACGGGCGCGTATTTGTAGCGAGTTGCAACGCCAAATCACCGAGTTGGCGCAGTCGTTGCCGCGACATAGAGTCGTTCCTTACGTGAACGTGGAGAAAAAACTCTATCCCTATTCGAAAGCATAAGCAACGAATTGTCAGCCCCTTACGACGGGGCTGATTTTTTTTGCCGTACCCGTTGACAAATGCACGAAAAGGTGCTACAATGATTATACTATAGAAGAGAAAATGTAGAAAGCGTTGAAAAGGAGTGCGCGAGGGTTATGAGAATATGCGTATACGGCGCGGCGTCGTCGTGGATCGATAACGAGTATAAAACGAAAGCGGAAGCTATGGGAAAAATGATGGTGGAGCGCGGACATTCGTTGGTGTTCGGCGGCGGCAATAATGGCTTGATGGGCGCGGTTGCGGACGGCGTGCACGACGCAGGCGGTAAAATCGTAGGCGTAATTCCTAAATTTTTCGACGACGAGGACGTGGAAGAGGTGTTCCCATTTTGTAACGAATTGATCGAACCGGATACGATGCGCGAGCGTAAGCAAATCATGGAAGACAACGCCGACGCGTTTATTATCGTGCCCGGCGGTATCGGTACGTTTGAAGAATTTTTCGAGATCTTGACCTTGAAACAACTTTGTCGGCATAATAAACCGATCGCCATATATAACGTTAAAGGCTATTATAACGAGCTGTTGCACGCCATCGACGTGGCGACGGAGAAACACTTTATCCGCGGCGGCTGTAAAGACTTGTTCTTTTGCAGCGAAAGCGTAGAGGAATTGTTTGCGTATATCGAACGCACCGACCATAAGCAAAAGACGTTGCGCGAGTTGAAAGACGGTTGACGCATACCTGCCCCCTGCATTTTGTTGAAACGGGCAAAAAATATAAATAAAATACGGCTGCAGCTTTCTTAACGATAGAGTGGAGTTGTGTGATCGTTAGAATGCGTATGGTTATAAATCTTTTACCTTTAGTTATCTTTTAGGGCTGCAGGCAAATACGGGCGCACGCGCGCTTGTGTTGTCGGCAGCACTTTTTTATAATATACCGTAAGGGGTTTGCCTATGAAACACAAAAGAAGTTTGGTTTTGTTGGTATGTGCGTGCGCGTTGACGGCGTGTACTTCGTGCGACGCGTCCGCCGTGGGTGCGTTTGCGGTTTCCGCGTTGACGTACGGCGCGAACGCGCTTTTCGAACAGGCGATTTTGGGCGAAGAGAACATGCCGCGCAAAAGCCGCGTATCGAGCGAAAGTAATTTG
>CAZDCO010000028.1:3349-15757 GCA_964504025.1 uncultured Clostridia bacterium
CCGCGCGAGAGTAGCTCATCGCGCGAAAGCACTTCGTCGCGCGAGAGCAGTTCGTTAAACGGGCATAGTTCGCCGCGCGAGAGTAGCTCATCGCGCGAAAGCACTTCGTCGCGCGAGAGCAGTTCGTCGGAAGAGAACGAAACTTCTTCGTCGGAAACGCCGCACGAACATTCGTATACGGAAACGGTTGTGTCGCCCACTTGCACCGAAAGCGGATATACGGCGTATGCTTGCGCCTGCGGAGAAGCTTACGAGGCGGCGCACGTCCAACCGCTCGGACACAACTTTTCCGCGTACCGATCGGACGATAACGCGACGTGTATCGAGGACGGCACGGAAACCGCAACCTGCGCGCGCGAAGGTTGCGCGCAAGCGGATACTCGTACCGTCGAAAACTCAAAATTACCGCATATCTATACTCAATCGATCGTATCGCAATCGTACCTGCGATCGGAAGCAACTTGCACCACGGCTGCAAGTTATTTTTATACTTGCGCGTGCGGTGCGATCGGGACGGAGAGTTTTTACGATGGTGAACCGAACGACGATCATACCGTGGGCGACGACGGCTATTGCGTAGCCTGTCAAAAGGCTGTGAACGCAACCCCGGGTGTGTCGTATTCGTTGTCGGCGGACGGTAAAACCGCTGCCGTAACGGGGTATACGGGCACGTCGTCGCGCGTCGTGTTGGCGGAAACGTACGAGAATGTTCCCGTAACCGTCGTTGTCGAAAACGCCTTTTCGGGGTGCGTTGCGTTGGAGAGCGTGCGTATTCCCGATAGCGTTACGTGCGTGGAACGGTACGCCTTTCGCGGTTGTATTCGTTTGAAAAACGCGTATATCGGCAAGTCGTTGTGTTCGTTATCCTACCTCGCTTTCGACGGCTGTACGGCGTTGCAATACGCCGCGTACGACGGTGTGCGATACCTCGGCGACGAGCAAACTCTCTACCTCGCGGCGGTGGGGACGGCGGAGACGAAGTCCGTCTACGCGCTCCACGTAAGTACGCGGTTAATCGCTTCCGCGGCGTTCAGCGGCTTGGCTACGCTTACCGAAATTGCAATTCCGTCCGCGGTAACTTTCGTAGACGATTACGCTTTTGAAAATTGCACCAAACTCGCGAGCGTTACGTTTGCCGCGAATAGCGCGTTGGAACGGGTGGGCAAGTACGCCTTTTTCGGTTGTGCCGCGCTGCGTTCGATCGCGCTTCCCGACGGCGTGCGTACCGTGGACGAGAGCGCGTTCTACGAATGTACCAAACTGTACGAAATCGTCCTCGGATCGGATATACGGTCGATCGGCGTTATGGCGTTCGACGGCTGTACGAAGCTTAGAGCGGTCTATTATCACGGCACGGCGGAGGGCTGGAAGGCCGTCGCGTTGGGCGATTCCGCCCTGCCGAAGAAAGCCGTCGTATATTCGTACGCCGAAACGCAACCGACGACAAAGGGGAATTTTTGGCGGTACGTAGACGGCGTACCGACGACGTGGAGTTAAACGGAAATACGGCAAAAAACCGCCCGAAGCGAGTAGACTTCGGGCGATTTTCTCTTTATACGGGCGAGAGAAAGAGGGGCAGGTTGGGCGGAAAGTAGGTGAAAAGAACGAAAGCCGCGCATAGCAACGCAAGTAGGCATTTGGCAATCGTCGGGCTGGTGCGTTGCAGGGCGTTGTGGCGAAAACAAAGGTACTCCGTCGCGTATGCACCGCCGTCGGCAAGAAAGAAAATCAGCACATTGACTACGCCGCTCGACTTGCCGAATACGCCGTTGTAGGTGTAAAACAGCACGGGGATCAGACAAATTCCGACGAGACAGCCGACGCACTTGATTTGCCAAAATTGCGCGTACTCCTTGCGGAAGAAAGGACTTTGCAACAGGGCGAAAAAGAGCATGGGAAAGAAGAGAATTTTGATATGTTCCCAAGTCGATTCGTTGACGGCGCAAACGGGCGTGAGGGCGGGAATTCCCGTCCAAGCGTATAAAAAATGGAGAAGCGTGCCGAGTACCGCCGTAAAGACTGCCCCGACGAATTGCCATATTTCCAAAGAACGTCGCATACCGATATACCCCTTTCGTCGTGATACCGTAAGATATGCGACGGCAAAGCGGAATATGAAATCACGGTGAAAAAAGAAGAAAATGCGAAAAAAGTATACCGTTTTTCAAAAGTGTGTGCTATAATATATACGGAAACTTTATGCGCTGCGTGCGTTTTTTGCGAGCGGACGGGCGCACGACATTATAACGAAAAAGAGAGGACGATAGGTATGAGAAAGAATTTGAAAGCAAAGGCGTACGTATATCCGATGCCCGTGTTGATTATCGGCACGTACGACGAGAACGGTGTTCCCGACGCGATGAACGCGGCTTGGGGTATGACTTGCGACAGTGCGCAAGTGGCGATTTGTTTGAGTAGCACGCATAAGACGGTGAAGAATCTGTTGAAAACGCAGGCGTTTACGGTGGCAATCGCCGATAAAAACAATTTGGTGGCGGCGGACTACGTCGGTATCGTGTCGGCGAACAACGTACCCGATAAGTTGACGAAGACGGGGTGGCACGTGCGCGCGAGCGAGTTTGTGAACGCGCCCGTCATCGAGGAATTTCCGTTGGTATTAGAGTGCAAGCTGGTGCGTTACGACGAGGAAACGGAGTTGTGCTTCGGCGAAGTGGTCAACGTAACGGCGGACGAGAAAATTTTGGACGAGAACGGCAAGGTAGACTTGACGAAGTTCTCGCCGCTGTGCTACGATTGCGACACGCACGGCTATTATACCCTCGGCGAACGGGTAGGCAAGGCGTTTTCGGACGGGTTTGCGTTGAAATAATCGATCGATCGGGGAAAGGATAGAGAAAGTGTTTTTTTGAAATCAAATTCGGCAAACGGGCGCTCGGTTCGTTCGCCGAAAACGGGTGTACGCATGAGAAAGGAAGAATGTTATCGCGTCGGTATCGACGTCGGTTCGACGACGGTGAAAGTCGTCGTGTTAAACGAAAACAACGAAACGGTGTACGGTGAATATCGTCGCCACCGTTCGCGCACGCAAGCAACCCTTTGCGAGTTGTTGCAGGAAGCGAAGGCAAAGCTCGGCAACCGCACTTTGTTGCCGCAGATCACGGGCTCGGGCGGTATCGGGCTGGGGAAAGCGTTGGATATTCCGTTCGCGCAAGAAGTCGTGGCGACGTGCGCGGCGATCCGATTCGTCGCGCCGCAAACGGACGTGGCGATCGAGTTGGGCGGCGAGGACGCGAAGATTATCTATTTCGGCAACGGCGTGGAAGAGCGTATGAACGGCGTGTGCGCAGGTGGTACGGGTTCGTTTATCGATCAAATGGCGTCGCTGTTGCAAACGGACGCGGCAGGCTTGAACGAGGCGGCAAAGGAGTATCGAACGATTTATCCCATTGCGGCGCGTTGCGGCGTGTTTGCGAAGACGGACGTGCAGCCGCTGATCAACGAGGGCGCGACGAAAGCCGATCTCGCCGCTTCCATTTTTCAAGCCGTCGTCAATCAGACGGTGTCGGGACTGGCGTGCGGAAAACCGATTCGCGGTACGGTGGCGTTCTTGGGCGGACCGTTGCACTACTCTTCCGAACTGAAAAAGGCGTTTGCGCGTACGCTGCGCCTCACCGACGAAACGATTGTCGATCCCAATAACTCGCACCTGTTCGCGGCACTCGGCGCGGCACTCACCGTCGAGGGAGAGCGCGCGTTCGAGATAGACGAGCTGATCGAACGCCTGTCGCGGGGGGTGGCGTTGGATTCGGAAATCAAGCGTTTGCCGCCGCTGTTTGCGAGCCGTGCGGCGTACGACGAATTCCGTTTGCGCCACGAGCGCGCGACGGTCGTCAAGGGCAGAATTGCCGATTATTCGGGCGATTGCTTTTTAGGAATAGACGCAGGATCGACGACGACGAAACTCGCGTTGATTTCCGCGGAGGGCGAATTGTTGTTCTCCTACTATTCGAATAACCACGGTAATCCCGTACAAACGGCGATAACCGCCATGGGCGAGCTGAACAAAATGTTGCCCGACAGCGCGCGAATCGTGCGTTCCTGCTCGACTGGGTACGGGGAAACGTTGTTGAAAGCGGCGTTCGGTTTGGACGAAGGCGAAGTGGAAACGGTGGCGCATAGCAAGGCGGCGGCGTTCTTCGATCCCGACGTCGATTGTGTGTTGGACATCGGCGGACAGGATATGAAATGTATCCGCCTCAAAGACGGGTTCGTCGATACCGTTACCCTCAACGAAGCGTGTTCGTCCGGTTGCGGCTCGTTTATCGAGAACTTTGCCAACTCGTTGGGACTGACGGCGGCGGAGTTCGCCATGGAAGCGTTGTTCGCGGAAAATCCCGTCGATTTGGGTACGCGCTGTACGGTGTTTATGAACTCCAACGTCAAACAGGCGCAAAAAGAGGGTGCGAGCGTGGCGGATATTTCGGCGGGGCTTGCCTATTCGGTCATCAAGAACGCGCTCTATAAAGTGATCAAGCTGACGAACGCGTCGCAACTCGGTAAACATATCGTCGTGCAGGGCGGCACTTTCTACAACCACGCCGTATTGCGCGCGTTGGAGAGTATCGCAGGCGTGGAAGTTACCTGCCCTGACATTTCGGGTATTATGGGCGCGTTCGGTGCGGCGTTGATTGCAAAAGAACGGTACGTAGGACAACCGACGACGACGTTGTCGATGCAAGAGATACTCTCGTTGACGTATACGACGAACACGACGCGTTGTAAGGGGTGCGCAAACAACTGTACGTTGACGGTCAACGTCTTCTCGGGCGGTCGCAGACATATCACGGGAAACCGCTGTGAAAGAGGGGCAGGTATGCGTTTATCGACGGAAAAAGGGGCAAACCTCGTCGAATATAAACGGCAACGTATCTTTGCGGAAGTACAGCCGAAAGGAAACGGTTTCCGCGGTGAAATCGGAATTCCGCGTGTGCTGAATATGTACGAAAACTTCCCGTTTTGGGCGACGTTCTTTGCGGAACTCGGTTTTAAGGTCGTGCTGTCGCCGCAGTCCGATCGAAAACTCTACGAGCTGGGCATGGCGTCCATTCCGTCGGAGTCGGAGTGCTATCCCGCGAAGTTGGCGCACGGGCACGTGCAATGGTTGATCGATCGCGGCGTCAAGACGATTTTTCATCCCTGCGTATTTTTCGAGCGGCAGGAAACGAAGAACGCGCAAAATCATTTTAACTGCCCGATCGTCGTGTCCTATCCCGAAAATTTGAAGAACAACGTGGACGACTTGTCCCGTTGCGGCGTTCGGTACGTGCGCCCGTTCTTGGCGTTCACGAGCGAAAAATCGGTGCGCGAAAAACTGAACAAAGTGTGCGAGGAAACGTGGAATATTCCGCGTGCGGAAACGGAGAAGGCGGTGCGAGCCGCGTGGCAGGCGCAGGAACGCGCGAAAGAGGATATTCGCGCGGAGGGCAAACGCGCCCTTGCGGAGATGGAAAAACGGGGCGGTAAGGGAATCGTGCTTGCAGGGCGTCCCTATCATATCGACGGGGAAATCAACCACGGAATTCCCGAATTGATCGCCTCCTATGGTTTCGACGTGTTTACGGAAGACAGTTTGCCAATCGACTTCGAGCCGCAAAGACCGCTCCGCGTCGTCGATCAATGGACGTACCATTCGCGGTTGTATACGGCGGCGGAGTTCGTTTCCAAACGGGACGATTTAGAGCTGATACAACTCAATTCCTTCGGGTGCGGTTTGGACGCGGTAACGACCGATCAAGTCAACGAGATTTTGGAAAAATGCAACAAACTGTATACCGTGTTGAAGATCGACGAGGTGAATAACCTCGGCGCGGTGCGTATCCGTATCCGCAGCTTGCTTGCGGCGATCAAAGCGCGGCAGGAAAAGGGCGTTACGGCGAAGAGCTTGCCCCTCGTTTACGAGCGTACGGAGTTCACCGAGCAAATGAAAAAGGACGGGTATACCATTATCGCGCCGCAAATGTCGCCGATCCATTTCAATGTTCTCGCGCCCGTATTCCGAAAATACGGCTACAACGTCGTCATTTTGGATAACGATAACCGTAGCGCGATCGATAAGGGGTTGCAATACGTCAACAACGACGCGTGCTATCCGTCGATCGTTTCCGTCGGGCAAATTATGGAAGCGGTGCTGTCGGGAAGATACGATACCGATCGTTTGGCGATTATCATGACGCAAACGGGCGGTTGTTGCCGTGCGAGCAATTACGTGGCGTTTATCCGTCGCGCATTGGAAAAGGCAGGGCTGGCGCATATTCCCGTGATTTCGTTGAATGCGAACGGCATGGAAAAGAATAGCGGTTTCACCCTCGGCGTGCCGCTTTTGCTCGACGCGGTGCGCGCCGTCGTGTACGGCGATTTGTTGATGCGCTGTCTGTACCGCATACGCCCGTACGAAAGGGAAAAGGGCGCGGCGAACGCGCTTTGCGAGAAGTGGACGACGATATGCGTGCAATCGTTGCTCGATAAAAAGTGCGGTTGGTCGTATAAACGCGTGTGCAAAGCGCTCGTGGAAGATTTCGATACCCTGCCGATCGACGAGAGCGTGAAGAAACCGCGCGTCGGCGTCGTCGGAGAAATACTCGTCAAATACATGCCCCTTGCAAACAACTATTTGGTGGATTTGTTGGAGAGCGAGGGCGCGGAAGCCGTCGTGCCCGATTTGATGGACTTTATGAATTACAGCTTGTATAACCAGCAATATAAATGCGAGAACTACTCGATGAAGAAGAGCGGAAAACTCGTGTCGAAGTTGGGGCTGTGGTTTATCGAGAAGATGCGTAAACCGGCGACGGACGCTTTGCATGCGAGCAGGCGGTTCGACGCGCCCGTGGACATCGAGCGTATCGCGGAGATGACGAAGCCGTTTTTGTCTATCGGCAATCAGTACGGCGAGGGTTGGTTCTTGACGGGTGAAATGGTAGAGCTACTGACGAGCGGCACGCCGAATATCGTTTGTATTCAGCCGTTTGCCTGCTTGCCGAATCACGTCGTGGGTAAGGGCGTTATCAAGCGGCTCAAAGAGGAATATCCGTTTGCGAATATCGCCGCGGTTGATTACGATCCGGGCACGAGCGAGGTCAACCAACTCAATCGTATCAAATTGATGTTATCTGAAGCGAAACGAACGGGGCAGGTATGAGATTATTATAAGAATAGCGAAACGCGCAAGGCGGAGGAGTACTCCTTCTCTCGCGCGTTTTTTTGCGGTCTTGCCGTGGAAATATTAGCAATTCGTATTGCAATTTTTCGCGCGCTATGGTATACTATACGAAAACGATCCCGATAGGAAGAGAAGAGGCTATGAGAACGTATTTGACTTGGCAGGTAGCGAAGAGTGCGGACGGAAAAACGTTCGAGGAATATATCCCTGCAACCGTTCCCGGCAACGTACAGCTGGACTACGCGCGCGCAAAGGGGTTTGCCGACGATTGGCAATTCGCCGACAACTTTCATAAATTCGACGGCTTGGAAGATTGCTATTGGAAGTATCGCGCGACGTTGAACGGCTTGGATCGCGAACGGGAAAACTATTTCGTCGCGCTCGGTATCGATTACGCGTTCGACGTATTTTTGGACGGCGAGAAGATATATACGCACGAAGGTATGTTTTCCAAAACTCGTCTTTCGTTGGCGAGAGCGAAAGAGGGGAGCGTATTAGAGGTGTTGATTTATCCCGCGCCGAAAAACCCCGTAGACGATATAGTAAGGTTGGATCAAAGCCGTATTCCGTTGGGAAGATCGGAAGCGGATTGCAGCGTGAAACCTGCCGTTGGCTACGGTTGGGACTTTCACCCCCGTTTGATCGTACAGGGTATTTGGGACGAAGCGTACGTAGAAAGCGTGGAAAAGTTGCATATCGTAGACGTGAACGTCGATTACGAGATCGTCGATATAGAAAATGAACGGGGCGTGGCGGAGATTTTGGTGTCGGTGCAAAAGACGGGCGGCGTCGTCGAACGGTATTTGTACGACGAAAACGGGAATTGCGTCGCGAAGAGTGCGACGGGGCGTATGCGCGCAACCGTCGAACTTTGGTATCCGCATACCGTCGGAAGTCAGCCGTTGTACCGTTTGGAAACGGTACTCAAAGAGAAAAAGGGGGGACGCGTACTTTCTACCGTCCGTAAAACGGTCGGGTTTAGAAAGGTGGAGCTGTTGATGAACGACGGCGCGTGGGAACAGTCGGAAGAGGGCGGTTATCCCCTGCCGCGCGCCTTTTGCTCGATGCAACTGTGTATCAACGGCAAAAAGGTATTTGCGAAAGGCTCGAATTGGGTGAACCCCGAAGTGTTCGTCGGTACGCTGACGAAAGAAGATTATCGCGCACAGTTGCAACTCGTGAAAGATTGCAACATGAATTTGTTGCGGACGTGGGGAGGCGCGATCGTCAACAAGGAAGCGTTTTTCGAGTTGTGCGACGAGCTGGGCATTATGGTTTGGCAAGAATTTCCTTTGGCGTGCAACAATTACGCGGACGATAAACGGTATCTCGCCGTGTTGGAAAAAGAGGCGCACGCGATCGTACGGAAGATAAAATCGCACCCCTGCCACGTGCTTTGGTGCGGCGGTAACGAGCTGTTTAACTCGTGGTCGAATATGACCGATCAGCGGCTTGCACTCCGTATTTTGAACGAGGTGTGTTTGGACGAGGATCGGTTCACTCCCTTCTTGCCGACGTCGCCCGTGTACGGCGTGAAGCACGGACCGTATTGGTTTACCGTCCAGGGACGGGACGTTTTCCACCTTTTCAACGAAAACGTCGCGACGGGGTATACGGAGTTCGGTATGCCGTGCATGGCGGATTACGATCAGTTGGTAAAGTTTATGCCGACAGACGCGCTACAAAAGCTGGAAAATACGCAGGCGTGGCGCGATCACTTTGCTTTCGACGCGGCGGATAGGACGACGGGCTGGTGCGATTATACTAGCGTTTCGTTGTATTTCGGAGAGATCGAAGATTTGAAGGAGTATATACGGCACTCGCAATTTTTGGCGTGCGCGGGGTATACGTACGTCTTTGAAGAGGGGCGGCGGCAACCGACCTGTTCGATCGTGGCGAATTGGTGTTTTAACGAGCCGTGGTATTGCGCGGCGAACAATAGTTTGGTGGGCTACGGGAACGTGAAAAAGCCGACGTACGACGCCGTAAAAGGGGCGTTGGCGGCGGTTACGCCGTCGTTGCGTATGCCGCGGTTCGACTACCGAAAGGGGGATACGTTCAAGGGGGAAGTGCATATCTTGAACGATAGCGGAAAGCCGAGCGGAATCGATCGCGTGGACGTGTACCTTGACGACGGACGGGAGGGGTATTTGACGACGCTGACGGCGAAGGGTAGCGCGGAAAACGAATATTGCGGCGATGTGTCGTTCGAGATCGACGACGGACTTGCAAACGGCAAGGGCGCGGTGGACGTTCACGGGGAAAACAAGATCGTGGCGATCGTGTTAAAGGCGAACGGAACGGAAAAGCGGTATCCGATATTGCTTTGGAAGGGAGAAGAAAATTAAAGGGTTGTACTACCTGTAAACAGTCGTGCGGCGATCGTGCCTCGCGGCTGTTTTTCTATTCCGACGGAATTTTTCGCGGCGGATATTGACAAAACGCGGCGTAGGTGATACAATATTTCCAAGGGAAACGCCCGTTTTTGGACGATAATGGTAGGCGTTTATGCGGTAAGAAAGCATAAAATGCAAAGAGAAAGGTACGAATTGCAATTTACATTTCCGTACGTCCACTGCTATAATAGCAGTGGTAAAAACCGACCGATCGGCGCAATCTATTTGCGTCTACAAAAACGAACGGTTAAAGGAGAGGAACGATTATGAAAGATTTTATTTACGGTGCGGCGACGGCGGCGTATCAAATCGAGGGCGCGTACCGCGAGGACGGTAAGGGAGAAAGCATTTGGGACGTGTTTACGCACCAAAAGGGGAACATTAAACACGGCGACACGGGGGACGCGGCGTGCGATCATTATCATCGCTATCGCGAGGATGTGGCACTCTTGGCGGAGTTGGGCGTGGACGCGTACCGTTTTTCGTTGGCGTGGACGAGAATTATTCCCGACGGCACGGGCGAGATCAATCCCAAAGGAATCGATTTTTATAACCGACTGATCGACGAGTTGTTGGCGCACGGAATCGAGCCGTATATCACCTTGTACCATTGGGACTTGCCGCAACGGTTATACGAGAGGGGCGGTTTTCTCAATCCCGATATGCCGCAATGGTTTTACGAGTACGCAAAGGTGGTAGGGCGGGCGTTCGGGGATCGCGTAAAGCATTTTATCACGATCAACGAGCCGCAATGTATTTTGGCGTGTTTGAACGGTTCGGGACAAGCACCGAATTTGCGTTGTACCGTCAAGGATCGGTTGACGGCGACGCATACGCTGTTAAAGGCGCACGGTATGGCGGTCAAAGCGCTGCGCGAGACGGTCCGAGACGTGAAAATAGGCTACGCGCCGTGCGGTTTCGTGCATTGCCCGAAGGACGATTCGGAAGAGGAAATCGAGTTCGCACGGAAGGCGTATTTTGAAATTCCCGAAAACGATCCGACGGAGTGCGTGTCGATATTCAGCGATTTTGTCTTTTTCGGGGACTACCCGAAAGAATATTATGAAAAATTCCACGACGTATTGCCGAATATACAGCCCTCCGATTTTGCGTTGATTTCGCAACCGATTGATTTTTATTGTCAAAATATCTATTTCGGGGCGACGGGCAAGAACGTGGACGGACGGTTCGTACAGGACGAGTATCGCGGCGGTTTCCCGAGAAATACGATCGGATGGAATATTTATCCGGACGCGATGTATTGGGGCGCGCGGTTTTTGTACGAGCGGTATAAAACGCCGCTGTATATTACCGAAAACGGTATGCCGAATATCGATTTCGTCAGTTTGGACGGCAAAGTGCACGATCCGCAACGTATCGATTTTATCGAACGGTACTTGCAGGCGTTGGAGCGCGCGAAAGCGGACGGCGCGGACGTGCGCGGCTATTTCTATTGGAGTTTGTTGGATAATTTCGAGTGGGCGCACGGCTACGATCAGCGATTCGGGCTCGTTTACGTCGATTATCCTACGCAAAAGCGAATCCCGAAAGATTCGTTCTACTATTATCGGCAAAGAATTAAAAGGTGAGGCTCGCGGCAGGCGTAAGCGGTCGTCGTGTGTTTAACGAATGAAAAAGTAACGCCGCGCTCGTTGGCGTTAGGGGAGGGTGAGGATGAGAAAAACGGTGTTATCGTGCGTGTTGGCGGTATTGTCGATGGCGGCGCTTGCCGCGTGTGCGGCGGACGAGGGTGGTTCGCTACCGCAGGAAAGCGGTGTGTCGTCAAGTGTTGCGTCGAGCGTTTCGTCGAGTATGTCGTCGAGCGTTTCGGCGGCGGACTCCGCATCGGCAAGTTCCTCGCAAGCGGAGACTTCTGCGTCGGGCGGCGGCGCATCTTCGAGCGAAGCAATCAGTGCGAGTGCGTCCTCGTCGTCTACTTCGTCCTCTTCGGAAAATTCTTCCGAGGATAGTAGTAGTGCGGTAAACGAGGCGACGGTTTGGACGGCGACGATCGTTACGGATAGCGGCGAGAAAACGTATTCGATTACGTGGGAAAAAAGAGAGGGCGAGCTTGTCGGCGTCGGCGCGATTGACGGCGAAGCGGACGGGATCGTTTGGCGACTGACGGGCGATCAGGACGTGCAAACGGAGAGCTTTGAACGGCTTTGCGGTACGGATACGAAGGGGAACGAGTATTGTTGGAAAAACGGACCTACGAGCTATACAGGTATGCTTTGACGACGTTTTTTTACGCGGTTGACCGCTGCCTTGGCGGCTGCCGAACGAGTGCGCGCATGGCTTGCGAGCGGAGAGGAGTTGTGATAGTTTTTGCCGATTTCGTTTCCGTGTGTCATTTCGTTTGCTTTTTTCGGAAAAATGGCTTATAATGTATGCGTATCCTATCGGCGACCGTTTTGTCGAGCTCGCGGATACGCGATTGGCGGCTTTGCCGTAACTGTATACTGCACGTCTTTCCGTAGTTAAACGGATATAACACGGACCTCCTAAGGGGTTGCTATTCCTAAAATGAACCCGTCAAAATGGGGCAAAACTATAGAAAACTGCTTAAAATCGTGCGTTTTTACGATACGTTAGACGGCTATAATAAAATCTGGTGACCTACTTGGTGGCCACGGCGAAAAAAGTTCATCAAAACGGGTATTGCTATATCTTAAAAATTGAATATTCCTTTCCGTAGTTAAATGGATATAACGCGGACCTCCTAAGTCTGTATTGTGAGTTCGATTCTCGCCGGGAAGACCAAAAAAACGACCGATTTACCGAGTCCCTACAAGGGATTTTTTCGGGAAGGCTGTCCTTTTTAAGAGTCAG
>CAZDCO010000029.1:0-15268 GCA_964504025.1 uncultured Clostridia bacterium
GAAGACGGACGTCGTGATCGTTGATACCGCAGGACGGTTGCACGTCAAGGAAAACTTGATGAACGAATTGCGGAAAATGGATAGAGTGGTCTCGCGCGAATATCCCGAAGCGGACTTTTTGAAGTTGCTCGTGCTCGACGCGACGACGGGACAAAACGCCGTCAATCAGGCGCGCGTATTCGACGAAGCGGTAGAGTTGGACGGGATCGTGTTGACGAAGCTGGACGGCACGGCGAAGGGTGGATTCGTGTTCTCGCTTTCCCAAGAATTGTCGTTGCCCGTCTTGTTTGCGGGTACGGGCGAGAAGATGGACGATTTGTCCGCGTTCGACAGCGAAAGTTTCGTCGAAGCGATTTTATAACGGCGCGAGGTGCGCAAGTAAGGAACGAAGATGAAAATAGATATCATTACCCTGTTTCCCGAAATGTTTTCGGCGATGCAGGAAAGTATTTTAGGTCGGGCGCAAAAGGACGGAAAAATCGAAATCAACGTCGTCAACTTGCGCGATTATACGCAGGATAAGCACTTGAAGTGCGACGATTATCCGTTCGGCGGCGGCGCGGGTATGGTCATGATGGTGCAACCGATCGGCAGCGCGATCGAAGCCCTCGATCCCGAGCATAAGGCGCGGCGGATCTATATGTCCCCCAAGGGCGAAGTGTTCCGTCAACAAAAGGTATTCGAATTGCTTTCCTACGAGCATTTGATCTTGCTTTGCGGTCATTACGAAGGGGTGGATCAGCGCGCGTTAGACTTGTTCATCGACGAGGAAATTTCCATCGGCGACTACGTCTTGACGGGAGGCGAATTGCCTGCCATGGTCGTTGCCGATTGCGTTTCTCGGTATGTGGACGGCGTAATCAGCCCCTCCTCTCTCGTGGACGAGAGTTTTTCGGAAAACTTGTTAGAATATCCGCAGTATACCCGTCCGCAGGAGTATCGCGGACTTGCCGTACCCGAAGTGTTGCGGAGCGGCGATCACGCGAAGATCGACGCGTGGCGCAGGGAGCAGGCGATTGCCATCACGCAAAAACGCCGCCCCGATCTATTACGATAAAGGACGAACGAAATGAAGAATATACAATGGTTTCCGGGGCACATGACGCGCGCCATGCGCGATATGGAAGAAAAACGCGATTTATGCGACGGGATCGTATGCGTACTCGACGCGCGCGCGCCCATTGCCTCGATCAATAAAAATTTCAAAAAGATATTCGGTGAAAAGCCCGTCTTGTATCTCTTGAATAAAGCGGATATGGCGGACGGTGCGAAGACGGACGGGTTCGTGAAGGAATTTGAACGCCGCGGTTTAGCCGTCGTGAAGTGCAATTCGACGAATCCCTCTTCCAAACGGGTGATTTTACAGCGTCTGACGGAGTTGACGAAAGAAAAACGGGAACGCGCGCAAGCCAAGGGTTTGACGCGGACGTTTCGGTTTATGGTCGCCGGGATTCCCAACACGGGCAAGAGTACGCTCGTGAACCTGATCAGCGGTCAAAAGCGCGCGAAGACGGGGGATAAGGCAGGCGTAACGCGCGACGTGCGTTGGTTGAAGTGCGGCGAATTCGATTTGTTGGATACGCCTGGCACGATGCCGCCCTCCTTCGACGATCAATATTTGGCAAGGCATTTGGCGTTCATCGGCAGCATCAACGACGACATTTTGGATATGGACGACGTCGCGTTGGAGTTGTTGGGCGAGTTGGCGGAAAAATATCCGCAATACCTGACGGAGCGGTACGGCATCACCGATTTTTCCGAAAAACTCGGTATGTACGAAGCTCTTTGCAAGCGGCGCGGATTCGTGCTGCGCGGCGGCGAATTCGATTACGAACGGGGCGCGAAAGCACTCGTGGACGATTTCCGCAAGGGGCGTTTGGGTAAAATTAGTTTGGAAACGGCGTCGGAGTGGGCGCGATACGGTTTATAAGGACGGAAAGGCTATGCGAAAGGAATGGAACGCCGCGGAGAAACTTGCTTACGAGCGGCAACTGTTGGGAAAAGGGTATCGCTACGTCGTCGGCGTGGACGAAGTCGGGCGCGGTCCGTTGGCAGGGCCCGTCGTATGCGCGGCGGTGGTGATGCCGTTGGACGAGGAAAGCTTGGTGATCGGCGTGGACGACAGCAAAAAATTGTCGGCGAAAAAGCGCGAGAGCTTGGCGGAGCAAATTCGGGCGCGCGCGTTGTGCTATACGATCGTGGAGATCGACGAAAAGCAAATCGACGAAATGAATATTTTACAAGCCACGCGCTTGGGTATGAAACGGGCGATCGAGGGCTTGCCGCACGCGGACGTCGTGTTGACGGACGGTAACATGACGTTGGATATAGACTTGCCGCAACGGAGTATCGTACACGGCGACGCGCTTTCCTATTCGATCGGCGCGGCGAGCATTATCGCCAAAGTCTACCGAGACGGGAAGATGGACGAATACGCAAAAGAATATCCGCACTACGCCTTTGAGAAGAATAAGGGGTACGGCACGGCGGAACATATACAGGGGATCAAGGAGTACGGAATATGCCCGATTCACCGCAAGACCTTCACAAAAAACTTTTAGGAAAGAAAGGGGAACGTTTGGTGGTGCGATACATAAAAAAGCGCGGTATGCGCGTGTTGCACACCAACCTGCGTACGCCCTTCGGCGAGGCGGACGTGATCGCGCAGGATAAGGACGAGATCGTCTTTATCGAAGTCAAAGCGCGGACGAGCAGCTCGTTCGGCACGCCGCGCGAGGCGGTCGGGAAAGTCAAGCAGGAGAGATATTATAAGATCGCGCAATGGTACGGCGCGCAGCACGGGGAAGAACCGAACGCCCGTTTCGACGTTGCGGAAATGAACGAAAACGACGAGATTACCTATTTTGAAAACGCTTTTTAAGGGGCACGGGAAACGACAAAAAAAACGCCTAAGCTACAAAAGGCGTTTTTTTCTTTTGCACGAAAGCGTGGTATACTGTCCGTACTATTTCCCCCGAAAGGTATCGCGAGATGACGGTATATATCGAGTACGCGTTTTTGCAAAATTTTCTCTTGGACGGAATCTTGTTGCGGCTGGCGTTTTCGGCGGCGCGACAGCAACTCGCCGTTGGGCGTTGGCTATGTTCCGCCGCACTCGGCGCGGTGTTTGCCGTACTCTTTCCGCTGCTCGTCTTGCCGACTTGGGCGGCGACGGCGTTGCGCTTTTCCGTCGGCGCGTTGCTTTGTCTTCTACCGTTCGGGCGTTGCGTCGGACGAAGGGCGCGTCGGCAATTCGCGCTCGTTTGCGCCCTGTTTTACGGTTGCACCTTCGCGCTCGGCGGTGCGCTGTATAGCGTAACGGACGGTGCGGACGGTTGGACGGTTACTCTGCTCGCCGCGTCGTTTGCGATTCTGCTCGACGTCCTCTTGCGCGCCGTCTACCGCAAGCGCGAAACGCACCGCTTTATCTATCCCTGCGAAGTGGTGCGCGGTACGCGGCGCGTGCGGCTTTCAGGGTATTTAGACAGCGGCAATCGCCTAACCAAGGACGGTTTGCCCGTGTGTTTCCTGACCCCCGACGTCTTTTACGACTTGTTTCAAACGGAGTTTTTGACGAAAGGAGAGGGGCAGGTATGCGACGAGATACAGTTTCAAACGCTTTCTGGGGAAACGCGCTCGGTGGCGGCGCGCGCGGAGTTGATCGTGCGGCGGACGGATGGAAAAAGCAAACGGACGAGCGCATATTTTGCGCCGTCGGCGAATATGCTACGTAGAGAGTACGCGTTGCTGTTGAACGGAGCGTTGATAGATCAGGACGGAGGATAGGGTATGAGTATGTCGGAATGGTTACGAAATTTTTTGCAACGAACGGGAGTGTTTGTCGAGGCGTGCACCGTCGATTACGTATGCGGACACGGCGAAGCGTTGCCGATGCCGTTGTCGGCGGCGGAAGAGGGAGAGGCGTTGCGGACGATGCTCGTCGGCGAGGAAGCGGAACGGGAGCGCGCTAAGGCGGAACTCATACAACGCAATTTGCGCTTAGTCGTCTACATAGCCAAAAAATTCGATAACACGGGCGTGGATAACGACGACTTGATCTCTATCGGCACGATCGGATTGATCAAGGCGATCAATTCGTTTAAGACGGACAAGAATATCAAACTCGCCACCTACGCTTCGCGGTGTATCGAGAACGAAATTTTGATGTACTTGCGGCGTACGGCACGCCTGAAAAGCGAAATTTCCTTCGACGAGCCGCTGAATACCGACTTCGAGGGGAACGAGCTGTTGCTCTCCGACGTGTTGGGCACTTCGGCGGACGCCGTCTACGGCGACGTGGAAGCGAACGCGGAAAAGGAACAACTGAAAGAGGCGTTGAAAAAACTCTCCGAACGGGAACGGAAAATTATGTTTTTGCGCTTCGGACTGGGCGGCGGCGAGGAAATGACGCAAAAGGACGTCGCGGAGCTGATGGGCATTTCCCAAAGCTATATTTCTCGCTTGGAAAAGAAGATCATCACGAGGCTGAAAAAGGAGATCGCGAAGATGGAATAGCCCGTCGCCGAAGCGTAAGGAAAAAGTTGTCGCGTATAAAATCGCCGCTGTTGGCGCATACTCATTACACCACGAAAAGCGTGCACTCAACGCATACCTGCCCCTACGATAACCCGTTGGAATACATAGCGTTATCGGCTATCAAAGGAGAAGAGGAGTATGCAAAAAGTGGAAATTTGCGGCGCGGATACGGCAGGTTTGCCGAAATTGACCGCGAAAGAGAACGAAGAGTTGATGATACGGATCAAGGCAGGCGACGAACGAGCGAGGGAAGAATTTATCGTGGGGAACGTGCGGTTGGTGCTCTCTCTCGTAAAACGTTTTCGTATCAAAAATTTGGGCGCGGACGACGTCTTTCAGGCAGGGTGCGTGGGACTGATCAAGGCGATCGACGGCTTCGATATCAACGTCGGCGTGAAGTTCTCTACCTACGCCGTGCCGATGATCGTCGGCGAAATCAAACGGTATCTTCGGGACGGCAACTCCCTGCGCGTGTCGCGCTCTATCCGCGATATGGCGTATAGAGTGTTGAAGACGCGCGAGGAAATCGAAAGCGCGGACGAGGAAGCGACGACGCAAAAAATCGCCGAACGACTGCAAGTGGCGGAACGCGAAGTCGTGTACGCGCTGGACGCCATTTCCGATCCCGTGTCGATCTACGAACCCGTGTATAATAAATCGGGCGATACGCTGCTGTTGATGGATCAGCTGTGCGACGATAAAAACACCGACGAGCGTTGGACGGAACACGTCGCACTCGGCGAGGCGATGGGTAAACTCGGCGAACGGGAACGCCGCATACTCTATTTGCGCTATTATCAGGGAAAAACGCAAACGGAAATTTCCGAAGAAGTGGGAATCAGTCAAGCGCAAGTTTCAAGGCTGGAAAAGAACGCCCTGCAAACGTTGCGGAAAAATATTTCGTAAATCTTCCGTCGTAGGAACGGAAAAAGCCGCGCACCCGTTGGGGTACGCGGCTTTTGTGTACTCGATTTTTATTCAAATTAGAAATCGTCCTTTCTTACGGGCGCAAGCCGCTGCCGCCTTGCAAAGTGATCGTTTCGCCCGTGATATACGAAGCGGCGTCGCTGCAAAGGTATACGCACAAACCGCCGACGTCCTTTTCGGGATCGGCAAACCTGCCCATAGGCACTCCCTTGATTGTTTGTTCGTAGCGTTCGGGATACTCTTCCTTAAACTTTTGCAGTCCTTCCGTCATGGCGAGGGGACAAATGACGTTCACGCGTACTCCGTCGGGAGCCCATTCGGTCGCCGCCACGCGCGATAAACCGCGGATACCCTCTTTCGCCGCCGCGTAGGAAGATTGTGCGATTCTTCCGAACAGCCCTGCGCCCGAGGCGAAGTTGATCACGCAGCCCTTGCTTTCCTTTAAGTAGGGATACGCCTTCTGCATATAGAAGAAAGTGGCGTATATGCCCGAATAGATGGCGAGGTCGAGGTCCTCTTTCGTGTGTTGCACGAGCATTTTACCCGACGCGGAAGCCTGCGCGTTGTTGATAACGGCGTCGATCCGTCCGAACCGTTCTACCGTTTTATCGATGACGTTTTGAATCGCTTGTTCGTCCGCGCCGTCCGCGGTAACGGTCAACACTTCGCAACCGTGCGCGCTTTCCAGCTTTTCCTTAGCGGCAAGCAAAGTGCTTTCCGTTCTACCCGTGATAACGAGTTTCGCGCCTGTCTTGGCGAATGCCGTAGACAGCCCGAAACCGATGCCTCTTCCGCCGCCCGTGATGACGACGACTTTCCCGTTCAGTTCCATATCGTTTGTTCTCCTTACCTTTTCATATTGCGGAGTTTTTCTCCGTTACGAATATTATACACCTGCCGATTTCGTTTGTCAATATGCAAAAAGAAAAAATTTTCGGGGTTGACAAATCTACGGAAATTTGTTATACTCTATATAGAAGCAACGGGCGAAGAAAGTATTTTCACTTACATTTCACTTTTTTTTGTCTTAGTCTTAACTTTTTTCGGGTATAACTATATCAGGGACAACCAAATTTTACCGTTTTTGTAAAAAAGAGGAGAATAGTATGAAAATTTTAATTGTAGACGACGAGGAAATGATACGCGGCGTCCTTCGGGAGTATATCGAGTTCGAGGGGAACGAAGCGTTCGAGGCGGCGGACGGCATGGAAGCGGTCAAGCTCTGTCGCGAAAACGATTACGACTTGATTTTGATGGACGTGATGATGCCGCATTTGGACGGTTTTTCCGCCGTCAAGGAAATTAAAAAAAACAAGGATATTCCCGTCATTATGCTGTCGGCGCGCGGCGAAGAATACGACAAGCTGTTCGCGTTCGAAATCGGCGTGGACGATTACGTTACCAAACCGTTCTCCCCGAAAGAAGTCATGGCGCGGATCAACGCGGTATCCAAACGCCGTACGCAAAAAAGTTCGGGCAACGAAATTTTGAAATTCGAGGGTTTGGAAGTGGATATGGCAGGGCGCAACGTCTACGTGGACGGCGTCAAGGCGGAGTTGACTCCGAAAGAATACGAGTTGCTTTTCTACCTCATTCGTAACAAGGGCATTGCGTTGACGCGCGAAAAACTCCTTTACGACGTTTGGGGGTTCGATTTTTACGGCGACGACCGCACGGTGGATACGCACGTGAAAATGTTGCGCGGCAACTTGAAAGAATATCGTAAATTTATCGTTACCCTGCGCGGCTTGGGCTATAAATTTGAAGCGTAAGCGGTATGGGGTTGCGTAGCGAAAGGCAAAACGGCGCGTCGCCGATGAAGAAGTCCGAACAAAAACGGCAAAAGTACCGTCAAAAGCGGAAGAGTACCAGTATCTACTTCCTGCTTTGGGCGGCTTTTTCCGCATTCACTTTGCTCGTGTTGATTCTCTTCGGCTTGATCCAAAGCGTATTGCTTTCGCAATCGTATAAAGGCGCGGTGGCGAAGGACGTCAACCAAAAGGGCGAACAAATCGTTAGCGATCTGACGAACAATCGCTTGCCTGTGCAAAGCAATTGGAATATGTTCGTCAAAGGCTTGTCCGCGCACTACGGCGTGAATATCGTGCTACTCGGCGAGGATGGCGGAGTGTTGTTAGATTCTTCCGAAGGCTCGCGCGATTTCTCCGACGAGATCGTCGTACTGAAAGAAAAGTTGGAAGAACGCAAGCAGGATAGCGTAACCTACCAAGGAACGGGGGAGATCGTGTTCGGCGCGCGATTGTCCGCGACGGGACAGGACGCGCCCACATACGTTTACGTGTATAAATCGTTGGATATGTTGGAAACGGTGCTTTCCGAAATGCGCGTGCGTACGGGCTTGTTGACGATATTCACCCTCGTGCTCGCCTTTGCGGTATCGAGCGCGGTATCCGGTTGGCTCACTCGCCCGATTACCGACATGACGGCTTCCGCGCGGCGGCTTGCCGAAGGGGACTTCGACGTCGATTTTCACGGGGAAGATTACGGCAGCGAGCTTGCCGAACTTGCCGAAACGCTGAACTTTGCGCGCGACGAAATTTCTAAGACGGATACCATGCAAAAGGAAGTGATCGCCAACGTCTCGCACGATTTCAAAACGCCGTTGACGATGATCAAGGCGTACGCGTCCATGATCAAAGAAATATCGGGGAATAACCCCGAAAAACGGGAAAAACACGCGCAAGTCATTATCGACGAAGCCGACCGACTGACGACGCTCGTCGGCGACGTACTCGATTTGTCGAAACTCCGTTCGGGCATAGACGGCTTGCAGGTAGAAGAAGTGGATATGTCGGCAACGCTGTCGGCGATTTTGACGAGATTTTCCTATTTGTCGGAGAGCGGCTACGTCTTTGAAACGGACGTCGAGGACGATTTGTTCACCCGTTGCGACGAAGTGAAGATGGAACAAGTCCTGTATAACCTGATCGGGAACGCCGTCAATTATACGGGGGAGGACAAGCGCGTACGCGTGGCGTTGAAACGGACGGGCGAAAACGTATTCCGCTTTTCCGTTACCGATACGGGCGTCGGCATTTCCGAGGAAGAACTTTCCACCATTTGGGATCGCTATTGCCGTTCCGCAACCACCCATAAACGCCCCGTCAAGGGCACGGGTTTGGGGTTGTCGATCGTGAAAGCGGTGTTGCAAAGACACGGTTTTGCGTTCGGCGTGGATAGCCGCAAGGGCGCAGGCAGCACTTTTTGGGTAGATTTTCCGTTGGCGTAGTCCGTTCGCTTGACAGCACGGGTAAGAAGTGGTATAGTATAAAAAAATTGAAGTTACCGATATTCTTTGGGGCGAGGTGCGATTCCTCACCGGCAGTAGAGTCTGCGAAGAGCGTAAGCTCCCGAACGGGTGCAATTCCCGTACCGACGGTATAGTCCGGACGAGAAAGGAAGAAAGAGTGGGAAAGGGGCGTTTTGCCCGTTCCCGTTCGTCGCTTTGCGCCGCTCCGAGGGTACGGGGCGGTTTTTTAAGGAGTAACGAAAGATGAAAGCAAAAAATCGGGACGGTAAAAATCGTTTTTCGGCAAAGCGCGTGGCGGTAACGGCGATGTTCGTGGCGTTGGCGTTCGCCGTGAGTTGGATAGAAATTCCCTTCCCTTGGTTACCCTTTTTGAAGTTGGATCTCGGCAACGTCTTTATCCTGCTCGTCGGGTTTTTGTTAGGCCCGATCGAGGGGATCGTTACGTGCGTCGTGAAAGAGGGGCTGCGCGCCCTGCTCAGCGGTAGCGGCGGCGTGGGGGAGATCGCCAACTGTATCGCGACGTCGGCGTATATCCTGTTGCCGGCGACGGTCTATCGCTTTCGCAAGGGCATCAAAACGGTCGTGGCGTGCTTGGCGGCGGCTTGTCCGATCGGTACGGCGGCGGCGTTGCTCACCAACCGTTTCATCACCTTTCCGCTCTTTTTGGGTGCGGAAACGGGCGCGGCGATATTCTACGAGAGTTTTTGGCTGATCGTGGCGTTCAACCTCGTCAAGACGGCACTCGTCGGCGCGCTGACTTTGTTGCTGTATAAGAGATTGTCGAATTTCTTAAAAAAGTTCAAAATTTGATTGCGCTTTCGGCGCGTTGTATGGTATAATAGGCGTATGAGTACATTCATTTCAAAATCGAGAGAGGACACGGAAGCGTTTGCGTGCGCGTACGCGAAAACGTTGCGCGGCGGCGACGTCGTGCTGTTGGACGGGGACATGGGCGCAGGCAAAACGGTCTTTGCCAAAGGCGTTGCCAAGGGCTTGGGGATCGAAGAGGAAGTAACCAGCCCCACCTACGCGTATATGAACGATTACGACGGCAGGCTGTTCCATTACGATTGCTACCGCATTGAAAGCGTGGAGCAAGCGGAGCAGTTGGGGCTTGCCGACTATTTCGATATGGGCGGCGTATGCCTGATCGAATGGGCGCAAAATATCGCGCCGTTGTTGCCGCCCGCGGTGAAACGGGTGCGGATCGAAAAACGCGGCGAGAACGAGCGCGCGATTTATACCGAATAAATGGAGGAGGACGAGAGCGTGGACAAGTATTTGGCGTTACATACCTGTGGCGACGGCTTATACGTCGTAGTCGGCAAAAACGGCGAGCACTACTCCCGTTGCGTACCCGATTGCGCCATGCGACAATCGAGTTTGTGGCTGGGCGTCGTGGACGAATTGCTCGGTGAAGCGAATATGACGTTGGCGGATTGCGATTTCTTTTCGGCAGTCGTCGGGGCAGGCTCGTTTACGGGGATACGGATTGGAATTTCCGCCGTCAAGGGCTTTGCGTTGGTGCACGGAAAGAAAACGTTGCCTATCACCTCTTTCGAGTTGGCGGCATATAATGGCTTAGACGGCGCGAACGAAGAAAAGCGGCTGTGTTTGGTAGACGCCATGCACGGCGCGTACTACGCTTGCGGCTATCAAAATGGCAAGCAAGTGCTTGCGCCTGCCTACTTGACGGAAGCGGAAGTCCTTGCGTTGCGCGACGAGGGATACGTCCTTTGCGCTACGTCGCCGTTGCCCTTGACCGTACCCGTGCGGTATACGTCTACGGTGGACGGCTTGATCGCGGCGGTGGAAAGACGGGCGAGCGAAAACGCGTTCGCGCCCCTTGCGGCACTCTACGTGCGCAAGAGCTCGGCGGAGTTGAATTTATGCAGGTAGTCCTGTCGTCGTGGACGGAAGCCGATTTCGGCTGCGTGGCGGCGTTGGAGAAGAGGTGCTTTGCGGACGCGTGGACGGAAGAACAGCTTTCGGGCGCGTTTCATCGCGTCGATTTCTACGGCAAAACGCTTTCCGTAGACGGAAAAATCGAGGGGTATCTTTGCGCGACGCAACTGTTTGAAGAGGCGGAATTGCTGAATATCGCGGTATCGCCCGAACGTCGCGGCAACGGCTACGGCGGCGCGTTGTTGGACGATTTTTTACGGGAAATGCGTTCGCGCGGCGTGGAACGGGTATATTTAGAGGTGCGCCTTTCCAACGTCGCGGCAAGGAGTTTATACGAAAAGCGCGGCTTTACGCAAACGCGCGTACGGGATAAATATTACGCCGACGGGGAATCGGCTTTGGAAATGGTAAAGACCCTGTAACGGTATCGACGAGGAGAACGCATTTGACTATCGAACGGCTCGGCGTTTCGTTTTTACAACGGGGAGAGGGCAAAGACTTGTTGTTTTTGCACGGGTATATGTCCTCCAAGGAAGCGTTCGCCGCGCAAACGGCGTATTTTTCTCGCTTTTACAAAGTAACGGCGATCGACTTTTTGGGGTTCGGGCAAAGCGCGCCGCTATCCTCGCCCTTTTCCGTTACCGATTACGGGCGTTGGCTCGCGGAAGCGCTACGGGCGTTGTCCGTGCGCAGACCGCACGTCGTCGCCCATTCGTTCGGGTGCAGAGTGGCGATTCGCGCGGCAGCGGAGGACGAAACTCTATTCGATAAAATCGTGTTGGCAGCCCCTGCCGGCGTCGTATTGCGGCGCGGACTGCGCTACCGTTGCAAGGTACAAAGCTACCGTATCGTGAAGAAATTTGCGCCGTCGTTCGCCGAAAGGAAGTTCGGCAGCGAAGAATACCGTTCCCTTTCGCCCGTGATGAAAGAGAGTTACAAAGCGATCGTCAACGAGGACTTGCGCGGATACGCGCGGCGCGTTTGTAACGACGTGCTGATCGTGCAGGGCAGGGAGGATCGGACGGTGCGCGAAGCGGAGGCGGAAGCGTATTTACGGGCGTTCCCCAACGCCGTGATGAAGAAAATAGACGGCGGACATTTCGCGTTCGCGGAAAACGCCGTAGACTTTAATTTGATAACAGAGGAATTTTTATATGACTGACGTATGGGCAAGAATCGCGGCGAGCGTCGTCGCGGCAACCGTTTTCAGTTTGGCTACGCTGCAATCGCTCGGCGCGTTGCAACAGGGCGGCTATAAAAACGGCGCGTATTTGCGCTGGTTGCGGAAGAAGGAAAACATGACGTTCAACCGTCTGTGGGTATGGGCGTTGTGCTTGGCGTTGGCAACGGCGGTAACGTCGCTGAGTTTTTCGTTCTTGACGACGACGGGCGCGTTGGCAATCTCCGCCGTGCCGTTCGCAGTGCTTTGCGGACTGTTCTTGCACGCCGAAGGTAAATACGCGTTGAAAGTGCCTATTCGTCGCACGCCCCGTCTGCGTCGACTGTTCGCCTGCTATTGGCTCGTCGTCGCTTCGTTTTGCTACGCCTTTATCGCTCTTTTGTGCTTCTTGGCGGAGTGGAACGGTTCGGCGTTGTACGCGTTGATCGCGTACGTACCCTTTTGCGCAACCCCCGTATTGCTCCCCTTCCTCCTTTGTCTTACGAACGCAATCGAGGGCGCGGTCGAGAGTGCGAGAAACGCGCGTTTCGTGAAACGAATGGGGCAGGTATTAGACAAAACGGAGATCGTGCGCGTGGCAGTCGTGGGTAGCTACGGCAAAACGACGGTGAAACGCATCTTGACGCAACTCCTTTCCACGAAATATTCCGTCGTGGCGACGCCCCTTTCGTATAACACTCCGATCGGCGTGGCGAGTACGGTATCGCAACCCGATTTTGCCAAGAAGCAAGTGCTGATCGCGGAGATGGGCGCGCGCAAGGCAGGGGATATTCGCGAATTGTGCGATATGGTCAAACCGCAATACGCCGTATTCACGGGCGTGTGCGAACAGCATATCGAAACGTTCGGGTCGTTGGAAAACGTATGGGCGGAGAAGAGCGAAATTTTACGCACAAACGCCGTCGTCGTTTGCGGCGAGAGCGTACGCCCGTTCGTCGAACGCGATTCCGATTTGGCGCGCACCGCGAAATTCGCAGATAAAGAAATATGCAAAAACGTGTGCTACGGCGCGACGGAAACGGAGTTCACGCTGTGTGTGGACGGCGCGGAAACGCCCGTGAAAGTGCAACTGCTCGGCGAAGCGGCGGTGGAGGATATTACCCTTGCCGTGGCGTTGGCGAAGGAAATGGGCTTGACGGCGGACGAAATCGCGCGCGGTTTGCAGGGGCTGACGCCCGTGGAACACAGGCTGCAACTGTTGGAAAACGGCGGCGTGTATATCTTGGACGACGGCTATAATTGCAATATTTACGGCGCGAAGAACGCACTCCGTGCACTGGCGCGCTTTTCGGGCAAAAAATACGTCGTAACGCCGGGGATCGTCGAATGCGGAGTGTTGCACGCGCAAACGAACGGCGCGTTGGGCGCGCTGCTTGCCGAGGGGGACTTCGATTTGATCGTACTTGTCGGCGATACGCTGGTAACGGCGGTGAAGAACGGCTACGTTGCCGCAGGCGGCGACGCGGAAAAACTCAAAACGGTCAAGACGTTGTTCGCTGCGCAGGAAGAGTTGTCGCAACGGCTGCACGCAGGGGACGCGGTACTCTTTTTGAACGATTTGCCCGACGTGTATTGACGAAAGGATAAAAAGCGAATAAAAACACCAAAGCGAAAAAATCAAGTAGCGGAGGTGTTTTTTTATGCGTAAAGTGGGGGTATTTTTCGGCGGCAAGTCGTGCGAACGCGAAATTTCCGTGCTGACGGGCGTGTTCGTGCTGCACCTTTTGGATCGGGAAAAATATCAACCCGTTCCTCTGTATATCCACACGGACGGACGGCTATACACTTCGGAAAAGGCGTTCGATTTGGAAGTGTTCAAACGCGAGGATCTCTCCTCCTTCCAACGCGTACTTTTGGACGACGGCACGGCGTACGTCGTACTCCGTGCGAACAAGCGGTTGAAAAAGTTGGCGAAGATCGATGTCGCACTCAACTGCTGCCACGGCGGGTTGGGCGAGGGCGGCGGCGTTTCCGCTTTGGCGGAGTGGAACGGTATTCCTTTGGCTTCTCCCGACCTCACTTCGTCGAGCGTTTTTATGGACAAATGCCTCACGAAGCTGATCGCGCGCGCCTTGAACGTGCCCACCGTCGATTATATCCGCGTCAACGAGCAAGACTACGCCCGTCGCGGCGCGTTTTTGTTGCGGAATATCCAAATGCGGCTGAAATATCCCGTCGTGGTGAAGCCTGCGCACTTGGGTTCGTCGATCGGAATCGCCGTGGCGCACGACGAAAACGAGGCGCGCGTTGCGATCGAGAGTGCGTTCGAGCTGGACGACCGCGTGTTGATCGAGCGATATTTGGAGGATAAAAAGGACGTGAATTGCGCCGCCTGTCGGATTCGCGGCGAAATTTGCGTGTCCGAAGCGGAAGAGGCGTTCGGGAGCGGAGTGTACTCCTTCGACGACAAGTACGTCAAACGGACGGTGGACGGCAAGGGCGGCGGCAGGTATGCGTTGACGGGCGAACTGCGCGATAAAATACGCGCGTATACCAAGACGCTGTATAAGCGCATGAACTTGCAAGGCGTGGTGCGTATGGACTTTTTGGTGAGCGACGGCAAGGCGTATTTGTGCGAGGTGAATACCGTGCCCGGTTCGTTGGCATACTATTTGTTTTGCGAGCGGTTATCGGACGCGCGCGCCTTTTTCGGGGACTTGATCGAAGAGGGAGTGCGCTCGGTGCAGGAAAAGAGAGTATGCGCGACGGGGATATTGAGAAAAGTGCGTTTAGCGAAAAAGTAGAGTGGGCAAAGCGTACATTTGCGGCGCATTTCTTCGTCGCCGTTCGGTTACGTACTTCTCGTACGCGCCCTCAACGCTCCTTGCCTTGCTTGCAACTGAACGCTTTTCGTAGTATCGTTGTCATTGCGAGCGGCGGAACGCCGCGCGGCAATCTCTTGTCGGGTTTCCGTCAATGTAACGTGAGATTGCTTCGTCGTGGAACTCCTCGCAATGACAGGGAAGGACGTCCTTGTGCATTTCAAAATAAAAAAATGGTATCAGCATAGCGCGCCGTCGGGCGCGCTTTTGTTTTAGTCTTTGCCATTGCGCGCGGCGTTTGTTTTTACCCTGTCATTGCGAGCGGCGGAACGGCGCGTGGCAATCTTCTATGCCTCGCCCCCCCTCCCCCTCCCCTTAAAAATTTTTTTAAGTTTTTTTCATAAAAATATTGTTAGTGTTAGTATACAATAGACTCATCAATCGACGATGAGTCTTTTTTAATACCGAAAGGATATGTAGACGCGCAAAAGAAGAAAGGAAAGACCATTACAATCGAGCAAGCACGGGAGCGAATCGGCAGTATTAGAGTTTTCAACGGGGAAATGTCCGAAACGGCGACCGAAGGAAGAAATAAGTTTAATAAGGCACTCAATTACTTGAATAGAGAAACTATTACGGCGGACGAGCAAAAATACTTTAATGATTTTGTAACGGAAGCGGCGGCGC
>CAZDCO010000030.1:0-14506 GCA_964504025.1 uncultured Clostridia bacterium
AGTTTTTAAGGCGTTTCCTTTTGCCGTGGGAACGCTTTTCTTTTTACCTTGAATACATTTTCATAAGTTTAGCAACATATTTATTGTTGTTTTCATTTTACCATAAAGCGACAAAAAAGTTAACTTGTCTTATATGAAATAACAGGCAGACTTTTACAGCCTACCTGTTTAATATTTTATCTGTTGCCTTTTGCGCGGTTATGAGTTTTACAAAGCATTTCGCAGTTCGCTTTATCCGTTGCGCCACCATTACTCCAAGCAGTAACGTGGTCGGCATCCATTTCCGTCAACTTCCAAATGCGCGTTCGATTATTATTTGTTCCCAAAGCGCACAAAGGGCAATTTGAACAGCCTTTTTGCTCCGCCTGTTGTGTTTGTGTTTTGTAAACGGTCTTTTTTGTGATTTCATCAAACATACTGATATTCAATAGGCTCTTGTCCGCGCAACCGCCTAAAATATATTCAAATACGCCTTTACGGTCTTTTACGTAATCATCGGATAACAATTCTTTCACAAGTGCGGACACCTTATTTCTATCGTAAGACTGCCTATGATAGGTTTCATATAATCTGCCCCAATCCAATCCCTGCATTTCGTCCTCGACATCAATAAACACGCTTGAAATCCAATCAATTATGCTGTTAAAATATGTTTTCAATTCGTTGATATTGTTATCGTAACGGTGCAGGCTCATATATTTGTCGATATTCTCTTTATCCAAATATGCTTTACTTACCCACGCCAACGCCGTCCGTAAAAAGTCTTGACGATTTGCGTTTCCACGAATATACGCGCTCCATTTTTGGATATTGGAATTTCCGCTGTTGCTAAACTCTTCTTTTGCAAGAGTTACGAACGGACCAGAATGGATCGCGTTCGCTAACTCTTGTTCGTTTAAGGGTAAGCCCTCTTAAACTTTATAAAAATTCTTTGGTATGCAGATTGTATTGTAACACCGTCCGCATTAGTGAAATAATTATGCTTGCCGTCGTTTTGAACTAAATTCGCATTTTCATTTGTTTTACTTCCAGATGCCCCTGTTTTTTCGCCATTTGGCTTTACTTCCCAATAATCATCATACCGCTTTATATCGGGGACTTCATCGTGGCAACCTCGCTGTGTTGCGCCTAAAATGATGAATTGTTCGGGATTATATTTTTCCAAGAACGTAATAGGAACACCCATAACGCCGTCATAATCACGGGGAATAGCGTCCGTATAGGGAACTTCTATCGCGTTGTAGTTATCATACTGAGAATAACCATTTTCCCTTATATCCTTATGTTTGCTAAATTTTATATTGTCAGCCATTGTCATAGGGGATAAGGGTTGGTGGCGTCTGCCGTGTTCCAAATTCGTAAACCACGTGGATGATACATTTTTCATATTTACGCCGTTTACTACTTTATCAACGTTAGCAGGATCTTTGCTTTCAAACCAAAGACCGCCACTCCATTCTGTTCGCCCCGACCACATTTTATTTTCTTTAATTAAGGGGAAGATTTCCTTATATGTAACGCTGTTTTTATTGCCGATAATTAAAAATTTCTTTTCTTTTTCAAATAACCACGCTACAAAATCTCTATATAATGAAAACGGCGGATTTGTGATAATAATATCCGCTTCATCACGTAAAGCGCATACTTCACTACTTCTAAAATCGCCGTCGCCTTTAAGGTATTTCCATTCCAAATCGTTAATGTCAATACTTCCCGATTTATTTTTATCGCGCGTTAAAGTGAAGATTTTACCGTGTTTTCTTGTCTTTTGGCTATCGAATTGTGGAGCTTCGCTTTCAAAAAGAGAAAGCTGGTAAGGGTATTGAAAACTTTTGCTTTCCATTGCATAGCTTGTGCTTATCAATTTTTTAATGCCAAAACGTTCAAAGTTTTGCGCGAAAAAGCGTGTAAAATTGCTCCATTCGGGGTCATCGCAGGGAAGTAAAATAGTTTTATCCCTAAATACATTTGGGTTATATTCAAGGTAGGCGTTTACTTCTTTTTGGATGTCAGAAAGTTGAGTATAAAATTCGTCGTTTTTTGCTATCTTCGCATCAGATAATTTTTTGTTAGCCATAGAATCACCTCGTAAATACGTTTTACATTATATCGTATTTACGATAATAAGTCAACTTATTTACGAACTATAATTAACGCAAATAAGTAGTATAATAGTTAAAAGGTGATTTTTCTATGGATGTTATTGAAAGAATTGAAAATTTAAGAAAAGAACGCGGTTGGACGGTATATATGCTGGCGTTAGAGGCAGGTGTAACGCAATCTACACTTGCAACAATGTATCAAAGAAATACACCGCCTAAACTTGAAACATTGCAACTCATTTGCGAAGCTTTCGGCATTACGTTGGCGCAGTTCTTTCTTGAAGATGAAAAAGTCGAGATATTAAGCGCAAAAGAAAAGGAGCTTTTGACAGCGTATCGTAAGCTCCCCGAAAATAAGCAAAAAGCATTATTAAATTTAATTGAAAGCTAAAATGCACCCCCGTAGGATTAACTATTCCTACGGGGTAATTTTATGTTGAAAAAATGTTGTTTTGTTTGAAAAACGGGAAATTTTGGTATATAAATAAAAGCAAATTAAAGGCGGTTGTTTATGATTTCCGAAAACACCTTACGTTCTATTTCTCATATCTTTTGTGGAGATGAAGCGACTATTTTTCCTATAACCACCTTACGGTTCTTATTATAACACAGCGGAGCTTGTTTGTCAAGCCACACCACTTTTTATAAAAAGTTGTTACGATTTTTTTTGCAATCATTTTGCAAACGCAACCGTAACCGTCGTACCGACCCCGACTTCGCTGTCAATGCTCAGCTCCGCGTTATACAGCGCGCAAACATGCTTTACGATCGCCAAGCCCAAGCCCGTGCCACCCGTCTTTTTCGAACGCGATTTATCCACGCGATAAAACCGTTCGCAAAGTCGCGGCAAATGCTCTTTTTCAATGCCGATGCCCGTATCGGACACGGTAAGCGTTGTTCCGTCGTCGTCCTCGCGAATTTCCACCGTGATTTTTCCGTTCGCCACGTTATAGTGGATCGCGTTTGAACAAAGATTTTCCAACACTTCAAAAATCTTTTTGCCATCCGCGGAAACCGTGCCCTCGCCGACGATTTCCATGGCAATATTTTTCTTCTTCGCTTCCGTTCCCAGCTCCGCAGCCACTTCCTCGGCAACGGCTCTCACGTCCACGGCAGAGTGCACGATCTCGCTTTCCTCGCCGTTTTCCAGCTTGCTCAATTTCAACATATCCGAAATGAGCGAAGAGAGGCGCAAACTTTCCTTATGTATCCGTCCCACCTGCTTTTTCGAGCCGTCGTCCAGCGTGTCCTTGGCAAGCAACAACTCCGACAGCCCCTGCATCACGGCGACGGGCGTCTTCAATTCGTGCGAGGCGTTGGCAAAAAAGTCGCTCTTTTGCTTCGCCATTGCCTTTTCGCTCGTGATATCCGTAATGATGACGATCGAGTACACGTCGTCTTGATTTTCGTCTTCCACCTTGCGGATAACGACGGACAACTCCTTGCCGTTATAGGCGTACTCCGACGCGTAATTTTCACCGAGATGACGAGCAATCTTTTCGCACAACGGCAGATCGTCGATCAAATAGATAAAATCTTTCCCGACGACGTTTTCCGTAGAATCGAAGATCTTGGACAGGCTTTTATTCGTAAAAATAATCTTCTTGTTTTTATCGATCGCGACAATCCCCTGCGAAACGTTTTCGAGCACCGTGTTCAATTTCCTGTGTTCGTCTCGTACCTGCTGCATACGTTCGTGCGCACTCGCGTTCAGTTCGTTGATTTGATTGAGCACGGAATAGAGTTCTATCTCCCCCGAATCCGTTTGAATGGGCGTGTAATTTCCTGCGTTCAAGCTGCGCAAACTGTCGCCGACTTCGGTGATCTTTCGCGCTATTTTATCGGAAAGCAGGTTTGAGATAACGATAGAAAACACCAAACAAACGAGCAACACGGCGATCAAAATCGGCAACGCCACGCCCAAATAGCCGTTGATTTGGCTGCTTTTCACCGCCAGCCGCAAGACGATTTCTCGTCCATCCGCAAGGCTCGTCTTTAACGCGTAATAGGTCATCGTGCAACCGAACGTTTCCGAATACCGTTCCACCGCTTCGGGAACGCCGTTTAACGCGTTCTTCACTTCTTCGCGGTCGATATGGCTTTCCAACGGAGATTGCGTATCGCTTTCAAACAACACTTCGCCGTCCAAATCGAGGATCGTTACGCGAAAGGCGTCGTCGTTGGCGTAACGGGAAAAACAGGTAAAATCGTCCTCCGTTTGCACGAGCGAACAGGCGAGTTCCGTTTCTTCTTGTAACCGTTCTTTCATCAGTTCTTTTGCGTTGACGTTGACGGCAACGATACCGAAAACGAACATAACGAGAACGGAAAGAAAGGTAAGGGAAAGAATTTGCAACAGCGTTTTCTTTTTCATTTACTTGTTTTCAAATCTGTACCCGATCCCGCGCACGGTAACGATACAGTCTTTTCCTCCTGCTTCTCTAATCTTTTCGCGAAGAGCCGCCACGTGCATATCGAGCGTTCTCGTTTCGCCCATATACTCTTCGCCCCAAACGTCGCGGAAAAGCTTTTCCCGTTCCAACGTAACGCCTGCGTTTCCGATCAGGAGTTTTAAGAGCTTAAACTCCTTTAAGGTAAGCCCTAAATCGACGTCGTTATAAAATGCCTTATACACGTTGTTGTCGATAGAAAATCCGTCGACGCTCATTACGTACAATTTCGCTCGGCGCAAGTTCGTCTTTACTCGCGCCAAAAGTTCCAAAACGGAAAAGGGCTTCGCCATATAGTCGTCCGCGCCCTTATTCAAGCCTTTAACGAAGCTGATTTCGTCCGACTTCGCGCTGACGCAAATCACGGGGACTTTCTCGTCGATCTCGCGAATTTTCGTCAAGATCGTGAAGCCGTCCATGATCGGCAACATAATATCAAGAACGATAAGATCAGGCTTCTTTGCGTGGAACGCGTCAAAGAAGTCCTTTCCGTTTTCAAAAATCTCCGTTTCGTACGTTCCCTCAAAAGCACCCTCGTAAACCTCTTGCATGCCCTCGTCGTCTTCCACGACGTAAATCAGTTCTTTCATTATACCTTTACGTGTACTCCCGTTTCGTTATATTTTGTCCACTCGGCAACGTTTACCGCGTGGTCTCCGATCCGTTCCAAATATTTTGCCACCATCATCAATTCGATGGCTTGGTCGCCGTTTTTGCCGTCCTTTTTGATGAGTTCGACCAGCTCGTCTTTCACCTTCAAAAACAGGGCGTCCATTTCGTCGTCCAGCCTGATCACTTCGTCCGCCAACTCGTCGTTATTGTTGATGAACGAGTTTACGCTTTCTCGCACCATTTTCACGGCAAGGTTACCCATGGCGGTGATATGGTTCAACTTCTTGATATATTTTTCGCCCGGCATCGTGCAAACCAAATCGCCGATGTCGCTCGCCTGATCGCCGAACCGTTCGATATCCGTGATCATCTTCAGCGCAGTAGACACCACGCGAAAATCTTTCGCGACGGGCTGTTGTTTGAGCAGGATACGCATACACCGTTTTTCGATATCCATTTCGTATTCGTCCACGCGCTTATCCATTTGCCCGATGCTTTTTCCAAGCTCCCGATCGCGGTTGACGAGCGCGGTGATCGCGCCGTCGATCATTTGCTCGGTCAAGCGACACATTTCTACAAGTTCGGTCTTCAACGAAGCAAGCTCTTCTTCAAACATTTTTCTAATCGACATACTCTTTACTCCTTCATTATAACGCATTTTTACAAAAAAATCAATACTTCGACGGGCATTAACCGAATCTACCCGTAATATACCGTTCGGTACGCTCGTCTTCGGGCGAGGTAAAGATATTGTCGGTATCGCCGTATTCCACGAGTTCGCCGAGCAAGAAAAACGCCGTCTTGTCCGCGATGCGGGTGGCTTGTTGCATATTGTGGGTAACGATCACGATCGTAAGTTCCTTTTTCAACTCTTCCATGAGTTCTTCGATTTTTCCCGTCGAGATTGGATCGAGTGCGCTCGTCGGTTCGTCCATAAGCAAAATTTTCGGATCGGCGGCAAGCGAACGCGCGATACAAAGCCGCTGCTGTTGACCGCCAGAAAGCCCCAGTGCCGATTTGTTCAACCTGTCTTTCAACTCGTCCCACATGGCGGCTTGTTTCAAGGACGTTTCCACGATTTCGTCCAAATCGGCGTGTTTCGTGATGCCGAACGTTCTCGGACCGTACGCGATATTGTCGTAAACGCTCATCGGGAACGGGTTAGGTTTTTGGAATACCATACCCACGTTTTTACGGAGTTCGTTCACGTCGATCTTGCCGTAAATATCCGTTTCGCCGACGTAAAATTCGCCCTCGATCTTGCAACCGTCCACCAAATCGTTCATGCGGTTAAAGCATTTCAAAAAGGTAGATTTACCGCACCCCGACGGGCCGATAAACGCCGTTACCTGCTTTTCGGGAATGTCCACGCTGATATTTTTCAACGCTTGAAACTCCCCGTACCAAAGATTTGCGTTTTTGACGGTGATATTGCCACCGTAGTTTTGCGTTTTTTGCGTGCGCTTCATGCTTTTTCTCCTTGTAAACGTTTTTGCAATTTTGCCGATACCACCTGTGCCAACAAATTCAGCCCCAACACAAACACGATCAACACGACCGCCGTGGCGTACGCCTCGTCCATATACCAACCTTCGCCCGAAAGTCGATACAGGGCGACGGCAAGCGTGGCGTTAGAGTCCATATAGCTATTCGGCATCGCGGAGATTACCGAACCCATGGTATACATAAAGGGAGCGGATTCGGCAACCACTCTGCCCATACTCAAAATAATCGCACTCATAATACCGGGCAGCGCGGACGGCAGGACGATCTTGAAAATCGTACGCAGCTTGCCTGCGCCGAGCGCAAAACTCCCTTCCCGCAAACTGTTTTGCACCGATTTCAAACTCTCTTCCGTAGAACGCACCACCGTAGGCAGCAACATCAAACTCACCGTCAACGAGCCTGCCAAAATGGAGCTTTTACCGCCGAGTATAGGCAAGAAGGCGATCATACCGAACAAGCCGTAGACGATAGACGGTACGCCGCTCAACAAATCGATCGCACCGCGAATGGCGCGAATCAGGAAATTGTCTTTCTTGGCGTATTCGTTCAAGAAAACGGCGGTGCAAACGCCGACGGGTACGGCAATCAGCAAGCTCAACCCCACCGCCATCAACGTAGAAACGATCGAAGGCAAAATGGTGATATTTTTGCTGCCGAATTCGTATTCGCCGACCAAGAGGTGCGGTTTTTGGAAGAGCGTCGGCGTACCTTTGATAAAGATAAATCCGACGACGAGGAGCAGAGCCGCGGCGGCGATCATACCTGCCGCCCACGACGCCACCGCGCCGATTTGCGCCGTCTTGCATTTGTATTTCAACGCCGCCAAACGATCTTTACAAGCCAACCGCCATTTAGGCGTTTTCTTATCCGTCTTCCGTTGACGATTTTTGAAAATTCGGCTTCTACTCGCCCGTTCTACCGCGCCGCGCGTTGCCTTTTTGGAAAGGAAGCCGAACAGCACGTTGACGAGCAAGACGAAGCACAAAAGCACTACGCCCGTCGCAACCAACGCGCCCTGTTGTACCTCGCCCGCGTACCCCATTTCGATGACGATATTCGCCGTCAGCACGCGGAAGCTATTGAACAGGCTATCGGGATAAGCCACGGCGTTGCCAGCGACCATAACGACCGCCATGGTTTCGCCGAGCGCACGCCCGATACCGAGCACCAACGACGCCGTTACGCCCGACTTCGCCGCTTTCGTTACCGTTCCGAATACGGCTTGACTATGGGTAGAACCGAGCGCGAGCGCGCCCTCGTAATAGGTACGAGGTACAGCTTCCAAACTCGTTTTAGAGAGAGATACGACGGTGGGTACGATCATGATACCCAAAATCAACGACGTGGCGAGCAGTCCGCCGCCGTTATTCGGCGCAATCGTCGAAAGGACGGGCAGCAAAAAGGCGATTCCGAAGAAGCCGTATACGACGGAGGGAATTCCTGCCAACAAGTCGATCGTTACCGAAAAAACTTTCTTCCATTTTTTCGGGCAATAGAAAGCGATGAATACCGCCGTGAAATAGCCCAGCGTACCGCCGATCGCCAGCGCGCCGACGGTCGCGGCGAACGTGCCGACGATCATTTTGAATACGCCGTAACTTCCCGAAAGGGTAACGCTGTCGTAATTGTCCAAACGATCGGGAGACCATTCTTTGCCGAAAATGAAATCGAACACGCCGATTTTTTTGAAAGCCGGCAAGCTCTCCACGAACATGAAAACGAAAATGGCTACAACGGCGATGACACACAGTATCGCCGCCGTCGTAAACACGATTTTACCCGTTTGTTCTTTTGCTTTCGTTGCTCGCATATCAGTTATTCAACTCGCTAAATTTAGTCGTTTTGCCCGTGTAGATATCGTACAGTTGGGCAAGCGTTAAGTCGTTGACGGCTTCGTTTGCAGGGTTGACGATGACTGCCACCGCGTCCAAGCATACGTTGAATGCGTTAATGCCCTCTTCTTGCACGCTCGCGGAAGACATACCGATAACACAGCCCGTCTTGTCCGCTTTTACGTCCTTTTTGCCTTGGGACGAGCCTTGCAAGTCCAACGCCTCGAACACGTCGTTTACCGCTCTTCCGTACAAATTCGCATAGCCGATCATCGCTTCGGAGATGAGCAATTCCATACTCGTCGAGCCGCTAAGGACGATCTTACCGCCCGAAGGCAACGCCGATTTCACTTCGTATTCTTCCACGGGGATAGCGGTTTCACCTTCGTTGGCGCGTTGCGCAGGATCGGCAAGGTAGATACAACCTGCCTTTGTAGCGTGTTCGGACATCACTTCGCTCTTCAAGTACAACAAAAAGTCTGCCGCCACGTCGGTGAGTTCCGTCGTCGCACTGGTCATAATGACGAAGGGACGTTGAATTTTGTAGCTACCGTCCAAGACCGTGGAGGTGGAGGGCGTAACTCCGTTTACGCTGACGAGTTTTACCGATTCGTTTACCGAACTTAAAGACACGTAGCCGATGGCGTTTTTATCGCTTGCCACCTTGGTAAGCACCACGCCCGTGCCGTCTACGAAGTCGGCTTTTTGCGTAGTGAAGGACGTCTTTTTGCCGTCGATTTTCATTTCCAAATAGTTACCATTGCCGTCCGTTACGATGGTTTCAAACGCTTCACGCGTGCCGCTGCTACCGCTGCGCGCAATTACGCTGATATTCTTTTCGCCGCCGTTACAACCGACAAGCCCTACCATACCGCCAAACGCTAACGTACACGAAAGCGCAATCGTTACAAGTTGTTTCTTTTTCATTTGATTTTTCTCCTTTCCTTGATTTCGTACCCTTATTATACTGCGCCTTAAAAAAACAAACTATCACTTTTTCGTTTTGCTTTCGTAAAGTTTACGTAAAGTTTAAGATAAAGAAAAAAAGAGGAGCCGAGTTCTTCGTTTTCTCCTCAACCTCTTTTTCTTTATATATACGGCGCTCTCGACCGTATACTTTCTTCTTTTCATTTAGTCGTATACTTTAATTCTCGCCACTTTTCCCCAAGGCGGTTGCACCTCTTCGTTGTTTAAGAGCCACAACACGGGTATTCCGCCCGTCTCTTTTTCTTCCGGGAAAGGAGCGTAGCCGTCCGTCAAAACGATGATACTTGCAGGCAGCTTTTCCATATATTTCGCCACGTATTCAAAGATAATTTGAAAATTCGTTCCTCCGCCGCCCGCCGCTTTGATGAGCTTAAATTCTTCTATATCCGAAAACGGTTTCGGTTCAATGATCGCCGCGCCAAAGAAGCCCAACCAGCCCTTTAATTTTCCGTCGAATTGTTCGATCGCTCCTTTTACTTCACTAAACGCGTGCGCAATCATCTCATCCGACATAGAACCGGACGTATCGATCATAAACAAAATATCTTCCACCAAATCCTCTTTGATAGCGGTTAAAATATCTTTTGAAGAAAGAGGCTCGTTTGAACCTTGCAACTGCGCAAGCAACGCTTTTATAGATTTTGCTAAATTAGAATTATCGTTTTTCATAAGTGTTTTTTCCTCGCTATCCTATTATACAATATTAAATATGACAGTTTCCGTCATATTTAAGAAAATTTTTATCTTTTTTCGATTTTTCTTGACTTACTAAAAGGAAAATATGACGTCCTTTGCATTTTCGCCACCTTTTATCGTCTTATTTTTTACGTAAAAAACTCTCCCCGATTTTTCGTCGAGAAGAGTATATCATATCCATCGTCCCAAAAACGGAACTATATATTGAAATTAACCTAAAATTTACGCCCCATTTACGCCCCACTTTTTGCAAATAAAAGTGTTTTTTGATTTTTCGGTAAAACAAAAACGAGCATTTTTCAACGTTTTTTCGCTAAAAAATGCCCGTTTGGCTGCCCCTGTCAGGCTCGAACTGACGACACACGGATTAACAGGCTGCTATTCCTACGGTTTCAAAATCGCTCAATCCCTTTATTTATAAGGCTTGTAGCGTTTATGATTTTCTTACGCCCCATTTACGCCCCACTTTTCAATTAGGTTTTCACTCTGTTAATCGCCGTGGGGAACAACTTCCCAATAGCCGGACTTATCCGTTCCTCGACGCGCCAAAACACCTTGTCAATCTTTATCGGAATGAAAAAAGGTAGCGCCGACACGCTAAATCGCGTTTTGTCGGCGCTACTCTATTTTTTCATTCTCTTTTTCGTATTTCCCCTACTTGACAGCCTATCTCCGCCGTGTTTGTATCGAACCATAAAAAATAAGGAGGTTAGCCACTATGAAGAAACTAGAAAAAATACTCATAGTCTTACAAATTATCCATCAAATAATTTTAATTCTTAAAGAATTAGGCTAACCACCTTACGGTTCTCATTATAACACAACGAAGCTCGTCTGTCAAGCCATAACCACTTTTTTTTTAAAAAAAAGCCTCTTCCCTAACCTGGTATTGTAAACGAGTGCCGACGTCGGCACTCTTACTTTTTTATTTCTCTCGTCTAAATCCGTCCAACAAATCGCCAACGAAGTAACTATTTTGCTCGCCAAGCTCGGAAAACGTTGCTTTTTCGGTGGCGTATTCCGCCAAATCGTTTATACCCACCGGAGAACGTAACGCCTTTTCCGTGAAAAAGTCCGAAAAACAATCCGTAGCCGGACTTATCCGTTCCTCGACGCGCCAAAACACCTTGTCAATCTTTATCGGAATGAAAAAAGGTAGCGCCGACACGCTAAATCGCGTTTTGTCGGCGCTACTCTATTTTTTCATTCTCTTTTTCGTATTTCCCCTACTTGACAGCCTATCTCCGCCGTGTTTGTATCGAACCATAAAAAATAAGGAGGTTAGCCACTATGAAGAAACTAGAAAAAATACTCATAGTCTTACAAATTATCCATCAAATAATTTTAATTCTTAAAGAATTAGGCTAACCACCTTACGGTTCTCATTATAACACAACGAAGCTCGTCTGTCAAGCCATAACCACTTTTTTTTTAAAAAAAAGCCTCTTCCCTAACCTGGTATTGTAAACGAGTGCCGACGTCGGCACTCTTACTTTTTTATTTCTCTCGTCTAAATCCGTCCAACAAATCGCCAACGAAGTAACTATTTTGCTCGCCAAGCTCGGAAAACGTTGCTTTTTCGGTGGCGTATTCCGCCAAATCGTTTATACCCACCGGAGAACGTAACGCCTTTTCCGTAAAAAAGTCCGAGAAACAATCCGTAGAGAAACGTTTACTGTATATTTTTTTCGACATTAAATAATACTTATTCTCTTCCAAATCCCCGTCCTGCGTTCCGCTTTCCACCTGCACGCGCAATCGGCAATACCCGAATCGATTATACACACCCGTATAATAGTGCTGCACTTTCGCAACGAAGCTTTTCAACAAATACATTGGCAACGTATTATCCGACCGCACAAAGCGGTACTGATAATACAGCCCGGAAAACGTTCCGAACAACCAATCGTACAAAAGTTCCGCCAAAGAGAAGAAAGGCAACGTAAGACGCGGTTCTCCTCCGTCTCGAATATGTACTATCTCGCACAAATTACGTGCGTCCGCGCCCCAACTTTCCGGGCGTTGCTCGTCCGTTATTACGCGTACGAACGGAAAATTATCCACCGTCGCCGAATGTCGCACCATTTTTAACCACGAATTGAACAGATCGTTTTTCTGATTCGCACTCTCGTCCTTTTTCTTCTTTTCGGATAATTCCAACGTATTTCCACGTTCTTTCCCCACTTCCGTTATTATCACCACGCCGAATTCAAAGTTATTCGAATTTACGTTGTTCCCCACTACCTTACGTCCGAGACGTAAACTGTCAAAGTCCAATATATGCGCGTGCCGAGAATAACTTTCGGCAAGCCTGCTATCACGGCTAAAAAAATCGCTATTCCACAGCGGAAAATTTCCCAAATCGGATAAAACGCCGTCTACGCGTACCGAATAATTAGAGATAAGCAACGACGATTGTATTATGTAGATAAAATATAGTTGCGCATACGTTTCTATTACTTCCCATACGTTTACCACTTTCAATTTATCGTCAAACGTCAATCCGTATCGCTCGTAGTCGTAATTAAACAGTCGTTCCTTTGTCGGGCGCAATTCCCAACGACGACGTTTCTTCTCTATAAACTTCCGCGTCGTCGCAAGATTATACACTTCGTGGTATTCCATTGCCTTTTTCAGCTCGTTCTCTAAATTTATCCACGGAAAATACGGGAATTTCAAATCGTTTTCAAGAATCTTTTCAAACGCTTTATCGCGGAACATAACCTCTTGCGACAATGCCATGTCCGTGATCATCGTCGTTTTCTTTTTCCCCATAGTACCGCAAACCATATACACGATAGGTCGTGCGTTAATAAATCCACGGTTTCGACGTTCGTAATGATTCAAACGCGCTTTCGCTATACCCTCGCTTACCAATACGAACAACACAATCCCGAACGTCACCCATGCCCATACGGGTATCGTTTGAAAAGCTACCGACAAGTCCAAAAACAACTTATACACCTGTCTATATATGTTTATGACGTCGAAGGTTACGACGAAATAAAAATAATACGCCAATAATTCCAAAGCAATCGCAAAAACGTTAAAATAAAAAAGCCACAATAATAACCACGTCGTCCCATAAACCTTATTCTCCTTCAAAAAGACGAAAAAAGACGTAACCCAACGTTTTACCGGGTGATACGTATGCAAGCATATCCACTTAAACACGCGCAATGCACGGCTATCTTCGTCGTAATCGTTATTTTCCGTCCGTAAAAATCGTTTTAAATATACGTATACCAACAAAACAAACGGTAATACGATTACTACAATCTGACAAAAGTTAAACAACAAATTCCCGAGGAACAATAAATACCCGATTACGTTTTCTTCTTTTACCCACAACTGCCAATATCTCGTCCACGTACTTTGGAAGCCCGTCCACGTATCCGGCAAAGGCGTAGAGGGCGTAGGGGCGGAAGGTGTTTGCGTAAAATCGAAATACGGTATTTTCGGCAATTCGTTTACCGTCGGCACTATAGTATGCTCGATTTCAAACAGCTCGCAAATATAATAACCGACGGACAACCCGACGTCTCGCACACTCTCTATCATTCTTCCGAGCGCACCTACGTACCAAAACACACCGCAAGCAATAAACGCAAGCGTTATTGCGATGCAAATGATATGTCGATAATTCAAAGGCTTCCGTTCTCTCTCTCGGACGTTCATAATCTATACCCCGTATATATAAAATATCCGATAAACATAAGAACCAACACACCCAACAATACCCATAATATTTGCTTTAACGTTTTCACTTGCTTTACCCCCAAATAATAATCGTTTGTCTATCTTTCCTACTTGCTTAATAAGCTTTCGACCATATCCCGATGGATATTTTGGCGTATAACGTAATATCTTCCGCCTTATCCGTAAACGTGTTATTTTCCAACTCGATACTACATTCCGGATCCAAATACCAACCGAAAAACTCAAATGTTCTACACGCGTCGTATGGATCGTTAAACTCGCCCGTTACAAAACACAAGCCGTCCAGTCCATCGCCGGAAAGCGGCGTTCGCGTCGTTCTTCCGTTTAAGTCCGACACCGTTACGCTTTCGCCTTCCGCATATCTCTTCGGATATATCCCTTTCGCTTTAAACAACGGCGCGTATACTTTCTCTTCCGTTCCGTCCGATACCATTCGATACGTTATCGCATAGGTAACGGCTTCATTCGACGAATCACTCGACGTCGAATCGTTCGGAGCTTGGATCGTCGGCTTTCGAAACAACATCGCCATCACGCCACACAACGTAACCGCCAACAATATGCACACTACCGTCGTTATGATATTTTTTACTTTCTTCAT
>CAZDCO010000031.1:0-14004 GCA_964504025.1 uncultured Clostridia bacterium
ATTCTACGGCCGCTTCAATCAAGGCGTCGTAACGGTGAACTTGGTAGACGTCGCCCTTTCTTCGGGTGGAGATCAAGAAAAGTTCTGGCGTGTTTTCGACGAGCGTTTGCAACTTTGCTATCGCGCGTTGATGTATCGTCATAACCGTTTGAAAGGTACGTTGTCCGACGCCGCGCCCATTCTTTGGCAATACGGCGCGTTGGCGCGCTTAAAGAAGGGGGAAACAATCGATAAATTGCTTTTCGGCGGCTACTCGACCATCTCCCTCGGCTACGCAGGTTTGTACGAATGCGTCAAGTATATGACGGGGAAATCGCATACCGACGCGGAGGCTAAACCGTTCGCGTTGTCCGTTATGCAACACATGAACGACAAGTGTAAAGAATGGAAAGCCAAGGAGAATATCGACTTCTCGTTGTACGGAACGCCGTTGGAAAGCACGACGTATAAGTTCTCCAAATGCTTGCAAAAACGTTTCGGCGTCATCGAGGGTGTTACCGACAAAAACTATATCACGAACAGCTATCACGTGCACGTATCCGAACCGATCGACGCGTTCACGAAATTGAAGTTCGAGAGCGAATTCCAGCAGCTTTCTCCCGGCGGCGCGATCAGCTACGTAGAAGTGCCGAATATGCAAAACAATATTCCCGCCGTTCTTTCGGTGATGAAGTTCATCTACGAAAACATTATGTACGCGGAACTCAATACGAAGAGCGACTATTGCCAAGTATGTGGTTTCGACGGTGAAATTCAAATTCAAACGGACGAATCGGGTAAGCTGATTTGGGAATGTCCTCATTGTAAAAATCGCGATCAATCCAAGATGAACGTTGCACGCCGTACTTGCGGATATATCGGCACGCAATACTGGAATCAAGGCAGAACGCAAGAAATCAAGGACAGGGTGTTGCACCTCTAATGCACTACGCTACGATTAAGTGGACGGATATCGCCAACGGCGAGGGGGTACGCGTTTCTCTCTTCGTGTCCGGTTGCACGCACCGCTGTAAAAATTGTTTCAACGAGATCGCTTGGGATTTTTCCTACGGGGAAGAGTTCGACGAGAAGGTTGAGGAACAAATTTTAGACGCGCTCGGCTCGCCGTTTATCGCAGGGTTATCCTTGCTCGGCGGCGAACCGTTAGAGCCGCAAAACCAAAGGGCGTTGTATCCGTTTGTGAAAAAAGTGAAAGCGCGTTATCCGCAAAAGACGATTTGGTGCTATACGGGCTTCGTTTTCGACGAAAGCACGGGCGCACTCACGCAGGCGGAGAAAAATACCGAATGTACGAAGGAGTTGTTGCGCGCGTTCGACGTACTCGTAGACGGTCCGTTCGTGGAAGAACGTAAGGATATTCGTTTGCGTTTCCGCGGTTCGGACAATCAACGGGTGATCGACGTGCAAAAAAGCCTGCAAAGCGGCAAATGCGTGTTGTATATGTCTTAAAAACTTTTCCGTCGCATACGATATAGCGTATGACGGCGGAATTTTTTTGGAAAAAACTAACGAAGGTATGTGCTGGCTTGTCCGTAGTGTTCGTAACGGCGGCGTTTGTCGCGGCAGGTGCGTTGACGAACGCCGTAACGCTCCCGACGGCGCGAACGTTCTATTTTTTGATTTCGGACGACGAGCACGTCGTAGTGGGTGCGTACGAGGCGCGTTTGCTTGGCGGCGCAGGGTACGTGCTAACCGATCGCGGCGATGTCTACGTGGCGTACGCGGCGTATACCAACCGAACGAGTAGCGCGCGCGCCTTGCAGTCGTTACGTGAGAGTGGTAAAACGGCGAGCGTATTGTCGTTGAACGCCGTGGACGTTCGTTTGCTTGGTAGTGATAAGGTTAAGAACGAAGTTTACCGTTCCGCTTTTTCGTGCTTATATGCGCACGTGCGCTTGTTCGAAAGGGAAACGGCACGCTTGGCGGACGGCGCGACGCAACGATCAATTAAGCGTTTTTTGCAAACGGAAAGAAAGCAGTTCGCGTATATGGAACGTCAATACGCCGAAAGTTTTTCCGCGTTCGCAACGCTTTGCGACAACGCGGCGGAGTATATCGATGGACTTCTCGACGACGTAGTCTACGCAAAGGATATGCGCTATCTCATCTGTTTTCTTTGTCAAGAATACGCACGCTTGACGAACGAAGTGTAACGCCGTATTTTTCGCGGTGCGGTTATAAACCTCCGTTGCGTTTTTTCACTTTTTGTCGCGTAATCACGGTAAAACGAAAATTTTTTTGCAAAAAACGAAAAAGCACCCTAAAAACGTTTGTTTTTTATAAAAGTTGTGCTATAATATTACGTGGACAATTAGACGACCAAAGAAAAAACACTTTGAGAGGAATAGATAGATATGAAACGGATAGGTTTATTGACAAGCGGCGGCGACGCACCCGGCATGAACGCGGCTATTCGCGCGGTGGTACGCTCCGGTATATATTTCGGTATGGAAGTATACGGTATTGAACGCGGTTACGCAGGTTTGATCGAGGATAACGTGATCCCGATGGAAATGCGTAGCGTATCGAATATCGTACAGTGCGGCGGTACGCGTTTGCGTACGGCTCGTTGTTTGGAAATGATGACGAAAGAGGGTAAAGATCAAGCCGTGAGAACGTTGGAAAAGCACGGTATCGAAGGTTTGGTCGTTATCGGCGGCGACGGCTCCTTCCGCGGCGCGCGCGAACTCACGGAAAAATACGGCGTGCCCACGATCGGTATCCCCGGTACGATCGATAATGATTTGGAATATACCGATTATACGCTCGGTTTCGATACGGCAGTCAATACCTGCTTGGACATCATCAATAAGCTTCGCGACACGATGACTTCGCACGAACGCGTTTCCGTCGTAGAAGTTATGGGTAGACATTGCGGCGACATCGCGTTGTATAGCGGTATTGCGTCGGGCGCGGAAATTATCGTCGTTCCCGAAATTAAATTCGATATGGAAGAAATCGTAGAACGTATCAATCGTTCCCGTGCCAACGGCAAACACTCGAACATTATCGTCGTAGCCGAAGGCGTTATGGGCGCGGATCAGTTCGCAAAACAGTTGCAAGAAGTTACGGAATATTCCGTTCGTCCCACCTGTATCGGACACGTTCAACGCGGCGGTTCTCCGTCTATGGCGGATAGAATGTTGGCGGCGCAATTCGGTAACAAAGCCGTTCGTTTGCTCAACGAGGGTATCGGCAACCGCGTAGTCGGTATTCGCAACAACAAAATTATCGATATGGATATCATCGAAGCCGTTTCTATGAAAAAGACGTTCAATTACGAATTGTACGAAACGCTGCAAATGATCTCTATGTAAATTTCAGTAGGAATCCAAGAGTAAGCCGTTTTCCTGATTTGGTGAGCGGCTTTTACTATGCCGTTTTCGCCGTCTTACGTAAAACGGAATACCCGATAGCAGCGGTTTCGTTTGAAATACGTCTCGTTTCGGGTATAAATGAACGAAGAAGATTATACAATAAATCGTTGACGGATAAGGAGAGAAATATGATTTTAACGGTATGTATGAGTCCTTGTACGGACGTTACCATCGAGCTGGACTCGCTCAACGTCGGAAAGACGAACGTGGTGAAGAGTAAAGCGGTTACGTTCGGGGGCAAGGCTTTGAACGTGGCGATCGGCGTAAAGCGTTTGGGCGGCGACAGTTTCGCGACGGGGCTTATGTATAACGAGAACGGGTACATGTTTGAAAACGCCTTGGATAAAGAGGGCGTACCCTTTACGTTCGTATGGAATAAGGGACGGGTGAGGGAAAATTACAAATTTATCGACAGTCGTTCCATGTTGACGGAAGTCAACGATGTCGGGGAGGAAATTTCCCGTGAAAAAGCGGACGAAGTGTTGGGTATGGTGCGTATGTTGTCGGCACGCCATAAAATAACCGTGCTTTCGGGCGGTTTGCCGCGCGGCTTGGACGATTCGTTTTACGGCAAGCTCGCAAGTGCCGTTGCGCCGAACTCGTTGAAAATCGTAGACGCGGTCGGGGAGCGATTGTTTTCCGCAATCGAAACGGGCGCGGATTTGGTAAAACCGAATTTGGACGAGTTGGAAAACACGCTCGGCAGACGGATCGAGGATAAGGACGATATGTTGGCTGCGTGCGGCGAGCTGTTGGATAGAGGTGCGAAGCGGGTACTGTTGTCCCTCGGTAAAAAGGGTGCGGTCATCACCGACGGCACGCATGCGTACTATTGCAAGAGTATCAACGTCGCTATGAATTCGACGGTGGGCGCAGGGGACGGCATGGTCGCCGCCGCCGCGTTGAAATTGTTGGAAGACGCGCCGCTTTCGGAGATTTTACGCGCAGGCGTTGCCGCGGGTACGGCGACGGTTATGACGACGGGGCAGGCGTCCTTCACGAAAGAAAAATATAACGAAGTCATTTCTAATTTGCGCGTAACGGAATTGTAAAAACGAAGTACTTTTTCCAAAAGACTTTGCATATACTGCAATATGCGGTTTACGAAAAGACTTTCGGGGGAGCGAGCGCGCCTGCGACGGAACTCGCACGCGGCTTGCGTAAGAAAACGGTCGTTGGTAAAAACGCCGCGTATCGTCTATCGAAAGAAGAGATACCAAAGGGGAACGGTTACGGGTGCTTTGCAACCTCGTTGCAAAGCCGCATAACTGCAAGCGATCCGCAAGAACGATATACCGCGACGCTCGTCGTCGCGGTGGTTTGCTAAAAACGCCGTGCAAAGCGTTCCGCGTCGGAGAATACCGCGCGTTGCGTATTTTTTCGGACGTAACGTCATATTATAAAAGGAGCGGAGTATGGAACTGAAGAAAAAACAAGACGCGTTTGACGTCGTAAAATGGTTTGACAGCATAAAGATGGGGGCGGACGCCTGCGGCTCGTACGCTTTTTGCAAGCGTTGCGATAAGCGGCAAGATTATCCTTGCGCTCGCGCACAAGAACGGTATACGCCTACCTATATCCGCATTGCCACGGTACGTAGACGCAGCATATAAACTCGCTGCGGCGAGGGAGGCTCGTATATGAAAAAATCGGATAGGATCATCGTTGCGGCTTTGACGATCGCGCTCGGCTTTTTGCTCGTCGTGTTGCAATCGGATATCGTCAGTATCTTGACGACCGTTTTAGGGATAACGCTCGTCGTTTTCGGCTGTATCGAATTGTTCCGTAACCGAGTGCCTCCTGCCGTCGTGAAGATCGTATCGGGCGCACTGCTTGTCCTTTGCGGTTGGGTAGTGGTAAACGCCGTCGTATACGTATTGGCGGCAGCCGTCCTGCTCGTCGGCGTACTTTCTTTATATGAAACACTGAAAGCGCACGCAACTTGCCTAACGCTATGGCAAACGATTTCCGCCTACGCCGTGCCGTCGTTGCTCGTTTTGATCGGCGTGATACTCTTCTTTTGCGGCAACGAGGAAAGCGAGTGGGTATACGTTTGTAGCGGCGTGCTTACGACTTTGCTTGGCGGCGTATTGCTCGCCGACGCCTTTATCGGCGATGGATAGACGATGAATAAACGATAGATTTTTGAACCGTTTTATGCGGTTCTTTTTTTATGCGTAAAAAGGGGAAAAAGATAAAAATTTATCGATTTAACGATTAAAAATTTTTCTCACCCGTTTTATTTATTTGCGCTTGCCGACTTTTTATGATATAATATGATAGTATCGGTGCGTATATAGCGCATTTTTACATAACTTACGAATAAAAAAATCAAGAAAAACGGAGATATAAGTTATGACAAACAAAGTTACTATTATCGGTGCTGGCTCGGTAGGAGCTACGGTTGCATACACGCTGGTTGCAACGGGTTCGGTTGCGGAGATCGTTTTGATCGATGTCAACGCGGCTAAGGCGAAAGGGGAGGCGTTGGACATTTTGCAAGCTACGCCTTATTTGTCGCCGACGAAGATCTATTACGGCACGTACGAAGACGCGAACGGTTCGGATATCGTCGTGGTTACGTCGGGCGTAGGTAGAAAACCTGGACAATCGCGTATCGATTTGACGCAAACTAACGTAAACATTTTGAAGAGTATCGCGCCTGAAATCGTGAAGCACGCGCCCGACGCTTTGTATTTGTTCGTAGCGAACCCCGTAGACGTACTCACCTACGTGTTCTGCAAAATCACGGGCGTTCCCAGAAACCGCGTGATCGGTACGGGTACGACATTGGACAGTATTCGTTTGCGTACTCGTTTGTCCGAAATCTATTCGGTCAACCAACAACAAGTACACGCGTACGTTCTCGGCGAACACGGCGACAGCTCGTTTGTTGCATGGTCGGCAGCCGACATTTCCGGTATTCCGTTGACGGAATTCGAGAACACGTTGTCGAATAAGAGCGCGTTGCAGGTTGCTCCGTATACCCACGAAGAAGTGGAAGAATACGTAAAGAAATCGGGCGGACAAATTATCGCTGGCAAGGGCGCAACCTTCTACGGTATCGCGGCGTCCGTAAAGAAAATTATCGATTGTATCTATTCGAGCGCGTCTACCATTTTGCCTGTTTCCACCGTGTTGGACGGCGAATACGGCATTTCCGACGTGGCGTTGTCCACCCTTTGCGCGATCGGTAACAACGGTATCGTAACGACGTTGACGCCGAAACTTTCCGATGAAGAAGTTGCGAAAATGCAACACAGCGCGGAAGTGTTGAAGAGCGTTATCGCACAAATCGAAATTTAAGGGAGTACACGGAATATGGAATATCGCATTGAAAAAGACACGATGGGCGAAATGCAAGTCCCTGCCGACAGATACTGGGCGGCACAAACGCAACGCAGCTATCAAAATTTCCGTATCGGCGACGAGGTAATGCCTCGTGAAATCACGCACGCGTTCGGTATCTTGAAGAAGGCTGCCGCACTTGCGAACTGCAAGCTCGGCAAGCTGCCCGAAGAGAAAAAAGACGCTATTTGCGCGGCTTGCGACGAAGTAATCTCCGGCGCGTTGAATTCGCATTTTCCTCTCGTCGTATGGCAAACGGGTAGCGGTACGCAATCGAATATGAACGCAAACGAAGTTATTGCAAACCGCGGTAACGAGATTGCAGGCAAGAAATTGCTTCACCCCAACGACGACATTAACAAGAGCCAAAGCTCGAACGATACGTTCCCTACGGCGATGCATATCGCTGCGGTAATCGCGATCGAAGACAAGCTTTTCCCTGCGATGGATAAGCTGATCGCAACCCTTCGTCGCTTGGAAGAAGAAAACGAGGGGATCGTAAAGAGCGGCAGAACGCATTTGCAAGACGCCGTTCCCATCGCATTCTCGCAAGAGATCAGCGGTTGGAGAAATATGATCGAAAAGACGAAAGCGCAACTCACGTTGGCGCTTGACGGCTTGAAAGAGTTGGCACTCGGCGGTACGGCGGTAGGTACGGGTTTGAACGCGCCTGCAGGCTTTGCGGAAGAGGTTGCTGCGCAAGTAAGCGCGTTGACGGGTAAAACGTTCGTAACCGCGGCGAATAAGTATCACGCCTTGACTTCCAAGGACGAGTTGGTATTCGCACACGGCGCGTTGAAAGCGTTGGCTTGCAATTTGATGAAGATTGCGAACGACGTACGCTGGTTGGCGAGCGGACCTCGCGACGGCTTGGGTGAAATTTTCATTCCTGAAAACGAACCCGGTTCGTCCATTATGCCCGGTAAAGTCAACCCCACGCAATGCGAATCGATGACTATGGTTGCCGTACAAGTTATGGCAAACGACGTTGCCGTAGGTATGGGTGCTTCGCAGGGCAACTTCGAGTTGAACGTATTTATGCCCGTGATCATCTACAACTTCTTGCAATCGGTTCGTTTGCTTGCAGACGGTATCACGTCGTTCGAGGCGAACTGCGTAACGGGTATCAAAGCGAACAAGGAAAAGATGAAACACAACCTTTACAATTCGTTGATGCTCGTAACGGCGTTGAATCCGTATATCGGTTACGAGAACGCGGCGAAGACGGCGAAAAAGGCGTATAAGGAAAACATTTCCTTGAAAGAAGCGTGCGTGGCACTCGGCTTCTTGACGGCGGAAAAATTCGACGAAGTATTCCGTCCCGAGGATATGGCGTATCCCCAAGAATAACGCGATAATGATTAGAAAGGTAGCAAATCCATGATGAAAATTAGTTACTATCCCGGATGTACGCTCAAAACGAAAGCAAAAGAATTAGATGTAACGGCTCGTCGTTGTGCCGAAGCTTTGGGCGTAGAAATGGAAGAAATAGAAAATTGGCAATGCTGCGGTGCGGTCTATCCGATGGGTACGGACGAAATTGCAACCAAGCTTTCCGCGGTGCGCGCGTTAGATTACGCAAAGCACCACGGCGGTAAGCTGTTGACCCTTTGTTCGGCTTGTCATAACGTGATCAAGCGTACCAACGAGGATATGAAGTCGAACGCGGATATTTGTACGCGTGCAAACAACTACTTACGTTTGGAAACGCCGTATACGGGCGAAACGGAGGTGTTGCACTATTTGGAAATGTTGAAAAACGTAGTGGGCTTCGACGCAATCAAGAAAGCGGTAGTCAACCCGATCAATAAAAAGATCGGCGCGTACTACGGTTGCTTGTTGCTCCGTCCCAGCGGCGTTATGGCATTCGACAACCCTGAAAATCCTACGATTATCGAAGATTTTATCAGGGCGATCGGCGGTACGCCCGTCGTGTACCCGTTCCGTAACGAGTGTTGCGGCGCGTACGTTTCCTTGAAAAATAGCGAATTGCCCAAGCAAAAGAGCCGTAAAGTGCTTTCGAGCGCGAAGGAAAAGGGCGCGGAAGAGGTGATCACCGCGTGTCCGCTTTGCTTGTATAATTTGCAGGTGAACGGCGACGGCATTTTACCGGTGAAATATTTTACCGAATTGCTCGCGGAAGCGTTGGGGGTACAAGCATGACGAAACAAGAACGCATTGAAAACGTAAATCGACTTTCGGGTACGGACGTTAGGAAATGTATGAAATGCGGTAAATGCTCCGGACGTTGTCCGGCGTTCAAGGATATGGACGTGAAGCCGCATCAATTCGTTTCTATGCTGGCAAAGGGCAAAATCGACGAATTGCTTGCTTGCAAAGCGATTTGGAGTTGTCTTTCCTGTATGGCGTGCGTAGAGCGTTGTCCTCGCGGCGTCGCGCCTGCGGCAGTCGTGGAGGCTGTTCGCGATACCGTAGTCCGCGCACAGGGTGCAAACGGCTTAAAAGCAGAGGATATTCCGCCGATCGTAGACGAATACATTCCTCAACAGCTGTTGGTGAGTGCGTATAGAAAGTACAATAAATAATGGGAAAATCTAATAAAAGAGAGTAAATATAATGCAAAGAATTGGTGTTTTTATTTGTTGGTGCGGCAGTAATATTGCAGCGACGGTAGACGTCGTAAAGGTTGCGGAAACAATCAAAGAAGAACCGGGCGTAGTATATGCTGCGAATTATCAGTATATGTGTTCGGAAAACGGACAACAGCTGATCAAACAGGCGATCAAAGAGCACAACCTGACGGGTATCGTTATCGGCTCTTGCTCGCCGAGAATGCACGAAGCTACCTTCCGTAAAACGGCGGAAGCGGCAGGCTTGAACCCGTACATGGTCGAAATCGCAAACATTCGCGAACATTGTTCTTGGATTCACAAGGATATTGAAGAAGCGACGGAAAAGGCGATTATTCTCGTTCGTACGGCGATTGCGAAGGTAAAATTGAACGCGCCCTTGACGGCAGGCGAAAGCCCCGTTATCAAGCGTGCGTTGGTTATCGGCGGCGGTATCGCAGGTATTCAAGCCGCGTTGGATATTGCAGACGCAGGGTTTGAAGTAGATATCGTGGAAAAGAACGCGACGATCGGCGGCAGAATGGCGCAGCTCGATAAGACGTTCCCCACGCTCGACTGTTCCGCGTGTATCCTGACTCCGAAAATGGTAGATTGCGCGCAACATGAAAAAATCGATATCCTTTCCTATTCCGAGGTAGAGGACGTCAAGGGTTTCGTCGGCAATTTCAACGTAAAAATTCGTCGTAAGGCGCGTTACGTAGACGAAACGAAATGTACGGGCTGTAAGGTTTGTATGGAAAAATGTCCCTCAAAAAAGGGCTTAAATGCGTTCAATATGAACTTGAACAACCGTACGGCAATCTACATTCCGTTCGCGCAAGCGATCCCCAACGTAGCGGTGATCGATCCCGAACAATGTATCAAACTGAAAACGGGTAAATGCGGTATTTGTCAAAAATTCTGCGGCGTAGGCGCGATCGATTACGAACAAAAAGATACGTTTATCGAACGTCAATACGGCGCGATCGTCGTTGCAACCGGCTTTAAGCCCATTCAACTCGACGCGTTTAATGAATACGGCTATAACGATAACAAGGACGTCATCACGTCGTTGGAGTTGGAGCGTTTGATGAACGCGGCAGGTCCTACGAACGGCGTACTTCTTCGTCCTTCCGACGGTACGCACCCGAAGGTTATCACCTTCATTCAATGCGTAGGTTCGCGTGATACCAGCGGTTGCGGTAAGCCGTACTGCTCGAAGATTTGCTGTATGTATACGGCAAAGCACGCTATGTTGATCCGTGAAAAATACCCCGATACCGAAGTGCACGTATTCTATATCGACGTTCGTACACCCGGTAAGAACTACGACGAATTCTTCCGTCGCGCGGTAGAACAATACGGCGTGGACTATATCAAGGGTATGGTCGGCAAAGTATATAACGAAAACGGTAAATTGATGGTACAAGGCTCGAACTTGATCGATAACGAACAAGTTACGATCGAATCCGACCTCGTCGTTTTGGCTGCGGCAATCGAACCCGAACCTTCGGTTAGAAAGGTGGCTACGCTGTTGACGGCAAGTATCGACACCAACAACTTCTTGACGGAATCGCACGCGAAGTTGCGTCCCGTGGAAAGTCCCACGGCAGGCGTATATTTGGCAGGCGTATGTCAAGGACCTAAGGATATTCCTGAAACGGTTTCCCAAGCTTCGGCTTGCGCGGCGAAAGTTATCGGTTTGCTCGTAAAAGACAAATTAAAGACCAATCCTTGCGTGGCTATGCCCGACGAAATGATGTGTAACGGTTGTAGCCAATGCGCGAACGTTTGCGCGTACGGCGCGATTACGTACGTCGATAAGGAATTCCGTCTTGGTGGCGGTAAAACGGAAGTCCGTCGCGTGGCGTCCGTGAACCCTGCGGTATGCCAAGGCTGCGGTGCTTGTACGGTAACTTGTCCTTCCGGCGCGATGGACTTGAAGGGCTTTAGCTCGAAACAAATTATGTCGGAGGTAGAAGCAATATGCAAGAAGTAACCACGGAAAACAAACAATTTGTTCCTAATATCGTAGCGTTTTGCTGCAACTGGTGCTCGTACGCAGGTGCAGACCTTGCAGGTTCGAGCCGTTTGACCTATCCTGCGAACGTAAAGATTATTCGCGTGCCTTGTTCTTGCCGCGTAAATCCTTCGTTCGTTTTGAAAGCGTTCCAACAGGGCGCGGACGGCGTTATCCTTTGCGGTTGCCACCCCGGCGACTGCCATTACGTAACGGGTAACTACTATACGAGAAGAAGAATGGCGCTTTTGTTCAGTTTCTTGAATTATATGGGCATTGAGAAAGAGCGTACGCGCGTAGAGTGGGTATCCGCCGCGGAAGGCGCGCGCTTCTCCGCAGTTATGAATGATTTCGTAAAGACGGTAACCGATCTCGGCGAAAACAAACGCCTGACCGATTTGCGTGTGAAGGAGGGCAAGTAAGATGAGTGAAGTAGAATTAAAAATGAAAGAGCGCGCGGCTGCGTTGTTGCAAAGCGGCGAAGTGGCTCGCGTCGTCGGTTGGAAGAAGGGTGATTTTTCCTTCGATCCTTCGCCTGCTTCCTTTGAAACGGTGGAAGAACTCGACGGCTTCGTATACAATCATTTCTGCGGTGCGAACCTTTCCAAATATCTCATTCAAATGAGCAAAAAAGCAGGAAAGACGGCGGTATTTTTGAAACCGTGCGATACGTACAGCTTCAATCAACTGATCAAAGAACATCGTATTCAAAGAGAAAACGTATACGTAATCGTGATCGAATGTCTCGGTAAGTTGGACGTAGAAAAGATCAAAGCAAAGGGCGTAAACGGCGTTTTGGACGCGGAAGCGGACGGCGAAACGGTCAAGGTTACTTCCTTTGACGGCGAAGTTACCATGCAACAATCGGAAGTACTCCTTTCCAAATGTACGGTATGCAACAAGACGCACCAAGTCAAAGACGAGGAGATCGTCTTGCACGACCGCCCTCAAAAGGACGTAAATCGCTTTGACGAAGTAGAAAAATTAGAGACGATGACTCCCGACGAACGCTTTGCGTTTTGGAGAGAGCAACTGCAAAAGTGTATCCGTTGTAACGCTTGCAGAAACGTATGCCCTGCATGTTCGTGCATTAAGTGCGTGTTCGATAACCCTAAATCGGGTATCGCGGCAAAAGCAAACGACGATACATTTGAAGAAAACCTCTTCCATATCATTCGTGCTTTCCACGTTTCGGGACGTTGTACCGACTGCGGCGAATGTTCGCGCGTATGTCCCCAAAACATTCCTTTGCATTTGTTGAATAGAAAATTCATCAAAGATATCGACGGATTCTACGGTGAATATCAAGCAGGGGAAACGACGGAAGGCAAAACGCCGCTGACGTCGTATACCGAAAAGGATACCGAACCTAACGACGTGTTTAACGGGGAGGCAAAATAATGTTGAAGATAGCAAAAGAAAGATTAAACGATTTATACGCGAAAATCGCGCAAACGCAAGGTTTGTATATTCCCGTTAAGACGGGCGGCGAAGTAAATTACGCCGTTTGGAGCGAAGGAAAGGAAGTATCGTTAGAAACCTTAAAGACGGTAAAATCCCCGAAAAATATGTTCTTTCCGCAAACGGAAAACATGATGAAGTTTAAGACGGAAGGCAAAAATATCGAAATTATCGACGTTCGCGACGAAAAAACGCCCTTCGTACTCTTCGGCGTGAAAGCGTGCGATTACAAGGCGATCGAAGTGCTCGATAAGGTATTCCTTGCCGATCCCGTAGATACCTACTATCAGGCGAGAAGAGAAGCGACGACGATCGTTACGCTCGCTTGTTCCAAACCTGAAGAAAGCTGTTTTTGCAGCGTGTTCGGCGTGGACGCAACCGCACCGCAGGGGGACGTTACGACGTGGCTTGACGGCGAATATTTGTACTGGCAAGCGAACACCGACAAGGGACGCGCGCTTACGGAAGCCGTAGCGGACGCGTTCACGAACGGCGGTGAAGAGGAAGTTGCCGCACAACAAGCCGCAACGAAAGCCGTGATGGAAAAATTGCCGTTCGCAAACTTGGATCTTTCCAGTTTCAAGCCCGAAAACTTGAACGAGTTGTTCGACGCACCCGAGTGGGAAGAACTGAGTGAAGCGTGCCTCGGTTGCGGTACTTGTACTTTCGTATGCCCGACTTGTCAATGCTTCGACATTCGCGATTTCAAGACGCACGAAGGCGTTATCCGTTATCGTTGCTGGGATTCGTGCATGTATTCCGACTTTACCTTGATGGCAGGCGGAAACAACCGTACGACGCAACTCCAACGCTTCCGTCAACGCTTTATGCACAAGCTTGTCTATTATCCCGCACAACACGACGGATTGTATTCCTGCGTCGGTTGCGGTCGTTGCGTAAACAAGTGCCCTCAACGCTTGAACATCGTCAAAGTAATTAAAACCTTGGGAGGTAAAAACAATGATTGAAGAAACGCTCATTCCTAAAATCGGCGTGATCACCGATATTAGAAAGGATACGCCCGACGTAAAAACCTTCCGCGTAGTGGGTACGGACGGTAAAAAATTGTTCCGTCACATGCCCGGACAATGCGCTATGGTATCCGTTCCCGGCGTTGGCGAATGTATGTTCTCTATCACGTCGTCGCCTACCAACGAAGACTATATGGAATTTTCCATTAAAAAATGCGGTTGCGTTACCGAAGTGATCCACGCCTTAGAGGTTGGTC
>CAZDCO010000032.1:0-13968 GCA_964504025.1 uncultured Clostridia bacterium
ATCGACGAATTGCTTAAAGCCCAAGCCCGAACAAGTCGGACACGCGCCGTACACCGTGTTGAACGAGAACATACGCGGTTCGATCTCTTCGATCGACACGCCGCAATCGGGACAGGCGTAATTGACGGAATATAACTCCTCTTTCTCGTTGCAATCGATAATTACCAACCCGTCGGCGAGTTTCAACGCCGTTTCCAAACTATCCGTCAACCGCTTTTGTACCGTCGGTTTCACGACGAGTCTGTCCACGACGACGGAAACGGTATGCTTGACGTTCTTTTCCAACTTGATTTCTTCCTGCAAGTCGTACACGATCCCGTCGATCTTCACCCTGCCGTAGCCGCTCTTCTTATATCCCTCTAATTCCTTGCGATACTCCCCCTTTCTACCGCGCACGACGGGCGCGTTGACGAGGATCTTGCTACCCTCGGGCATCGCCATGACTTTATCGCAAATTTCGTCCACCGTTTGCCGACGAATTTCCCTGCCGCACTTCGGACAATGCGGCACGCCGATCCGCGCGAACAGCAAGCGGAAATAGTCGTATATCTCCGTTACCGTACCCACCGTCGAACGGGGGTTGCGCGACGTCGTCTTTTGATCGATGGAAATGGCAGGCGAAAGCCCGTCTATGCTCTCCACGTCGGGCTTCTCCATTTGTCCTAAAAATTGCCGCGCGTACGACGATAAACTCTCCACGTAGCGGCGTTGCCCCTCCGCGAAGATCGTATCGAACGCCAACGTCGATTTACCGCTCCCCGACAAGCCCGTAAACACCGTCAATTTGTTTCGAGGAATGGTTACGTTTACGTTTTTTAAGTTGTTTTCCTTCGCGCCTTTTACGACGATTTCTTCTTGCATATCCTCTTCTCCGTCATCTTTGCGCTTTCCGCAATTTCATCTTCAATTCCGCAATCTTTTCCCGAATTTCGATCGCCCGTTCAAAGTCGAGTTGTCCGCTCGCCACCTTCATCAACGCTTTCAGCTTCTCTATCTCGTCGGGAATATCCTGCATCTTGATTTCTTCGCCCGTCGCCTTCTTCGTGATATTCAGCGACGATTTCACGTCCTTCACGATCGTTTTCGGCACGATTCCGTGCGCCTCGTTATATTCGTTTTGTACCTTTCTACGCCGATTGGTTTCGTCGATCGCGCGCCGCATACTGTCGGTAACGACGTCCGCGTACATAATCACGCGCCCCTCGCTGTTTCGCGCCGCACGCCCGATCGTCTGTATCAACGACGTATCGCTCCGCAAAAAGCCTTCCTTGTCCGCGTCGAGGATCGCCACCAGCTTTACCTCGGGCAAATCTAACCCCTCGCGCAACAGGTTGATACCGCACAGCACGTCGAATTCGCCCAAGCGCAACCCGTTGACGATGTCCACCCGTTCCAACGTGTCTATGTCGCTATGCATATACTTCACCTTGACGGCGTGCTCTTTCAAATAGTCGGTCAATTCTTCCGCCATTTTCTTCGTCAGCGTCGTAACCAACGCCCTGCCGCCGCTCGCCACGACCGTGCGCAATTCGGACAACAAATCGTCTATTTGTCCGCGCGTCGGTTTCACCGTGATTTCGGGATCGAGCAACCCCGTCGGACGAATGATCTGCTCTACCGTTTGTCCCGCCTGCTCCAGCTCGTACGGGGCAGGCGTCGCGGAAACGTATATCACCTGCGGCACGCGCGCGTCGAATTCTTCAAACGTCAACGGACGATTGTCATACGCGGCGCGCATACGGAATCCGTATTCCACGAGGTTCTTCTTCCGCGCCAAATCGCCGTGATACATGGCGCGAATTTGCGGTATCGTCATGTGGCTTTCGTCGATAAACACCAAAAATTCTCCCGACGGGAAATAGTCGAGTAGGGTAAACGACGGTTGCCCCGGTTGCCGCCCGTCGAAATAGCGGCTATAATTTTCCACGCCGCTGCAATATCCGATCTCGCGCAACATTTCCAAATCGTGCTCGGTGCGCTGCTTCAAACGCTGCGCTTCCAACAGCTTTCCCCCGTCCTCAAACGCTTTCACTTCCCCTTGCAAGTCCTCTTCGATCACGCGCAACGCGCTTTGCAACGTTTCCGTTCCGACGGCGTATTGGCTGGCAGGAAAGATCAATACGTGCGACAACTCGTTCAAACGATTGCCCGTCAACCCTTCCACTTCGTATATCTTTTCGATCTCGTCGCCGAAAAACTCCACGCGGATCGCCACTTCCGAATTGGACGCCGGGAAAATCTCCAACGCGTCGCCGCGCACGCGGAAGGTCGAACGCTTGAAATCGACGTCGTTGCGTGCGTACTGCAATTCGATTAACTTGCGGATCAAATCGTTCCGTTCCCACTCCATACCCGGTCGCAAGGAAAGGGAAAGCCGAAAATACTCTTCGGGCGCGCCCAAGCCGTAGATACAGGACACGGACGCCACGACGATCACGTCCCTGCGCTCCATAAGCGATCCCGTCGCGCTGTTGCGCAACTTGTCGATCTCGTCGTTCATGCTCAAATCTTTTTCAATGTACGTATCGGTCGTGGGAATGTAGCTTTCGGGCTGATAATAATCGTAATAGGAAACGAAATATTCCACGCGGTTTTCGGGGAAAAATTCGCGAAATTCGTTACAGAGTTGCGCCGCCAACGTCTTGTTATGGGCGATGACGAGGGTGGGGCGATTGACGTTCTTGATCACGTTTGCCATCGTGAACGTCTTGCCGCTGCCCGTAACCCCGACGAGTACCTGCGCGCGCATACCGTCCAAAACGCCTTCGGTCAGTTTTTCTATCGCCTGCGGTTGATCCCCCGTAGGCGCAAACGGCGAACGTAACTTAAACTCCATTTTCTCCTTGCACTCCGTGTTTTCTAAACATTTGTTTACATTATAGCATATAATTTCCGAAATGTAAACAAAATGCGCCGCATTTTTTTGCCGCGCGTTAAAATATCTTTTTCAGCACCCCACCGACGACGAACGCGATGATCGCCGACAGGAACGCCCACGCCACTTTCACGGCGAGGTTGCGACGGCGTTGCAGCGCGCAACGCTTATACGCGTAACCGCCTGCGTGTAGGGAAATGACGTACATTTTCTCCCCCTTCCGCTCGGAATACAGCAGCTGGAAATAATCGTCGAGTGCCAGCGCGGAAAGTATCTTTTCCAACTGCGCCTCGTCGTACCTCTTGTTCGAGGGCAACGCGGCGAGCAATTCCACGGGCGAGATCAAACAGATACCCTGCTTTTCGCACAGACCGTATATCGCGTTCATCACTTCGTTTTCCCGTCGGTTCAGCATATCCCTCCCTCTCTTCGCCGTTCAACGCATACCTGCCGCCGCCCTACGATATTCAACGCATACCTACCCCTATCGTTTTCGCGCGCACACGGCGTGAGTATAGTATTTGCCGTTGCGTCCCGTTTCATACGCGCCCGAAAATGTGTAACTTTTTTATGTGACAAACGCATTTTTGCCGTCGAACGCTATCTTTTGTGCACGAAATATGCTATACTGTATATAGGGAATCGTTCCCACGAAAGAAAAAAAGGATAGCTTATGCCCGCAGTATACACCCATTATCGCTTCGGAAAGGCGGTAGAACGGTCGTTACCCGACGCGCTCGTCGACGTACTCGATCGACAAAAACAAGCATTCGCGCTCGGCACGCAAGGACCTGATATTTTGTTTTATCATCAGCCCTTGAAAAAGAACGAGATTCGCAGCCGCGGTTCGGCGTTGCACGCCCTGTCGCCGCGTACCTTTTTCACGAGAGCGGCAGAGAGGATCGCCAACGAGTTCGACGAGAAGGCGGCGGAAACGCTACTTGCGTACGCCTGCGGCTTTTTATGCCACTTCACCCTCGACGCGTATTGTCATCCGCTAATCGACGGCAATACGACGGAAGCGTTCACGCACGGCAAGATCGAATCGGAGTTGGACAAGTATATGTTGCGCAAGGACGGCTTGCCCGTCCGCGGCTACAACACCACCACCCCGATCGAAGACGTAGGCCTCGTCGCGAAAGCCGCTTCCGCACTCTTGGAAACGGAGGAACGCGCCGTACGAAAAGCGATCAAGACGATTCGGAAAATCAACGGTTGGTTTTCCTGCAAACGGGAAAGTTTCCACGCACTCGCACACGCCGTGTTGAAAGTCGTCGGTATGGATAAGAAATTCGGGGATATGTTCCTGCACGCCGAAGACGACGAACGGTTCGTCGGTTTAGGCGAGGCGTTGGACGAGAAATTTCAAGCGGCGATCCCTGCGGCAGGCGCGCTGATCGAAGAATTTTACGCGGCGCAAAAAACGGACGCGCCGCAGCTGACGAACGAATTATTCGCGTATAATTATAGCGGTAAAATACAGGAGAAAAAGGTATGAGTAGCATGAAATTGACTTCTTTGGAGAAGAAATGGGTGATGTACGACGTGGGCAATTCAGCGTTCGTACTCTTCGCGTCCACGATCGTGCCGATCTACTTCGATTCGTTGGTGGGCAACGATTCAACGGGGATCGCCACCGCCGTTTGGGGCGCGGTATCCGCGATCGTCGCGCTGTTGTCCCTCTTCATTTGCCCCGTGTTCGGCACGATGGCAGACTTCAAGGGCAAGCGCGCCAGCTTTTTGGCGTTCGCCTTGATCGGAATTGTAGGGTGCGCGTTGCTCTCCCTGCCCTTCCTGTCCGCGATCCTATTCGCCGTGCTTTATATCGTTACGGAAAGTTGTCTTTCCTCGTCCTGCGTATTTTACGATTCTATGCTGTCCGACGTTACGACGGAAGACCGTATGCACAACGTTTCCGCCAACGGCTACGCGTGGGGATATATCGGCAGTTGTATTCCTTTCGCCGTATGTTTGGTGCTGGTACTCGCCGTGCCCGATACCGTGATGAGTATGCAATGGCGCATGAGTTTGTCCTTCCTGTTGACGGCGGCGTGGTGGTTGCTGTTTACGCTGCCGCTGTATAAAAGCTACCGTCAAACGCACTTCCTGCCCAAGCCCGAACACCCGTTCAAGGACACGTTCAAGCGTTTGGGGCATATTTTCAACGAAGTCAAACGCAACAAGAAAGCCTTCCTTTTCCTGATCGCGTTCTTCCTCTACATAAACGGCGCGTACACGATCATCAAAATGGCAACCATCTACGGACAAGATATGTTGAACTTCGGCACGACGGAGTTGCTTCTCGCCCTGCTCGTAACGCAAATCGTCGCCTTTCCGAGCGCGATTGCGATCGGCAGATTGTCCAAACGGCTGTCCGATAAAACGCTGATTTTCATTTGTATCGGCGGCTACGTCGCAGTATCCCTCTTCGCCCTCTTCTTAAAGGCACAATGGCAATTTTGGATACTTGCGGTATGCGTCGGGTTGTTCCAAGGCGGTATTCAAGCCATGTCCCGTTCGTACTTCACCTCGATCATTCCGTCGGAAAAATCGGGCGAATATTTCGGGCTGTACGATATTTTCGGCAAGGGTGCAGGCACGCTCGGTCCCGTACTCGTATCGTTGAGCGTACTCGCCGTCAACGCACTCACCGAAGCCTTCCCCGCCCTGACGGCGGTAACATCAGTGATGAACCTCGATTTGTTGCCGATCCCCACGCTGACGATTGCAGGACTGATCGTGTTCTACTTCGCCTCGAAGTTGCCCACGAAAAAGGAAAACGAATAATTTTTGCTTGCGGACGAATTTTTCGTTCGCAAGTTTTTTTATCCCCCTCCCGTTTTAACGACGGGCGATTGGGGGTATAAAAAAGTAGAAAAAATATGGGAAGGAGTTTTACGAACGATGAACTACGCTACGTTACGAAACGGAGTCAAGATGCCGATGCTGGGATACGGCGTATATCAGGTATCCAAAGAGGAATGTGAACAGTGCGTGTTAGACGCCCTGCGCGTCGGTTATCGGCATATCGATACGGCACAAAGCTATTTTAACGAAGAAGAAGTGGGGAACGCCCTGCAAAAATCTGGCGTACCGCGTCAGGAAATTTTCCTGACGACGAAGGTGTGGATAGAACACTACGACTATGTAGCCACGAAGAAATCGATTGAAAACTCCTTGAAAAAATTGCAAACGGAGTATATCGACTTGGTCTTGCTGCACCAACCGTTTTCGGACGTGTACGGCGCGTGGCACGCGTTGGAAGAATTGTACGAAGCAGGCGTAATCAAGGCGATCGGCGTGAGCAATTTCTCCCCCGATCGGTTGGTGGATATTTGCAGTTTCGCTAAAATTCCGCCCATGGTCAATCAGGTGGAAACGCATCCGCACGATCAGCAAACGACGGCGCACGCTTGGATGGAAAAATACGGCGTGCAGCACGAAGCGTGGGCACCGTTCGGCGAGGGCAGGAACGGACTGTTCACCGACGAACGGCTGACAGAGATCGGGAAGCGGCACGGCAAGTCCGCCGCGCAAATCATGTTGCGCTGGGCGTTGCAACGGAACGTCGTCGTCATTCCGAAAACGACGCACGTTGAGCGTATGCAAGAAAATTTCGACGTGTTCGATTTCATGCTTTCGGAAGAGGAAATGCAGGAGATCGCTTCGCTCGATCGAAAGCAAAGTTCATTCTTCTCCCACGCCGATCCGTCGATGGTTGAGTGGTTTGCCAAAATGGTGGAAGAGCGCAAACACAACGACGATCACCGCAAAGAAAAGAAAAGTTGGTAAAAAAACTCCCCGTTCGCTCGAACGGGGGAATTTTTTGTGTTTTTTCGCGCCTTTCTACGCCTATACACGGTCATTGCGCACCTCTCTGCGCCGTCATTGCGAGCCGTAGTCGTGGCAATCTCGGTTTTCGTTATAGTCGCAAGAGATTGCTTCGTCGTTACACTCCTCGCAATGACAAAAAGGAATTATACAACTCCACCAACACCTCAAAAAAGCGCTGATTTGCAAGCAAATCAGCACTTATTGGTTATAAAGTCGCAACCACTTCCACCTCTACCTTCACTCCCTTCGGAAGATCTTTCACGGCAACGCAACTACGCGCAGGTTTCGTCGTGAAATAGCGCTCGTAAACACCGTTAAAAGCCGCAAAATCGGCGATTTCTGCCAAGAAACAAGTCGTCTTGACCGCTTTCTCCAAACCGCTACCGGCAGCCCGTAAAACTTCGGCAAGATTCTTCATCACTTGCTCCGTTTGCTCCTCGATCGTTACCGCTTCCACCGCACCGCTCGTCGGGCAAATGGGAATTTGTCCCGAAGTAAACACGAAGTCGCCGCACACTACCGCTTGCGAATACGGTCCGATCGCCGCAGGTGCTTTTTCCGTCGTAATCGTCTTTCTTTCCATACCGTTTCTCCTTTTTATACCAGCTTAAACCCTGCTTCGACGAGCGCGTTCTTGATCTGCTCGATATGCGCAAAGTTTCTCGTTTCCAAAATGATACGCAAATAGCAACCGTTGACGTCCGAGCCCTCGTTTGCACGCTCGTGGTGCACCGAAGTTACGTTGCCGCCCAAATCGGCTATGATCCGCGACACGTTCTTCAACTGCCCCGGTTTATCCATCAACTCTAAGGTGAGTTGGCAATTCCGTCCCGACATCAACAAGCCGCGCTTGATGACGCGCGAGAGTATCGTAACGTCGATGTTGCCGCCCGAAAGTACGCACACCGCCTTTTTGCCCTGCAAGTCCACTTTATGGAACATCGCCGCCGCCACCGCAACCGCGCCTGCGCCCTCGGTAACGAGTTTATGCTGTTCCATCAACGCCAAAATCGCCGCGGAAATTTCGTCGTCCGACACCGTTACGATGCCGTCCACGTATCGGCTGCAAATATCGTACGTCAAATCGCCCGGTTTCTTCACCGCGATACCGTCGGCAATCGTCGCCACGGACGGCAATTCTTCAACCTGACCGTGCTCCACCGCGTTCTTCATGGACGGTGCGCCCGTCGCTTGCACGCCGTAAACGCGAATACGAGGGTTGATCGTTTTCAGCGTATACGCGATACCGGAGATCAGTCCGCCGCCGCCGATCGGCACCAACACGGCGTCCACGTCGGGGAGTTGTTCCACCAACTCCAACGCGATCGTTCCCTGACCGGCAATGACGTCCTCGTCGTTGAACGGGTGAATGAACGTGTACCCCTTTTCGTCGCGCAATTCCAACGCCTTTTGATAGGCGTCGTCGTACACGCCCTCGACCAAACACACTTCCGCGCCGTAACTCTTCGTGGCTTCCACTTTGGAAATGGGTGCGCCGTCGGGAAGGCAAATGACCGCCTTGATTCCGTTCTTTTGCGCCGCCAACGCCACGCCCTGCGCGTGATTGCCCGCCGAACAAGCAATGACGCCGCGCGCCTTTTCTTCGGCGGATAACCGCGTCATTTTATAATACGCACCGCGTACCTTGAACGAGCCTGTAATTTGCAAATTTTCCGTCTTCAAGTAGAGATCCGCACCCTCGCACAACTTCGGCGCGTGAATGACGTCCGTCTTTCTAACGACGTCTTTTAAGGCGTTTCTCGCCCTGTATACGTTATCTATCGTGAGCATACCGTTACCTCTTTCGTCTTTCTTTTTCTCGCCGCTCTCACCGCAAACTTGCGATGAACTGTTCGGCGCATCTTGCCGAGCGGTTGCCCTTGCGCAACGCAAACGCTTCCGCTTCGATTTCCAACTGCTTCTCTTCCATCGTTACGCCGTACTTTTCCGCCAACGTTTTGACGATTTCCAAATACAACGCCTTGTTCGGTTTGGAGAACAATACGACCAATCCGAACCGTTCGGACAACGATAAAATTTCTTGTAACGTGTCGTTTCTATGCACGTCGTCTTCGTTATCCCGATCTCCGAAACTCTCCTTGATAATATGCCGACGGTTGCTCGTCGCGTAGATGACGGCGTTATCCGCTTTCGCGCTCGCCGAGCCTTCCAACGCCGCTTTGAGCATACTGAAATTGTCGTCGCTCTTGTTGAACGCCAAATCGTCGATAAAAATGATAAACTTCAAGGGGTTGCCGCTGATTTTCGCCATGACGAGAGGGAGTAGAGAGAGCTGATCCTTTCGCAACTCGATCAACCGCACGCCCTCGCCGAAAAATTCGTTCGCCACCGCCTTGACCGTGGACGATTTTCCCGTGCCTGCGTCGCCGCACAACAATACGTTGGCGGCAGGTCTGCCCTCCACGAACGCACGCGTGTTCTCCACGACTTTCGCGCGCTCGTCCTCGTAGCCGATAAAGCAATCCATGCCGATTTTATCCGCCGATACGATCGGTTCGATTTGCTTATCGTCCGACAGGCGGAACATACCGCAAGAAGAAAAGATCCCGTACCCGTGTTTATGCAAATTTTGCAACCGTTCGCGATACAGACTACCCATGTCCGTGATCACGCTATCGAAGGCAGGAATTTCCTCCGACGCCCTACCCATGTCCGCGGCGAAATCTTCCGTCGTGAGCGAGGCAAGCGCGGAAAACGCGCACAACTCCCGTTCCGCCGAACGCCGCACACACTCGGCGACTTCTTCACCTCGCGCCGCCGCTTTGATATATACGTTTTCGTCCTCCAATACCAGTTTGCTTACGCACGCGGACAAATTGCCGCCGCCCTCGTAAACGAGTGCCGCGAACGCCGCGTACGCGCGACTCTTTTCGGACGGTTCGTCCGCACGGATATACCTATCCAAAGCGCGCAACAACGGCTTTTCCGTTACGCCGTAAAATACGCCGCTGAGGCATACGTTTTCGTATACCGCACGCAAAGCTTCCCTTTCCATAGGTTTACACTCTCTCCATAATTTTATCGGTCATTTCCGTCGTCGTCAAGGCAGGCGCGCCGTGCGCCAAGTCCGCCGTGCGATACCCCTCGTTCAAGACGTCGTCCACCGCCGCGACGATTGCGTTCGCCGCCTCGCTTTCGTTGAACGCGTATAAGAGCATCATCGCCGCCGACAGAATCGTAGCGATCGGATTCGCCTTGTTTTGTCCTGCAATATCGGGCGCGGAACCGTGAATCGGCTCGTACAAACCGCGCGTACCGTCGTTCAAGGACGCCGAGGGCAACATACCGATCGAGCCCGTAATTTGCGACGCTTCGTCCGATAAAATATCCCCGAACATATTGCTCGTTACCACCACATCGAATTGCGACGGGTTTCTCACGAGCTGCATCGCCGCGTTATCCACCAACATATCGTTCACCTCCACGTCGGGATATTCCGCCGCGATTTCGTGCACGATCTTTCTCCACAACCGCGACGTTTCCAAAACGTTCGCCTTGTCGATACTCGTCAATTTCTTTCTGCGCTTTCTCGCCGTTTCAAACGCCACGCGCACGATCCGTTCGATCTCCATACGGCTGTAACTTTCGGTATCGTACGCCTCTTCGCCGTACTTCCCCTCGCGATAACCGCGCTCGCCGAAGTAGATACCGCCCGTCAACTCGCGTACGATCATAATATCGAAGCCGTTTTCCACGATATCCGCGCGCAGGGGGCAATCGCCCTTCAACGCAGGGTACAGCTTGGCAGGACGCAGGTTGGTAAACAAGCCCATCGCCTCGCGAATCCCCAACAACGCCTTTTCGGGACGAATATTGCCAGGCAAAGCGTCCCATTTCGGACCGCCCACCGCGCCGAGCAACACGCTGTCCGAAGCCAAACAACCTGCCACCGTTTCGTCGGGCAGGGGCTTACCGCACGCGTCGATCGCAGCGCCGCCGATCAAATAGGGAGTGAACGCAAACTCGATCCCGTACTTCTTGCCCACCGCTTCCAATACGCGCACCGCGCTATCCACGATCTCGGGACCGATTCCGTCGCCGCGTAACAAACCTATCGAATATTTCTTCACGTCTACCATCCTCCTTCGTTTAGCGAATATCGCCCTTTTGGATAGAGGGCACTAAACCGCCGTTCGCGATAATCTTTTGGATAAATTCGGGGAACGGTTGCGTCGCGAACGATTTTCCCGAAGTGCGGTTATAAATGACGCCGTTATCCAAGTCCGCCTCGACGACGTCCCCGTCCACAATGCCTTCGACGGCTTCGGGGCACTCCACGATCGCCAAGCCGATGTTGATCGCGTTGCGATAGAAAATGCGCGCGAACGATTTGGCAATGACGAGCGAAACGCCGCTCTCCTTGATGGCGATGGGCGCGTGTTCTCTCGACGAACCGCAACCGAAGTTGTACCCTGCCACCATTACGTCCCCGTCCTGCACCCTTGTCGTGAACGTCTTGTCGATGTCTTCCATACAATGGGAAGCCAGCTCCTTCTTGTCGATCGTATTCAAATACCGTGCGGGAATGATGACGTCGGTATCGACGTTATCCCCGTATACGAGTGCTTTTCCTTGAAATTTCATACTCTTCTCCTTATTCCAACGCGTTCGGATCGGCAATCTTGCCGGCGATCGCACTCGCCGCCGCCACCGCAGGCGAAGCCAAATACACTTCCGATTTCACGTCGCCCATACGTCCGACGAAGTTACGGTTCGTCGTTGCCACGGCGCGTTCGCCTGCCGCCAAAATGCCCATATAACCGCCCAAACACGGTCCGCAAGTGGGGGTAGATACGACGCAGCCTGCCTCGATAAATATCTTCAACAAGCCGTTTTCCATCGCGCGCAAATAGATATCCTGCGTCGCAGGGATTACGATCGCGCGTACCCGTTTCGCCACCTTTCTGCCCTTCAAGATAGAAGCCGCTTCTTCCAAGTCTTTATAATGTCCGTTCGTACACGAACCGATCACGACTTGGTCTATTTTCACGTCGCCGATCTCGTCGAACGTCTTGGTGTTTTCGGGCAGGTGAGGGAAGGCAACCGTCGAACGGATCGTACTCAAATCGATCTCGTACGTTTCGTCGTATACGGCGTCCTCGTCCGCTTTATACACGGTATACGGGCGGTTGCAACGCTCGTCCACGTACGCCGTCGTTTGCTCGTCCACCTCGAAAATGCCGTTCTTCGCGCCGGCTTCGATCGCCATGTTGGAAATGGTCAAACGATCGAATACGCTAAGTGCTTTCACTCCCTCGCCGACGAACTCCATCGATTTATACAACGCGCCGTCCACGCCGATCTTGCCGATAATATGCAAAATGACGTCCTTGCCCGACACGTATTTGTTCAGTTTGCCTTTGAGCACGAATTTGATCGCGGAAGGCACTTTGAACCAAGCCTTTCCCGTCGCCATGCCGCACGCCATATCGGTAGAACCCACGCCCGTCGAAAACGCGCCGAGTGCGCCGTAGGTACAGGTATGCGAGTCCGCGCCGATTACGACGTCGCCGGGCGCAACCAAGCCCTTTTCGGGTAGGAGTGCGTGCTCGATACCCATTCTACCCACGTCGTAGAAGTGCGTAACGTCGTGCGCGTCGCAAAAATCGCGGCACATTTTACATTGCACGGCTGCCTTGATGTCCTTGTTGGGTGCGAAGTGATCCATGACCATCGTAACTTTGTCTTTATCGTACACCTCTTTCGCACCGATACGATCGAATTCCCGTATCGCCACGGGCGAAGTAATGTCGTTGCCGAGTACTCGATCCACGTCTACGAGAATCAACTGCCCTGCCGACACTTCCTTTAACCCTGCGTGCGCCGCAAGGATTTTTTGCGTCATCGTCATTGCCATAATCGTCCACTTCCTTTTTTATTCGCTCACGACGTTGATAATCGCGCCCTTGTCCGCCGAGCTGACTTGCTCGCTGTATCTCTTCAAATAGCCGCTGACTTTCTTCTTCTTGATCGGCATACTCGCCTTGCGACGCGCAAGTTCCTCGTCGGAAATTTTCCATTCGATTTTGTAATTCGGAATGTCGATCGCGATCATATCGCCGTCGCGAACGTAAGCGATCGGACCGCCCGAAACGGCTTCGGGGGAAACGTGCCCGATCGACGCGCCGCGCGTCGCGCCCGAAAATCTACCGTCGGTGATCAACGCTACGTCCTTATCCAAGCCCATACCAGCAATCGCGGAGGTGGGAGAAAGCATTTCACGCATACCCGGACCGCCGGCAGGACCCTCGTAACGGATCACGACGACGTCCCCTTTGACGATCTTGCCTGCGTAAATGGCGGCGATACATTCCTCCTCGCTTTCAAACACTTTGGCAGGCCCTTCGTGCACGAGCATTTCCGTCGCCACCGCCGCCCGTTTGACGACGCAGCCGTCGGGCGCGAGGTTGCCTTTCAACACCGCGATACCGCCCGTCTTGCCGAACGCGTTTTCAGGTTTGCGAACGACGTCCTCGTCCAAATTGACGACGCCTTCCAAATTTTCCTTCATCGTCTTGCCCGTGCAAGTCATCACCGAAGTATCCAACAAGCCCAAGCCTTCCAACTCCTTCAAAACGGCGTATACGCCGCCTGCCTCGTTCAAGTCTTCCATGTACGTCGGACCTGCAGGCGCGAGGTGGCATAAGTTCGGCGTTCTTTCGCTGATTTCGTTGACTTCGTCCAAGTTGAACGGTACGCCGCATTCGTTTGCAATCGCAGGCAAGTGCAACATACTGTTCGTCGAACAACCGAGTGCCATGTCCGCGGTGATTGCGTTTTTGATTGCCGCCGCCGTCATAATATCGCGCGGACGAATATTCTTTTTCACCAACTCCATTACCTGCATACCCGCGTGCTTTGCCAACTCGATACGGGAGGAGTACACGGCAGGAATCGTACCGTTGCCGCGCAAACCCATACCCAACACTTCTGTCAGACAGTTCATCGAATTTGCGGTATACATACCCGAACACGAACCGCACGTCGGGCATACTTTGCGTTCGTATTCGCAAAGCTGTTCTTCGTTGATTTTGCCTGCGGTATACGCGCCGACGGCTTCGAACATACTCGACAGCGAACGCTTCTTACCGCCCACTTTACCTGCGAGCATCGGTCCGCCGCTGACGAACACGGTGGGAATATTCAACCGCGCCGCCGCCATCAACAGCCCGGGCACATTCTTGTCGCAGTTGGGAATCATCACCAAGCCGTCGAACCCGTGCGCGAGCACCATGGCT
>CAZDCO010000033.1:0-13690 GCA_964504025.1 uncultured Clostridia bacterium
TCGTGGGTTCGCGCGAGCGTAGCGACACTTTGGCGTTAGCCAATTTCCCGTCGCCTCGACCATCTCTTTAATAAATCGAGGCGTAGCGCAGCTGGTAGCGCGCAGCGTTCGGGACGCTGAGGTCGTGGGTTCGAACCCCGTCGCCTCGACCAAAAACCGTGTGATGCACTTTGTGCATCACACGGTTTTTGATTTCAACGACGGATACCGCGAAACCACGTGTTCCCGTGGGTTCGCGCGAGGAGCGAAACACGTTTCCGCCCGTAACGAGCGTTCTCTCGGTGAGCGACGACACTCCGCCCGTAGGACGGTAGCCCGTCGCCTCGTTCGTGCATCACACGGTTTTTGATTTCGGCGACGGATACCGCGAAACCACGTGTTCCCGTTTTTCATTTTTACCCCACTGACCTATCGGCAGTCAACGAGCGCAAGCTCGTTTTTTTGTTATACGATCGAAAATCCGCCGTTGATCGGCAAATCGACGCCCGTGATATACTCGTTCTCGTCCAACGCAAAGACGGCGTTCGCCACTTCGTCCGCCAACCCCATTCTACCCAAGGGAATTTCCTCGCAAAGCTCGCGTTTCTCTGCGTCGGAAAAACGCGCGTTCATTTGCGTATCGATCACGCCCGGCGACACGGCGTTCACCCGTACATGCGAATAGCCGAGTTCTTTGGCAAGTGCCTTCGTAAATCCGAGCAACGCCGCTTTGGACGCGGAATACACGCTTTCGCAACTGCCGCCGACCTCACCCCAAACGGAAGAAATATTGACGATATGTCCGCGTTGGTTGGAGATCATTCCCTTCGCCGCTTCCCGACTGCACAAGAACGCGCTGCCCGTATTGACGGCGAACACCTGTTGAAATTCCTCGTACGTAACGTCTTGAATTTGCTTAAAAAAGCACGTGCCCACGTTGTTGACCAACACATCGATTTCCCCGATCGCGCGGAACAACGCCACGACGTCGCTTTCCTTCGACGCGTCCGAACGATAGACTTCCAAACCCAAATCGCGCGCAATCGCCGCGCTTTCCTCGTCCTTCGTATACGTTACGCATACTCTCGCGCCGCTTTGCTTAAACTTTTTCGCGATCGCGAGCCCGATTCCGCGTACGCCGCCCGTTACCAAAACCGTCTTCACTTCGTACCTGCCCCGTCCTTTTCAAAAATTTGCACGATTTCTTCCGCAATTTGATCGGGCGTTTTTCCGTCCACGTCCACGATATAATCGGATACGTGCTCGTAGACGGGCGTGCGTTCTTTCATCAGCCTCGCCAACCGATCTTGAATATTCTCCGTCGACGTTTGCAACAGCGGACGAGTGCCGTCCACGTGCAACCGTTGCGCAAGTGTTTCCTGCGCCGCGCGCAAAAAGACGATCTTCCCGTTCGCTTGCAACAGTTCGTTGTTTTCACTCTTCAACACCAAACCGCCGCCCGTGGAAATAACCAAATTGTCCATCACAGCCAACTCGCGCACGATCTCCGTTTCCAGCTTACGAAAATGCGCCTCGCCGTAATATTCGAAAATGTCCGCGATATTGCCGTAGCGATCGACGATTACGCCGTCGGTATCGTACCACCTACGCCCCGTGCGTTCGGCGATCTTGATACCGATCGTCGTCTTGCCTGCGCCCATCATTCCGCACAAAATAACGTTCATAACCCTCTCTCCGTTATAGCGTCTTTAAGCCCTCGATCGCGGCGACATAGCTACCTACGCCCAGTCCGCAAACGACGCCTTTGCACACTTCGGACAAAACGCTGTCGTGGCGGAACGCTTCCCTCGCGTGCACGTTGGAAATATGCACCTCCACGACGGGAATATCGATCGCGGCGATCGCGTCGCGCAAGGCGTAGCTATAGTGCGTAAACGCGCCGGCGTTGAGTACGATCGCGTCGCACGTTCTTTGCAAAAAGGCGTTATGAATCGCGTTGACCAACTCGCCCTCAATATTGCTTTGGAAGAACTCCGCTTCGTCTCCGTTCTTCGCGCAATGCGCGGCAATCGTTTCGTTCATTTGCGCCAGCGTTTGCGTGCCGTACACGCTCTTTTCGCGCAAGCCCGTCAAATTCAAATTGACTCCGTTCAACACCAAAAATTTCATATTCTTTTCTCCTTTCGTTTACCGTGAAAGATATCGTTCGTAAAAGTTTTTCGCCTCGTCCGCGTTCCCGTCGCGTCCCAAAAAGACGCAATCGGCATAATAGGCTTGATAAAACAACATCGCCGCGCCGTTCACCGTTTGCAAACCGCACCGCGCCGCAAGCCGTAAAAATTCGGACTCCGTCGGTACGTAAATCAAATCGACCGCCGCCGTCGCACCGCGGAACGCGCGCTCGCCCACGGGGGAACGCCCCTCGCTGTCGTGCATACCTACGCCCGTAGCGTTTACGAGTATATCGTAGCCGCCCTCTTCGGGATCGGTTGCCGCCGTAACGCCCAACTGCGCGCACGCCTCCTCCAACTCTTCGCGGTTACGCCTATACATATACACGCGTGCGCCAGCCCCCTTCAACGCCGCCGCCGAGCTGCGTCCCGAACCGCCTGCGCCGAGCACGAGTACTCGTTTGCCCTTCACGTCGATGTGCGCCGACGTCAGCATTTGCAAAAAACCCACGCCGTCGGTATTGTACCCACGCCGCGTAGCGCAAGACACCGTGTTGACCGCACCGCAAGCGAACGCGTCGCCGACGATCTCGTCCAAATAGGCGAACACTTCGCGCTTGTACGGAATCGTTACGTTAAACCCGTCGAAGTCGCCGAGCAACGTGCGCATCGCGTCGTCGAATCCGTCGTCCGCAACGGAGAAGCGGTGATAGTCGCACCCTACGCCCCATTGCGATAAAATAAAGGTATGCATCTCTTCGCTGAGTGATTTGGAAACGTCCTTTCCGATCAAGCCCAACCGCAACGTACGCTCGTTCATCTCACACCTGCCCTCCTCGTTTACCGTACTCCGAGTTTCCGGAAAAAGTCGGGGAAAGAAATGGCGCAACATTCTTCTCTATGAATCGTGCCCCCCTTTTCCGAAGCGATCAGCCCCACCGCCGCCGTCATGGCGATACGATGATCGAGGTAACTGTCCACGTCGCCGCCGACGAGTTTCGGCTTGCCGCGCACGATATATCCGTCCTCCGTTTCCGTACAGTCGCCGCCCAAGTTACGAATCAACTCCGCGCCCGTGCGAATACGGTCGCTCTCTTTCACGCGCAATTCTTTCGCGCCCGAAATGCGACTTTCTCCGTCGGCAAACGCGCACAACAACGCCACCAAGGGCAATTCGTCGATCATAGACGGCACGTCCTCCGCCGTCAGCGTAGCGGCGCGCATATTCGATTTTTCCACGACGATATCCGCGATCTCTTCGCCGCCCGACATCCGCACGTTTTGCAACGCGTACCGCACGCCGAGTTTGTCAAACGCTTTGAGTATGCCCGTACGGGTAGGATTGATACCCACGTTCTTGCATACCGTCTTTCCCTTTAACGCACCGAGCGCCATAAAATACGCTGCCGAGGAAATATCCGCAGGCACGCAAACGTCGATCGCGCGCAAACTACTCTTTTGCACGTGTACGCCGTCCTCTTTCACGGCGATATTCGCGCCCATCGCCGCCAACATGCGTTCGGTATGGTCGCGCGAACGGATCGGTTCACGCACGCAAGTTTCTCCCTCCGCGGACAAACCTGCCAACAACAACGCGCTCTTTACCTGCGCCGACGATACGGCAAGATCGATCTTCTCGCCCTGCAAATTTGCAGGCAAAACGCGCAACGGCGGTCGTCCGTCCGTCGTTTCCACGCGCGCGCCCAACGCCGACAGCGGTTCAGACACTCGTTTCATGGGACGCAGGGACAACGATTCGTCCCCGAACAGCGTAGCGTGCACCCCTTTGCCCGACAACAAGCCCGTCAACAATCGAATGGTCGTACCCGAATTGCCGCAATCTAACCGCGTGCCGTCGGTAAACGTTTCCGTACCCTCTACGCATACGGTATCCCCGTCGATCTCCACTTTTGCGCCGAGTGCGCGCATACACGCGCAGGTCGAAAGACAATCTTCCCCCGTCAACGCGTGCGTGATTACCGCACGTCCTTGCGCCGCGCCGTTGAACATCACCGCGCGGTGCGTGATCGATTTATCGCCCGGAAGTTCAAATTCTCCCTCGAAGCTCTCTCTTGCCAAAATCCGTTGCATACTTTTTTCTTCCCGTCAATCTCTTTCCGCAACGCGCGACAACGCCCGTTTATACTCTTCAAACGGCATAGCGTACGTCGTCCATTGCCCGTAGCCTTTCGGCAACGCCGTTACGATCTTTCCGTCGTCGGCGTTCTTTTTATCCGATTTCGCCTTTGCCGCCAACACCGCCGCCTTCTGCAACGGGAACGCGTTTCGCGGCTCTACCACCAACGCCGACTGCACGATCGAAAGCAATTTCTCGCCGTAGTCCGCGTCGCATACTCCCTCGTCGATCGCAATCCGCGTTTCCAACAGCATACCGAGCAATACGCACTCCCCGTGCGATAAACCGCTCGTCGGCTCGATCGCGTGTCCCGTCGTATGCCCGATGTTCAACGACTTCCTCTCGCCGTTCTCCCGTTCGTCCGCTTCGACCACGCGCGCCTTATGCCGCACGCAAAGTGGCACGAGTGAGGCTAAAAACGCCCTGTCGGACAACTCCGCCGTGCTCTTCCCGTACAACGCGTCGAATATCTCGCCGTTGAGTGCGGCGTATTTCACGATTTCGCCCAAGCCGCATTTAATCTCCCGATCGGGCAACGTCGATAAAAACGCGTCGTCCACGAGCACTTCGCAAGGCTGATAGAACGCGCCGACGATATTTTTCACGCCGTGCATATTTACCGCCGTTTTACCGCCCACGCTGCTATCCAACTGTGCCAACAGCGTAGTGGGGATTTGCACGCAGGAAATACCGCGCATATACAACGCCGCCGCCAAACCGCCTATATCCCCAACGACGCCGCCGCCGATCGCAAACAACCGCGAACTGCGGTGCAAGCCGCAAGCACTCATCGCGCCGAGTATCTTTCCCAACTTTTGAAAGGACTTGCTCTTCTCGCCCGACGGCAACACGAAGATTTCAGACGGCTGAAAATACGCCGACAACCTATCGTAATGCCAAGACAGGACGTTTTCGTCCACGAGCGCGAAGTTGCGCTGCCCTGCCGTCAAAGCCGCCAAACGCCCTTCCAACACGCCGCTGCCGATCGTAATTTTACCCTGCATAGACGGCGTTCGTACCGTTACTTCTTCCATACTCTTTTTCCTATTGCAACGCCGCGTAGCGTTGCTTCACCTCGTCCATGGTATCCCCACCGAGCCGTTGATCGACGGCGTCGGCAAGCACCTGCGCCACGACCGCTTCGGCGATAATCTCCATCGCGAACACGGCGCACACGTCGCTCCGTTCGGACGCCGCCATCGCGCGTTCTTTCGTTACGCAATCGACCGTTTGTAACCCTTTCATCAGGGTGGGAATAGGCTTCATCGCCACGCGCAGCACAAGTTCTTCTCCGTTCGTCATGCCGCCTTCCAAACCGCCTGCACGATTCGTCTTGCGGTAATAGCCGCGCGCCTCGTCGTAATAGATTTCGTCGTGCACGTCCTTGCCGCTCGTCTTTGCCGTCGCAAAGCCCGCACCGATTTCTACGCCTTTGACCGCCTGAATACTCATCAGCGCGCCTGCGAGTTGCGCGTCCAACTTCCGATCGTACGTCATCACGCTGCCGAAGCCGCTCTTGACGCCCCGCACGCGAATTTCCACGATACCGCCTGCCGTGTCGCCCTGCGCTTTCAACTGCGCAATCTTCTCCTGCGCCCGTGCGTTCGCCTCGTCGTCGATCATGCCCACGCTCGTCGTCTTCGCTTTGGCAAGCCGAGCGAAGTCGTATTCGCCCTCGTCGCGCACGCCGCATACCTCTTTCACGTAGCCGCCGATCGATATACCCAGTTCGGACAAGTAGCTCTTATATACGCCGCCTGCCGCCACTCGAATGGCGGTTTCGCGCGCGGAAGCGCGTTCCAACACGTTTCTCGCGTCCGTTTGGGCGTATTTCCGCACGCCCGTCAAATCGGCGTGTCCGGGACGCACGCAAGTCAGCCGTTTTTGCTTCATCACTTCTTCGTCGCACGCGTTTGCCGACATACACGTTTCCCAATTTGCGTAATCGGAATTGTAAATGCACAGCGTTACGGGGCTACCCAACGTTTCACCGTTCCGCACGCCCGTCAAAATTTCTACCCTGTCCTTTTCGATCTTTTGTCTGCCGCCGCGCCCGAAGCCGCTTTGCCGCAACGCAAGTTGCGCGTTGATCTCTTCGCCGTCCACCCGTAAGTGCGACGGCAAACCTTCGATAATGGCAACCAACGCCCGCCCGTGCGATTCGCCTGCCGTAGTCAGTTTCATACTCTTTCTCCTTTACATCCTTGCGCAAAACGTATATTCGCCGCCGACGTAATCCACCGTTACCTTTTGTCCGTTCCGTACTTTGCCGAGCAAAATTTCTTCGGACAGCCTGTCTTCGATCCTGCGCCGTACCACTCTCTTCAAGGGGCGCGCACCGTACTGCGAGTCGTATCCCTCGTCTACGAGTGCCGTCAACGCGCCGTCCGTTACCGTCAACGTAATGCCGCGCTGCTCGTTCAAACGCTTCGCCAACGAATCCACGATCTTGCCGCCGATCCGCCGACAATCGTCCACGGAAAGGCTATGGAATACGATTACGTCGTCCATTCTATTCAAAAATTCGGGACGGAATTTTTCCTTTAACGCCGCCATAATGCGTTCGCGCATACCCTCGTACTGCCGCTCGTTCACCTCTTCGCCGCTCCGTCCGCCTTGTCCGCCGCCGAAGCCGTACAAGCCCGTACGCCGTTCCTGCGCCTCGCTCGCGCCCGTGTTGGAGGTGAGGATAATCACCGCGTTCTTAAAGCTAACCGTCCTGCCCTTGCTATCCGTCAACCGCCCGTCGTCTAAAATCTGCAACAACAAATTGAATATGTCGGGGTGCGCCTTTTCGATCTCGTCGAACAAGATGACGCTATACGGTTTCGTACGCACTTTATCTGTCAGTTGTCCCGTTTGCATATCCTCGTAACCCACGTAGCCCGGAGGCGCGCCGATCAACTTCGACACCGATTGTTTTTCCATGTATTCGCTCATATCCAAGCGAATCATTTGTTCTTCCGAACCAAACAACGACTCGGCAAGAGCTTTGCAAAGGTCGGTTTTTCCCACGCCCGTAGGTCCGACGAAAATAAACGAACCGATCGGGCGCGACGGATCTTTCAAGCCTGCGCGCGCACGACGAATCGCCTTAGCCACGGCGGTAACCGCCTCGTTTTGCCCGACGATCCTGCGATGCAACTCCTCTTCCAAGCGCATCAACTTTTCGCCCTCTTCCTGCGTAATCTTCGTCAACGGAATACGCATACGCGCGCTGACGATCGCCGCCACCTGTTCTTTGCCGATCGCGCTTCTGCCGTCGGCAAGCGTAATCGGGGCTTGCGCTTGACGGAGTGCGACGAGCTTTTCCTTAGCGATACGCAACGCGGATAACGTTTCAGTTGCCAAAGCAAACTCGTTTCGGCTTTCGTGGAGTTTCCGTTCGGTATCCAAACGCTCGATCTCCTTTTGCAACTCGGCAATCTCCGCACCGCCGCCATCCTCTACGACGCGCACGCGCGCCGCCGCCTCGTCGATCAAGTCGATCGCCTTATCGGGCAAGAAGCGATCGGTGATATATCGCGAAGACAACTGCACCGCCGCTTCGATCGCCTCGTCCGTGATCACGATTTCGTGATGTTCTTCGTATTTACTCCGCAAGCCTTTCAGGATAGAAATTGCGTTTTCCGCGGACGGTTCTTCCACCATGACGGGCGTAAATCGCCGTTCCAACGCCCCGTCCTTTTCGATATACTTGCGGTATTCTTCCACCGTCGTCGCGCCGATCACCTGCAAATCGCCGCGCGAAAGCAGGGGTTTCAAAATATTCGCGGCGTCCATTCCGTTCTCCGCGGACGCGCCTGCGCCGACGATCGTGTGAATTTCGTCGATAAACAAGACGACGTCGCCGTCCTGTAAAACGGTATCCACCATATCTTTCAACCGCTCTTCAAAATCACCGCGGTACCGCGCGCCTGCGAGCATACCGGGTAAATCGACGGAAAATACCGTCTTGTTATACAACTGTTGCGGTACGTCGCCGCTCACCACCAACTGCGACAAGCCCTCGACGATCGCGCTTTTGCCCACGCCCGGTTCACCGATCAAAACGGGATTGTTCTTGCTCCGCCGCGAAAGCACCTGCACTACCTTTTCAATCTCTTTCTTTCTACCGATGACGGGATCGTATTTTCCCTTCCTCGCCCGTTCGGTCATATCCACGCCGTAGGCGGCAAGTTTTTCCGCCGTCGCACTCCGCGACGATTGCAACCCGTTGCCCCGTTCCAAAGTGGGGGATTCCCAAGCGGCAAGTTTCCTCTCCGTCGCGCACTCGCCCGTATTGCCCGAATATTCGTCCGTCAGAGGATCGTGCCCGTCGTTCCCTTCGTCCACTTCCCCGAACGCAGATTGATGTTTCAACGCCAACAATACGTTCTTCGTCTTTTGCAGGAGTACGTCAATCTCCGCAAAGTTTTTTAATATTTTCACCGCGGCGCAATCGGGCGTTTGCAAAATCGCGTACAGCATGTGCGCCGTACCCGCTTTCGTTTCCGTCTCTTCGGACAGTTGCACCGCCCGATCGTACATGTTTTGCGTACGACGGGTCAGTCCTTCGTATTTCAAGTTTTTGCAAATCGACTTAAAAAACAGCTCTTCATATTCGTTACGGGTAATTCCCTCGCCGGCCAAAATGCCGTACGCGCGGCATTGCGGCAGGCATAAAAACGCGTAAACGAAGTGCTCGCTTCCCACGTAACTCGCTCCCTTTTCCACCGTTATCGCGTTGGCAAGGCTAAGCGCTTTTCTGAAATTGTCCGAGGCTAATGATAACGGGCGCATAGTTCGCTTCCTTTTCGTTTATTTTTTCGTTTATCGTCAATCGACGCGCAACACAAATTCAGGCAGGACTTTGGTAACGATTTCCGCGCGCGCCACGTCGCAATCGAGTTCGCTCGCCCCCTCCAACTTGTTCTCCAAACGGAAGGACGAGGGGCGCATATCCGCCAAAAAGTCGTTAAACGCTTCGATATCTCTCGCCTTGAAAAAGCCTAACGCCATACCGAGCTTCACCTTGACGATTCCGTCCGTCAACTCCTTTTGCGAAAGCACGGCGCAATTCGTCAGCAACCCGTACGCGCGCAAGCACGCGTCGTATAAGGGCAACCGCTTTTCTTGCAGGAGTTTTTCTCGCGCGCGGAGTTCCAAATCGCACAGCGACATCGTGATCTTCACCATATCCTGCAACCACTCCGCTTCCGATTTTCCGAGCGTGCGTTCGTTGCTCACCTGATAGCTGTACCCCTCCGCAGCCGTACCTTCGCCGAACACGCCGCGCACCGTCAAGCCGCCTGCTTTCAAGGTGGGGATAAAATCGTCCAGCTCCTTCCGCAACGTCAAACCGGGCAAAAACATCATCACCGAAGCGCGCATGCCCGTGCCCAAGTTGCTCGGACACGCCGTCAAATAGCCGAGTGTATCGTCGTAGGCAAAGCATAACGACGAGGACAAACCCTCGTCCAAACCGCTGATGCGTTCGTACGCTTTGAACAGGTCGAAGCCCTTGCAAATGTATTGCTGTCGCAAATGGTCCTCTTCGTTCACCATCACGGAAATGCACCGATCCGCCGACAGGAACGCCGTTCCCTTTCGCCGTATCAACGCAGGACTGATCAAATGCTGTTCTTGCAACAAAGTAGCCTGCAACGCACTCATTTCGCCCACGTCGAATTTTTCAAAATCGTCCAGCGTATGCAACGCGTTTCCGACGAGATAGACGACTTCCTCCGCCGACGCCCGATCAAGTTTTTGCGGAAAAGGATAAGCGGCGAGATTTCTCGCCAAACGGATACGGGTAGACGTAACTAACGTTTCGATAAACGCCGGTGCTTTTGCCATACGTACTCCTCCTCCAACCCTTCCTCTAACGCGGACGCCGCCCGTTCGCACTCTCGCGCCCGTTCGTAGTCTTTGTTTTCCTGCGCGCGCGTTTGAATTTCGCGTAACTCCGCTCTCCGCCGCATGATCCGTTCGGAGTCGGTATCGTACGGCCGTTTGCCCTCGTGTCGCTCGTCCCCCTGCATAGCGGCGATCAACTCCGCCAACGCGTCTTTCAGCGTTTGATAGCAATGCGCGCACCCGACGATTTTCCGTTTCTTGACGTCCGCCGCCGTAGTGCCGCAATAGGGACAGGACGTATACGACGGCTCGGCGCAAGTGAACAGCTTATGATAGCAGTCCAAGCAGTAGTACTCCACTTCGCGCTTGCCGTTTTTCGTTTGCTCGTACGTTTTCGTAGCTTGATTTTTTTTGCAGTTTCCGCACAGCATAGATCTCTTCCCCAAACCGACTTATTTTTCGTCCGTTTCCGCGTTCTCGTCCGTCCTAACGACGACCGCAGCCTTCTTATCCTTGCGACGGAATATCGAACGGAAGAATGCCCAAAGGACTTCCAACGCCTGCAAAGGAATACCCAAAATGAACACACTCCAAAGCATATCGGCGTTCCAACCGAAAGAAGCGTATACCCGTTGCAACGTTAAAAAGACCGATAAAATCACCGTCCAAATCAACGCCGATACCGATACGAAATTGATAAAGCGGTATTTCCATATTCCCGAATAGACGATGAACAAAATCGCCGTTACGGGAATGGCGTAGATAAACGTCAACCAGCTATCCTGAATTTGAGGCGCAAACAAACGCATACCGACGAACAAACAGGTAGCGACGAGCCAAACGATCCCGACGGACAAGAGGGACACGAGCAAGTGTAACCCCCAATGCTTCAATCGTTCTTTCTTGTTCGCTTGTTGCGTTTCCAGCTTTTTCTCTTCCGCGTCCTTCCCCACGAGTTCGTCAAGCGTTACCTCGTATAATTCCGCAAGCCGTAACAGGACGTACAAATCGGGTACGCCGTTGCCCGATTCCCATTTGGACACCGATTTATCCGAGTAGTTGATACGCTCGGCAAGCTCCGCCTGCGTCAGCCCCTTTTCCTTGCGATAGGAAGCCAAGTTTTTTGCAATTTTTTGATTGAGTTCTTCTACGTTTTCCATAACATTATAATACCATTTTTTTCGTATTCCGTCAAGTGCGTAGGGGTATTTTCCCGTATTTTTATGCGTTTTTCACCCATTTCACGCGCGCAAATCTACTTTCTTTTTCAAGCCCTTTCGACGTTTTTCGCCCTCTTTTTCGCAACAAACGGAAAAACGAAGCACCCAGGTATGCGTCGAACAACATTTTCCTTTTTTTAGCCCTATTTTCGGACAAAGAAAAACGGGCGCGCGAAAAATCTTTCCGCACACCCGTATAACGTGTTTTACGACTGTTTTCTCGTTTTTTTAGTCGTTCGTTAAAAGCAACGAACCGATCACGGCAACGATTTCATATGCCGCGTTCTCTTCTACCTTGACCATCAACTTATTCGTCAAACGCTTGAAAAACTTGCCGCCGAAAGCGTGTCCGAACAAAGTCGACGTGCTTTGCTTATTGATGGCAAGTCCGCTATTCAAACGCGTTTGCGTCGTCAAAAGCAAATCGAACGTACACGATTTCATACCGTTCCAAAACCGATAGCACAAATAGCCGAGTCCGCCCGCAGCAACCAGCATGACAAGTCCGGTTAAAACGTGCAATCCTACCATAGCGCCAAAACCAACGAAGCAGAACAACGCCGCTATGCCGCAAAGGATCGATACGCGACGGCTATACGACGTTCCTGCGGAACAGGATACGCCAACGACGTCCTTGTTTCTCCATTCTTCACGCGTTATCTTTTGTCCGTCGCGGCGTTCCATACGTTCCAACGAAACGATACGCTTGTTCGTAACGATAAGCTCGTGCGTCGTACGAACCTTTTTCTTGCCCGTGGCGTACGTCCATGCCTTAACGACGCTTTCGTTTTCCGCTAACACCAAATCTTTTGCATCAAAGTTTTCCATAGTTTACCTCCATAAGTAAATCGACAAACACAGTATAGCATATTTTAACTATAATGTCAACTCATTTATGTTATAGCTATAGTTTAATTTTGTAGTATAATATTGATACTACCTATTAGGGGAGGCAACGATATGGACGTAATTCGCAAACTGAACGAGCTGCGGTTGGCGCGCAATTTAAGCGTGTATCGGCTGTCGGAATTGTCGGGGATCAACCAGTCCACCTTGGCGAATACGTTTTCGCGCGGTACGGTCCCCTCGATAGCGAATCTCGAAAAAATTTGCGACGCCATGGGGCTGACGCTGTCGCAATTCTTCTCCGAAAACGACGAAGAAGTGCGCCTCACGCGCGGCGAAGCGGAGCTTTTGAACGAATACCGTAGGTTGCCTGCCGAGTTGCGAGAAAGCGTCAAGCAGACGATTAAAACCATCAACGAAACGCATTAAACAAAAAAGTCCGTCCGTGCTATGCGCACGAGCGGACTTTTTTCTATTCGGTTTAGTTTTTAATAAGCGCGCGCGTATACGATTACGTGTTGCGCTTTTTCTTTACAAACGGCACAAAGTTCGGCGGTTTCCCCTTCGGCAAACACACGCGCCGTTGCGCCCGTTTCTTCCTTAATCTTGTCTTCGCAAGCTTGGCAACCGCACCAACCCGCTTTCACGAAATTACCGCCGTCTACGCCGTCCAAAATGCCCTGCATATCGTCCGCGTAAACGATTCGGCTATCCCTGCGGCTACGCGCACGTTCCAGCAAATTCGTTTGTACGTCGGCAAGCAACGCCTTTACGCCCTCCACCGCGTCGTCCAACGCGATTTCCGTCTTTTCCAAGGTATCTCTGCGCGCGCAAAGCATTTTTCCAGCCTCGATGTCGCGAGGTCCAAGCTCGATACGCACGGGTACGCCCTTCATTTCCCATTCGTTAAACTTCCAGCCGGGACTGTTATCCGACGCGTCCAACGTAACGCGAATACCTGCGTTTTCCAACGTAGTTTTTAAGCTCTCGCACGCTTCCACGACGCCGCCCTTTCTTGCCGCAATCGGCACGATTACGCATTGTACGGGTGCAACGACGGGCGGAAGCACCAAGCCGCGTTCGTCGCCGTGCGTCATGATGATTGCGCCGATTAAACGCGTAGAAACACCCCAAGAGGTCGTGTACGCCGTTTGCAACGCGCCGTCTTTACCCGAAAAACGAATATCGAATGCCTTTGCGAAGTTTTGCCCTAAGTAGTGCGAAGTACCTGCTTGCAAACTCTTGCCGTCGTGCATCATCGCTTCCATGGTATACGTCGCCACCGCGCCTGCGAATTTTTCCTTCTCGGTCTTTCTACCCGTCAGCACGGGAATCGCCAAGCAGTTTTCGGAAAACTCTTTATAGATACGCAACATTTCCTGCGTTTCCGCTTCCGCTTCCTCCGAACTCTCGTGCACGGTATGTCCCTCTTGCCACAAGAACTCGCTCGTACGCAAGAACGGACGAGTCGTCTTTTCCCAACGCATTACGTTGCACCATTGATTTACCTTTAAGGGCAGATCGCGGTACGATTGTAC